>NZ_CP017560.1:1562080-1874497 GCF_001753205.1 Sporosarcina ureilytica | reverse complement strand
TCACCTCGTCTAATCTAATTTATTATGCTTTGAGCATTCATTTCGTTACCTATATATAGTGTAACTTTTTTGCGCATGAAGTTAAATATTTTTAAGCCATTCACTAGTATACCAAAGAATTCATGTTACACTACTATTCGAGTCTCTAATGAAAGGTGAATTGATAGATGAACACAGCTTTAATTTCAAAAAACAAATCAAAAAATATGGTGAGAGTGATTACGCCCATTTTAATCACCCAAATCGCAATGTATATGATTTCATTCTTTGATATTCTTATGACTGGACGCTACGATACATACCATCTTGCAGGTGTAACGATTGGGTCGTCATTTTGGGTACCTGTCTATACAGGGCTAGCGGGAATCTTAATGGCGCTCACGCCAATTATTGCCCAACATGTTGGAGCTAGAAACCACGGCGAAGTTCGACCGTCTGTCCAACAAGGACTTTACGTGTCTGTTGCGCTTTCTGCAATTGTTTTTTTAATCATACAATTTGCTGTTGCACCTATTTTAAATGCAATGCCGCTTGAAGAGCCAGTTAGAATTGTCGCTTCGGAATATTTATTCGGAATGAGTTTAGGTCTTCTTCCACTTTTTGGCTATGCAGTTTTACGGTCTTTTTTCGATGGATTAGGCGAGACGCGTGTTTCAATGGCAATTATTCTGCTATCCGCACCGATAAATGTCGTGTTGAACTATTTACTAATTTACGGTCGTTTCGGTTTTCCTGAACTAGGAGGCGCTGGAGCTGGGTATGCTTCAGCAATCACCTATTGGCTCGTATTTTTAATTGCTTGTGCGACTGCTTCGAAATTCGGACCATTTCTTTCATTTAATCTGTTTAAGCAGTGGGGAAAAATTTCATTTAAGAAATGGAAAGAAATCTTAGTGATTGGCGTTCCGATGGGGATTTCAATTTTTGTTGAAATAAGCATCTTCTCCGTCGTGACTTTGCTCATGGCAAATTATTCAACAGCCATTATTTCAGCTCATCAAATTGCCTTAAATTTCACTTCATTGCTATATATGATTCCGTTAAGCATTTCAATGGGGACGACGATTCTTGTCGGACAAGAAATTGGAGCAGGTCGATATCTCGATGCGAAAAAATACAGTTATTTAAGTATCGTTGTTGCGGTTTTATTTAGCTTTATTTCAATTGCTATATTACTCTTATTCCGCGTACAAATCGCGGGGCTTTATACAAATGACATAGATATTATAAAATTGTCGATTCATTTCTTTATTTATGCAGCCTTCTTTCAACTATCTGACGCGATACAAGCGCCCGTCCAAGGTGCTTTAAGAGGCTATAAAGATGTCAATATTACTTTTATTATGGCCATTGTTTCTTACTGGGTCATTGGTTTGCCGGTAGGATACGCAATGGCAACCTTCACACATTTAGGACCTTACGGCTATTGGATTGGACTGATCACTGGATTAACAGTTGGTGCCATCACATTATCTTTCCGACTTCGTCATATTCAAAATAAACATCTTATAAATTAACAGCAACCTCTCACTTCTAGTTTATAGAAGTGGGAGGTTTTGCATTTAAATGTCCAACATCCCGAAAACACGTTTCCCTCAAATTTAACAGCCACTATAGATAACATAATATTATTATGTTAACTATAAATATCAAAAAAGCAATTCCTCCCTCTTATTAGAGAAAGGAATTGCTGATTGATTGTTATTTTTGTATAAATTGTTGTGTCCAGTAATTACCATTCGCATCATAACCAATACCGATATGGGTAAAGTTTGGTGTTAAAATGTTTTGTCTATGGCCTGGAGATTCCATCCAAGCTTTTACTACTTCTTGCGCTGAACGTTGACCCATTGCAATGTTTTCAGCTGCTGAACGATACGTAACACCGAATGATTTCATTTGGTCAAATGGTGAACCGTATGTAGGGCTAGTATGTGAGAAGTATCCATTAACAGACATGTCTTTAGATTTCGCACGTGCTGAGTCCATAAGCTTCTGATCAATTTGTAATGGTGCAAGACCTGCTTTTTGTCTTTCTGCATTTGTTAAGTTTAATACTTCTTGTTCAATGGCAGAAATAGAAGCATTTGGTGTAGCCTCTTCAACCGGCTTTGCAGGTTGTTCTGGTGTTGGTGCTGGAACTGTTGGCGTTGGTGTTGCTTCTGGTGTTGAAGGTTTCTCAGGAACTTGCTCTTTTTCAGGAGCTTTTTCAACTTCCGGTTTTTCTACAACTTCAGGAGTTTCTTCCACTTTAGGAGTCTCCTCAACTTGTGGCGCCTTAACCTCAGGTGCCTCTACAGCTTTTGGTGTTTCTTCTTTACTTACTTCTTCTGCCGGTTTAGTTGGTACTAGGTTTGGCGATTTTGCATATTTATTTACAAAGTTAATCAAATTATAATAGAATGAAAGATTTTTATCATTTTTGTTCAATAGATTGTTAAAATCGTATTGTTTCCCATCCCATTCTACACAAGTAATTTGCTGTGCTTTGTGAACCTGTACCGCCTTATCAGAATATGAAGCTTCTACTTTCGAATTGTTCGGTAATAATAGTGCCGAACCGAGTAAGATGACTGCAATCGATTTTTTCATCTTTAACTCCTCCCTTCGCAATCTATCATAACGTCTATGATTTTCGATTGAGCGGATAGTTTTACCAACAAAACCAGTTAGGATGGAAAACTGATAGGAAAGGAGATTATAAGTAGATAAATTGGATACGATTGGTTATCCATCATTTTTTTTCATGAAAATACGGGTTGACAAAACTAGCATTTCTCGCCAAAAACCTAATGTTAATAGGTTTTTCACGATAAATAAATCTTACGACGGATAATGAATGGCGTCAATGTCTTCACCAATAATGACCAAACGTGGTTCCATTTGGATATATTCTGGCATCCAATGAACCATTCCGTATGCATATTGAAATAAATATGGATTTCTAGTCCCTTTTACTGGTACAAATCCTTTCATTCGATAGACAGTGTCCGGTAAAGATTTCACCCAGTTTTCAAATGCTTCCATCTCTACACTTTCCGTAAATGTCATTAACTTTGAAGACAGTGGCAATCCAGCGCCTGAGACAATGTCTTTATTCACTTTCGCTTTAGGTTTTTGAAGCATTTTTTCAATATGAGTAAATGACATTTTGCCATTAATTGTTTGTATAATCGGTGCAGTTGCGTTTAAGTGAGGCAGCTCCATTGTCACATTAGCAAGTTCTTCATCTGTTAATAAATCTGCTTTATTCGCTAGTAAAATATGAGCATGTTTAATTTGTTCCATAAATAACGCACGAATTCGCGGCGACAACTGATTGCGATTCAACCAGAGTTTACTATCGACTACTGTAATAATCCCTTTAACTTGCAAGCGATCAGCAAATAATGGTGAATAGACAGCATCTAACGCTTCTACTGGATGAGCAGCCCCTGTCGTTTCGATTAAAATAACATCGATATCTTCATTTTCAAGGAGAAGGCCCTGTAACTGGGCTTCTGTCTTCTCAGCGCCGCTGCAGCAAATACAACCGTCAAGTAATTCTTTTAAAGGCACTTCCCCTTCAACTGCTTTAGAATCTACAGGTAAGTCCCCAAATTCATTCATAAATACAGCAGGTTTTTTATTTTCATCCTTTAATTGTTTGATCACATTTAATAAGAGTGAAGTTTTTCCGCTTCCTAAAAAACCGCTAAATAAATAAACGTCAATCATATTGTGCTCCTCCTAGTTTGCCTTTGAAAAAAGCGTCCCGCCCTTAGTGGCAGAACGCGTGGCATATTTAACAATTTATTTCTTTAATTTTTCAAGCAATAGCTCTTTTGCCTTTATTAGTTGAGGATCATCATTTTCAATTTTCTCACGTAACTTATTCATTAAGCCAAATGTTGTGTCACCGGTTAATACTCCCGTAATTTCGATATCCAAGTCCGCTTGCAATGCTTTAACTGCATTTGTTGTTTCCGCATCATATAGACCGTCAACGACACCTGGATTGTACCCTGTAGCTTCTAGCATTTTTTCAGCCGACTCAATTGTAGTGGATACCATGCCTTCTTCCATTTCGATAGACGGATTTAGAAATGGTAACATCGCATAATCCGGATAAGGGACTTCAAAATCTGGCTTAATCCCTTTTTTATGAATCCAATTGCCATTTGGTGTCAACCATTTTGCCGTTGTTAATTTTAAGTTAGACCCATCTGGTAAATCTTTTGGGGATTGGACCGTTCCTTTCCCAAAAGTCGTTATACCGACAAGTGGAATGTCGGAGGACTCACTCAATGCGCCTGCTAGTATTTCAGAGGCGGATGCACTTCCATCGTCAATAATAACGGACACAGGTACGTCCACTTTCCTACCACTAGACGCACTGAAAACTTGAGCTTTTCCTTTTTTCCCTTGATATTGTAATATATTTTTTCCTTTTTCAACAAAAAGGTTGGATATATCTATTGCTCCATCTAACGTACCGCCTGGATTTTGTCTTACATCGACAACAAGTCCTTTTAATCCTGCTTCTTCCATTTCATCGAGCGCGGTAAGAAGCTCATCGTATGTCCCCATTGAAAAACTTGTAATATGGACGTGACCAATCCCGTCCTCATCTAAATCCCAATAAACCGTTTCAATTGGAATGACATCACGAATAATTTCTATTTCCATTGGATCATCGAGCCCAGTACGAATAATCGTTAATGTTACAGGCGTTCCCTTTTCTCCACGAATTAACAGGACTGCTTCTGAAGAAGACATCCCTTGAATACTTTCTCCATTTACTGCAGTTATTTTGTCTCTCGGTAACAGCCCAGCTTTCTCAGCTGGAGAATTTTTAATAGGGGAAACGACCGCAATATAGCCGTCTTGTTCTTGAATCTCGGCACCAATTCCTTCGAAACTTGAAGAAATACTATCATTTAATTGGCGTGCTTCATCTTCGTTCAAATAATCGGAATATGGATCCCCAAGTGCGTCAATCATTCCATTAATAGCACCATCGATGACTAATTGTTCATCAACATCTTCAAAATAATTATTTTTCATCTCATCATATGCTTCAAAAAACTTTTGAAACTCTTGACGAGCAGGAACTTGTTGTTGTGGCTTGACAACTTCAACAACTTTATCTTCGCCTGTCGTTAAAATAAAAAATGTAATGACAGCTGTTATTAGTATGAGTCCAAACACCAGCATAACAAAAGAGAATGGTTTTAATTGGATGTAACGTTTGGCAGGTGGCTTGTTCGCATCAACAACGTCACGATTTTGGTTCTCTTTTTCGTCCATCTCATCCCCCACCTTTTCTTTTTATATAAGAGAAGAAGGCCGCCTAATAGCGGCCTCTAGTCCTTTTATTTTTGGATTGCTGCGTCAAGTGCTACTTCAATCATATCATTGAATGTCAATTGACGTTCTTCCGCAGAAGTTGCTTCGCCAGTTAAAATATGGTCACTTACAGTTAAAATAGAGAGTGCTTGACGACCAAACTTAGCAGCAAGCGTGTAAAGTGCAGAAGTTTCCATTTCTACAGCGAGCACACCGTATTGTGCTAATTTTTCATGGTCGGAAAACTCATTGTAAAATAGATCTTCAGTGAAAACATTTCCAACTCTTAAATTTAATCCTTTTTCAATACCAGTTTGATATGCCTTTAAAAGTAAATCAAAATCTGCAATAGGTGCATACGTAATATCATCGAAAATGATATTATTCATCGTAGAATTTGTTGTACCGCCTTGTGCAATGATAACATCGCGTAGTTGAACGTCTTTTTGAATTGCTCCGCATGTCCCAACACGGATTAACTTTTGAACGTCATACTCTTGCATTAACTCTGTAATATAAATCGAAATTGAAGGAACACCCATTCCCGTACCTTGAACGGAAATACGCTCACCTTTGTAAGTTCCTGTGTAACCAAACATATTACGAACCTCATTATATTTTGTAACATCTTCTAAAAATGTTTCTGCAATATATTTCGCTCGTAACGGGTCTCCTGGTAATAAAATCGTATCTGCAATTTCACCTTTTTTTGCGTTAATATGTATACTCATTTTAGTATTCCTCACTTTCCATTATCTTGTATTATCATACATTTATCGACTCTTTTTTGCAATCTAGAAACAATTATTGGTTTAATACTCTTTCTTCATAAAGTTTATACAATTCGTCAAAAATGATGGGCTTCATTTGTTCATTTGCCATCTCTTCAACATAACGTGAAAGAAGATCGTACTCCCTTTCATCTTTGGGGAAACTTAAATCATTAAACATTTCCTCCGCAAAGACTGCTCTTTCGTCCTCTTTCCCGCCGCCGCGAAACGATAAAACGAATTGATAAAACGATTTATTCATCGTCACTGCTCCTTAAAATAACTTTCGATATTCCCCGTACCCTTCTCTTTCAAGGTCCTCGGCAGGAATGAATCGTAAAGCCGCTGAATTTATACAATACCGTAATCCTGCTTCACCTGGTCCATCTGGGAAAACATGTCCAAGGTGAGAATCTGCTGTTTTGCTTCTTACTTCTGTTCGACGCATGCCAAAGGAATCATCAAAGTGCTCTGTTACTTCCGCATCTTCAATCGGTTTGGTAAAACTTGGCCACCCACAACCTGCATCATATTTATCTTTAGAACTAAAGAGCGGCTTGCCAGAAACAATATCCACATAAATGCCTTCTTCATAGTGTGCATCATATTCATTTTGAAAGGGTGGCTCGGTTCCATTTTTTTGCGTCACATGATATTGCATCTCTGTCAATCGGTTTTTAAGGTCTTGTTTCAAGCTTCATCCCCCCAATTAATTTTCTTAAACTGTTCACGGCCTGACCCAATCGCATAACGATTATAATGAGCCGGATTTTTCATATAGTAATTTTGGTGGCCTTCCTCTGCGGGATAAAAAGCTTTAGCTGGTAATATTTCTGTCGCAATGGGCTCTTTAAATTTCCCGCTTGCATCCAATTCCTTCTTGGATTTTTCTGCAGCAAGTCGTTGTTCTTCAGAATGTGTATAAATTGCAGTTTTATACGAGTCACCTCTGTCAAAAAATTGACCTCCAGCGTCTGTAGGATCAATTTGACGCAAAAATATGGTAAGTAATTCCTCATAAGAAATTATGTTGTCATCAAATGTGATTTGAACTGCTTCCCGATGACCAGTCGTATTCGTACAAACAAGTTCATAAGACGGATTTTCGATATCACCGCCGGTATACCCCGAAACAACCGATTGAACCCCATCATATCGATCAAAAGGTTTTACCATGCACCAAAAACAGCCACCTGCAAATGTTGCGATAGATCGTGTCAATTGAATGCCTCCTTATTCTCTTGGAATCACAATCTCCAAAATAATTTCATCTTTTTTCAAGTTGAATTCTTTTGCTTTCACTTGTAGATCCCCTGAAATTGGTAAACCACTTAAGTCGATAAAAATCTCTTCTTCTTTCACCCGAACAATCATCCAAGGTGGTAACTTCACAGAGTCTCTAAGCACCTTTAAAACCGTAGATGGCGGAAGGTTCAAATCGGCAATTTCTAATGATGATTGTTTCAGCATTAAATTCCCGTCCTCTTGCACAATTGGATCAAAATGCATCGTCACAGGCACTGTATAAGAAAAAACGGTAAGTTCTGACGATAGAATGATATCATCTTCAATAATCATTGTAACGGGAAGTGGCTCTTTATTCATTGCTTTGCGAATATATGTATTCGCAATCCCTTCAAAATCTTCCTTCGTCGCTTTAACTGTTAACGTATTACTAGCACCAGTTATATCCTTAGCTTTTGGAACTGGTCCGGATTCCGAAGATGTGCCGATTAATATAAACAAATAAACAATTGCAGCGATGATAATCCCTGCCAATAAGAAAAAACCTATTTTCCAACGATTCACTCGACCAGCTCCCTACATATCAAAGTTTCCATCCGATAATTTAAATAGATTACACTTGTCAATACTTTCGATATAGCGATTTGCCATTTGTACATACCCTTTCGCATTCGGATGGAAAAAATCCGTATGATAAACCATGTTCTCATTTGAATAGAACAAATCTGAAACTGGTATAAAGCAAGATTTACCGTCCAACACAGTTCGTACTTCAATCGCATCGTTCCAATCCTCCAGAATTTCATCGAATTCTGTTGCCTCATCGGCTACAATTGAAAATGGATTGTAAAGTCCCCCGACGATAATGATGGCATTTCCATTGAGTCCACGAATTATACCAAATATTTCATCCAATCTTTTTTCAAATCGGGAAAGTTCTTCATTAAATGCATTGATTTTCAATTCAAATAAATCGCGTTTCACAATTTTCATAACATCGTTTCCACCGATTGTAAACAAGATGATATCCGCTTTTTTAAGTTGTTCTTGTACGTCACGGCCTTCAAGTTGAGTGATAAGCTGATCGCTTCTTCTCCCTCTTTTGGCTAAGTTATTCGCTTCAACATCTTTGACACCTTGCCACTCTGCCATCGCAGTTGTAACGCGTCCAAAATAGCCGCCCATTTTTAATTCATCGCCTATCCCTTCAGTCAATGAATCACCAAGTCCAATCACGTAGATTGATTTCTGAATAAATACTCCTGGAATTACCCATTTTTCAAATGCTGTATATGGCCTTTCTTTGACTGGAGGGAGGTTTTTGAATATGCCTGGATGACACCCCGACAACAATAACGAGGAGAAGACAATCATAATAAGCAACTTTCTCATTCTTATTGTTCCTCATTTCTTAAATTAAGAATCGTTATACTCCTTAAATTTTAGCATATGCGCTTAATCAGTTATGCTGCATATTTCAGGGTGAAAATATTCAATTATAGTTTTCAAAATGACTTTATAGTTATTCGATCTCTGTGTAAAACATAAAACCTATAGCACCTTCGCCCGTATGTGTACTAATAATTGGGGTTGTGAAAGTAAGTGCAACGTCTTTTATGCCAGTTTCTTCAATCATTTTCTTTAGCGGTTCTGCCATTGCGAGCCCGTTGGCATGTGAAATTCCGACTTTACGTATTATTTTCCCAGTAGTTTGCTCAGTAAACGCTTTAAATAAATGTTTGACTACTTGGCGATGACTTCTTACTTGTGCCACTGGCGTATATACACCGTCTTGTAAGGTGGCAATAGGTTTAATATTTAATAATGATCCAATCATTGCTCGACCTTTCCCAATTCTTCCGCCTTTTACTAAGTTATCGAGTTTATCCACAACAACGTAAAGGGCTGTTTGTTTACGAATTACTTGGAGTCGATTCACAATCTCATCAACCGAATGACCTTCTTGTGCCATTTTAGCAGCCTCAATTACTTGAAACGATAAAGCATGGGAAATGTACATCGAATCGATAACGGTTACTGAAGCATCTGACATATTTGCTGCTGTCTCAGCTGACTTCACTGTACCACTCATGCCGCCTGTCATATGTATTGAAATAATTTCGCTTCCGTCTTTTCCAAGTTCATCATATAACTCTTTAAAGACACCTGCTGCCGGCTGTGAACTTTTTGGCAACTCCTCGGCATTCGCCATTAAATTTAAAAACTCATCTGGTCTGACGTCAACACCATCAATAAACGTTTCATTGTCAATTTGAATTGTTAATGGCACGACATGGATACCATATTTTTCAATCTCTTGTTCATTCAAATCAGCTGTTGAGTCCGTCACAATATAAATAGATTTCAACTAAATGCACCTCTCAAAAAAGTGGTCTTCTTATAGATATATTTGTATAATATTAGGCAGGAGGTTTTCTATATGAATACTGCGTTTGATTATAAAACTGAAAGAGAAGAACTATGGAATGCAATTACACACGGGTTTGGATTTATTTTAACAATACCCGCATTCTTTCTGTTAGTACTGAAAGGGATTGAGGCAGGAACTGCTCTCGAGATTGTCAGTTATACAGTGTTTGGTGTGTCAATGCTTCTGCTCTTTCTAATGAGTACACTCCTCCATAGTATGCCTGTGAAATTCAAAAAAATGTTTTCAATTCTCGATCATTCCGCAATTTATATATTGATTGCCGGAACGTATACACCATTTCTACTAATTTCCATCCAAGGTGCCCTCGGTTGGTCATTATTTGGTGTCATTTGGGGACTTGCCGTCCTCGGAATTGTATTCAAAGTGTTTTTTATTCACCGCTATGAATTTGTTTCACTTGTTTTTTATATCATCATGGGATGGCTTATTTTAATCGCCATAAAACCACTTATCCATAGTATTACGATTCCAGGATTTCTATTGTTGCTTAGTGGCGGTTTATTTTACACAATTGGTTCAATCTTTTATGCATGGAGAAGAATCCCTTACAACCATGCAATATGGCATTTCTTCGTTATCGCAGGAGGCGCTTGTATGTACTTTAGCGTCTTGTTATATACTTAAAAAAAAGAGAGGGCGCCACGTCCCCTCTTTTATTTTTCTTTATCATAAATTAAATATGAAAAGGTTGTCCCATTTTTTGAAGTCATCACTTCCGACTTGTCTGTTAGTCTCCAACCATCGGTATACTCCGGAAAAAATGTATCCCCTTTAAAGTGTTCATGTACCTCTGTAATATATAATCTGTCCGCAATGTCCATCATAAGCTTAAATATTTCAGCACCGCCAATGATCATTACTTCATCCGCATATTCTTTCGCTTTTTGAATGGCTTCATCTAATTCGTGCGCAACGACAACGCCTTCAGCCGAATAAGACTTATTTCGCGTAACAACAATGCTTAGCCTACCTGGTAAAGGACGTCCAATCGACTCATACGTTTTTCTCCCCATTACCATCGCTTTTCCCATCGTTTTTTCTTTAAAGTACTTCAAGTCTTCTGGAATATGCCACGGTAAATCATTATTTATCCCTATCACTCGATTAGGGTCATGTGCAACCATTAATGAAATCATTGTACTTTTTCTCCTTTTAAACAGCAATCGGCGCTTTAATTCTAGGGTGCGGATCGTAACCTTCGACAGAAATATCTTTGGTTTCTAAGTCAAAAATTGATTTCCCCTCAATATTCACTCGTAACGTTGGTAAAGTTTTCGGTTCGCGCTGTAATTGTTCTTTCACTTGCTCTACATGATTTGAATAAATATGCGCATCCCCTAACGTATGGATAAATTCACCAACTTCCAAATTGCACTCCAATGCAATTAAATGAATTAATAGCGCATATGATGCGATGTTAAACGGTACGCCTAAGAAAATGTCAGCACTTCGCTGATACAGTTGGCAGGATAGCTTTCCATCTGCTACGTAAAATTGGAATAATGCATGACACGGCGGTAATGCCATATCATCAACTTCTGATGGGTTCCATGCTGTCACAATATGGCGGCGTGAATCCGGGTTGTTTTTAATACTATCAATCACATTTTTAATTTGGTCGATTGTACCATTTTCTGTCGCCCATGAACGCCATTGCTTTCCGTAAACTGGGCCAAGATCTGCATATTTATTTGCAAATGCTTCATCTTCAAGCACACGCTGTTTAAATGCATCCATTTCTTGTTTATAAACTTCTGCAAACTCATCATCTTTTGTTGCGCGCAGTCCAAAATCCGTCATATCTGGTCCTGTGTACTCTTCACTGTTTACCCATTGTTCGAACGCCCACTCATCCCAAATGGGGTTGCGTTCTTGAATCAATGTTCTAACATTCGTGTCTCCTTTTAAAAACCATAATAATTCTGATGTAATTAAACGAAAAGCTGTCTTTTTCGTCGTTAATAAAGGAAATCCTTCTTGTAAATCGAAACGCATTTGATAGCCGAATGTGCTATACGTACCCGTTCCGGTACGATCTCCTTTTTGTACTCCGTTATCAAGTACATACTTACAAAGTTCTAAATACTGTTTCATGATAAATCCTCCTAACAATAGTTTTAGTATAACAACTTAGATACAACTTTTCACTTATTGAAGTCTATACGCTTTAGTCAAGTTTTTTTGGGGTACTAATTAAGCATGAGTTTTCTCTTGGATAGTGAAGATTTCCTTTTTTAAAAATACCACTTAAACTATGTTGATTTCCGTTCCGAGCGGACGCGTTCCGAGGGGCGTGCGGTAAGCCTCCTCGTCGCGAAAAACACGCTCCTGTGGGGTCTTACCTGTCACGCTTATCCCTCCGGAGTCGCCGCTCTGCACTCCAATCAACAGAAATTCCTTATATATTAATTTATATACACACATAACTAACGTAATCAGTGTTTTATATCTATTCCACCTGCCAGGCAACTATAAACTGACTAAAAGCTTATCATCCACAATCGTCACAACTTCTTCTACTCTTTAAACACTTCGCAAACATGTGCACCGTCTAAGTATGCCTTTTGCTAACAACTGGCGAAGAGTTTGAGAGCTTTAACATAGTAAAACCAAATTCATAAAATGTATCGATTGCGTGATCGAAAGCGTCAATTCATTTTTAACATAAAATTTGAATTATCAACCAATAAATCGAGTGCAAAAAACCTCCCAAATGTTAGGATAACCATTTAGGAGGTGTATTTTTCGACCAATAGATATCACCTAATGAATAATGTTTCGTAAAATCATCATCCGCTAAGTGGTAATGGAAATTAAAAAAGTAGCCGTCTTGCGGTCGTTTATCCGTTCTGACGTGAAAGAGAATCAAATCTTTTCCTTCATCCTTATCGTACACATTAAAAATCTTTTCCGAATAATTACCGGCAGGTTTTTCGCTAATCGCTAGTTGTCCTATTTGTGGTTCGATAGCATCATTTAACGTCATGCGGATGACTTCGTCAATTTTCGGGAAAATCACTTCATCGAACTCATCACCAATGACCGGGCCGATTTTCGAACCGAACTTTTCGTAAGATAACTCACGAGCTGTTTCGATAAATACGTCTTCTATGGAAGGCGTCTCTTTTACTATCGTTGATTCGGTAAACTCGAAGTACGCTTCATCCGACTGTACAGTTGGACCTACTTGCCTGGTATTCCCTTTATCTTGGAGGCCATTCCAAATGTCGTGGGTCGGCGTAATAATTCCAAGTGTTAAAAATGCAACGGTTACAATTAAAAACTTTTGAAGCCACCTCATCCAAGCACCCCACCTTTAATTATGTATATTCTATCAATCTTTGTCATAAATAGTAACGAATTTTCCGTGAAAAGGTTTCATCTTTCTCTTATTCATTGTACAATAAAAGTATAAATATGTATTGCCCTTTTTTTGAAGGAGGTTTTTACAGATGGATGTTTCACTATTAATGGGTATTGGATTACTCGGACTACTTGCTTACCTATGCTCACTAAACTTCACGCATTAATCACAGAAAAACTGAAGGCGCTTACAGATGGACAGGCATAAGATAGGGTGGTGGCGTGGTGCTCTTTGTCGCGGAATCAACCTAGCTTATGACCCGAATTTCTAGTGCCTGAAGCAAGACAAAAAGGCTATCTGGCTTTGGTACCCAAAGCCAGATAGCCTTTTTTTATTCCTTCGACAAGTAACCAAAATGAAACTTCGTGTTCGGTCTTACAATCTGTCGGAATTTAAACTGCTCAAAAACTAAAGAATTAAAATGATCCTTAATAATGACACGTCGTTTGCAGACACGGTAAGCTTCTTCAATCCACTTTTCACTTAATTGACCTAGTAAACCTACTTGTCGCAATGGTGTGAAATTAGAAGATTCATCTATCGGGGCACTAAACATCGGGTCGATATACACGATGTCCCAACTACAATCCTGTTCATACTCTAAAAAGGAAATGGCGTCTATTTGTTTTACTTCAATTCGTTGCATTGCATGCTGCATTTCTTCTAATGAAGTCGGAAATGCTTTAAGCCCTTTTTCCACGATAAACGCAACGTCTTTGTCTCCTTCTAGCCCTAGAATTCGACCTTTCTCTCCTACCGTAAAACTAGCAATTATACTATCCGATGCAAGTCCAAGCGTACAATCGAGAAATGAATCTCCTTCTTTCAATTCCGAAACGCCAATAAGCGGGTCCATGTCACCTTTTAATAATCTTTTCATGCGGTATGCGGCAGAATTGGGATGAAAGAAAAAAGGCTTTTCCATCCCTTGTCGATACAATTCATATCGATTGTGTCCCGCTACTAAGACTGCACTATTACAGTCCTTTTGCAACCGTGCAATGGAGCGCTTATTTCGTTCAACAAACTTATACTGCAGTTCTATCGAAGCGTCTAATGCTAATTTACGGGATACTTCATCCGGTCTCCCACCTGTCGTAATAATTGTTTCTACGCCGTTATGAATTGTTTCAACACTCCTAGTAGGTGCTCTTTAATCGTTTCCATCTGATTGATTTCAATTTCTTCTCTAGGCATAAAATAGGCTAATTCGCCATCTTTCCAAAGTGCAATGGATGGTGAACTTGGCGGCACTTCCGGGAAGTATTCACGCATTTTTGCAGTTGCTTCTTTATCTTGACCCGCAAATACAGTAAAGAGATGCGTTGGTTGATGTTCAACCTCCTGTAATGCTTCAATGACAGCTGGACGCGCTTGCCCCGCTGCACATCCACAAACTGAATTGATGACAATAAGAGCTGTACCTTCTATTGAATCCATCTTTCCTTGTACGTCTTCCTCTGTCACTAATTCCGTAAAACCGGCAAAAACTAAATGTTCACGCATCGGTTTGTAAACACTTTGCATAAATTCTTCGTATGCGTTCATAATAATTCTCCTTTCAAAATCAGCAATGCTTTACTAATATCATACAGAATTCAATTCGAATTTAAAGTGAACCATCTCAAAAATCGATAACTTATTTAAAACGCTTAAAATTTATAACGAGCAGATCGATGTGGATTTCTCGTTTACTTATACAATTCGTTATAAATGATATATTTTAAAGCAGTTGCCTCATCTTCTGTTAATTTACCTTCAAGTTCATGTATTAGTTGAACTTGTTCTGCTGGCGACATCCCATTTTCATAACGACTTTGGATAGACTGCAATTCGCGAATGCCTACTTTTTTAACAACTGTTTGAACAGCCTCTCCTTTTGTAGTAAAAGGTAGTGTGCTTGTGTCAACGTTAGCACTACTTTCAAGCATTTGCTTCAATTCAGGTGTTTGGTCAACAAAACGTCTCGCCTCGTCTAGTTGGCCGCTTTTTTCAAGTTCTTCCGTAACGACGTCTGCAACTTTCGCCGATAAGAAATGCGTACCAATAAAGTAAACCCCTACGCCTAACACAGCCATAATGATGACCGTTTTAAATAAAAATTTAATAAACCTCAAATTGTGTAACTTCCTCTCAAAATAGATAATGAATTATTCTATGACTTATAGAGACGTTTTAAACAATGTTTAGTTTCATAAGCTGATACCAAACTTTATTTGCAGCGATTATATTGCTCTTGGCCGTCAAGATATACTGGTATAAATAAACTGCGATTCACTCACATTTGTAAGCGAATCGCAGTTTCATCTTCATACACAACGCGTAATTATTCTTTTGCACCCGTACGCAGTTCAGTCATCTGTCTCCAGATAGAACCTTGTGCTTCTTCTCCTTCAGAAATTCTCGCAATGGCCATGCGAATTTGAAGTTTAACTTCGAATTCTGGATCATTTTCAGCATCTTTTAATGCAGGTAATGCGTTCTCAGTACCTGTTTCAAATAAAAACATCGCTGCACGCCAACGTACGAGTTTATTGCGATCTTGAAGTAGCTCAATTGCTGCTTCCTCAAACTCTTCAAAACCAAGGTCACTCATGCAATCTCCTGCTGTTCGTCTTACCGCCCAACTTTTATCTTTTAAAGCCTTTTCGATATACGGAACAACTGCTTTATCTTCAATCATACCGAGATAAACAGTTGCTAGTCTACGAATAGACATTTTCTCATCATTTAGAGCTGCATCCAAGAGCGGTGCATCTGACATGTCAGGGTCAGGCATTTGATCAAGTAATTGGAAACGCTTTTCCCATTCATCCACTTGAAATTCGTCTAAAGTTACTTTTCGGCCGCGCACAACGTGTTCATCGTTTCCTTCATTTGACTGATTGATAATTTCTTGCAATCGTTCATCAGGATAAGCAGCTTCGATTTCTTGGACAACGATTTCTCCAATCTCCTCTTTTTCACCATAGCGAATGCCATAATCCGCCCACTTTCGAAGTAAAATATAGTTCTCTACTTCTGAACTATGGACAACTTCCATTGCTTTTACAAAACGGTCACTTAACCCAAAACGCGCTTCTGATGCGCTATCAAATACTTTTACTTGCAGTGGGATATCCTTATACGTTTGGACATGAACATAAACTTCCCCGTATTTGTCATCCACTTGTTCTTCAGTCGCTGAATGTTCTACTTTTTCATCGTCATTTATGATGTTTTGTATGTCAGCTAAAATTGCTTCCCAAGGAACATTTCCAGCTCGTTCTACCGCCATAAAGTTCATGACATGATAAATTCCACGGATGCCATTTACTTGGAGCAACTCAGACATCGGATGTGGCGCAGTTTCTGCATCACTTTTTTTATAATTATGACTCGTGCCAGCTGGTAATTCTGTATTTAAAACAATTTTCATCGAGTTTGGACTCGGCGTTGGTTCAATCGTAATGATTTTCAATTGAAAGTCCTCCCCATTTTATTGATTGTCGATGGCTTTTTCTATTTCAGGAATGATGACATCCCAGTCAACGTCTCCGCTTCTTTCCACGGCCATAAAGTTCATCACGTGATAAATTCCTTCAACACCATTAACTTTTAACAAAGATGCGGCTGGTTCAATTGCATTGTCTGCATCACTTTTTTTATAATTATAACTAGTCCCTGCCGGTAGCTCAGTATCAAAAACAATCCTCATTGAGTTTGGATTTGGCGTTCGTTCAATTGATGTAATTTTCATGTATAAACTCCTCCTACATATTTTCCTGTAATTCTTGCAAATAAGACCAACGTTCAAATAATCTTTCATACTCTGCTGTTTTCTCTTCTAATTGAATGGTCAGTTCTCTTAGTTTATCGTAATCTGAGCCTGCTGACTCCATTTCTGTTTCAATTTCTTCGATTTTCATTTCAATGGTCTCAATTTCTTGTTCAATGGTGTCCCACTCTTTCCTTTCCATATAGGACATTCTTTTCTTTGAGACTGTTTTCTCAACTTTTTTAGGTTCAACTTCCGGTTGCTTTTCTGGCGTTTCTTCAGCTTGATATAGCGTTTCTAAGTAATCTGTATAAACCCCATCTTGTATGTCAACTTTCCCTGTTCCATCTAACACCCAAAGTTTAGAAGATGTTCGGTCTAAAAAGAATCGATCATGAGAAATCGTTAGCACGACGCCTGGAAATGTTTCAATAAAATCTTCCAAAATAGACAATGTGTCTATGTCTAAATCATTTGTTGGCTCATCTAATAAAAGAACATTTGGCTGTTCCATTAACAACTTCAATAAATACAATCGTTTTCTTTCGCCGCCGGATAATTTTTCAATGAGTGTGCCGTGAACACGAGAAGGGAATAAAAATCTCTCCAGCATTTGTGAAGCCGAAATGCGTTGCCCACTAGCATCTTCAATATCGTTTGACGTTTCACGAATATATTCTATCATCCTTTTATGGTCATCCATTTTGGGAATATGCTGATGAAAATGAGCGATTTTTACCGTTGACCCTTTTTCCAATTCTCCGGCATCTGGAGTAATTTCTCCGGAAAACAAATTGAGCAATGTCGTCTTACCTACTCCATTTGGTCCAACAATAGCAATACGGTCTCCTGATTGGAGTAAACATGAAAATTTATCGATGACTTTTTTATCGCCAAATGACTTAGAGAGATTTGTTGCTTCAATCACTTTTCTGCCAAGTCTTGTCGTCTTCAAGTTCGCATCCATTTCTTCATTGACATTGTCTTTTTTCACTTGTTCTTTTAGTTCTTCGAATCGTCCAATTCTTGCTTTTTGTTTCGTCGATCTTGCCCGTGCGCCGCGCTTTATCCATTTTAATTCGGCACGGAAACGATTTTGTAACTTACTCTCTGTCGCTGCTTGCATTTCTTCACGCAATGCTTTTGATTCAATAAAATCACCATAGTTGCCGGTATGGGTATATAATTGTTGGTCCGCCAATTCATAAATATGCGTAGAAACAGCATCCAAAAAGTAACGGTCATGCGTAACAAAAATAACCGCCGCTTGTTCGTTCATTAAGTAATCTTGGAGCCAAGTGATAGATTCAACGTCTAAATGGTTTGTCGGTTCATCTAACAATAATAAATCAGATGGTTCAATCAGTACTTTTGCAAGTGCTACTCTTTTTTGTTGTCCGCCTGATAACTCACCCATTTTTTTATCGAATGTCGTAATCCCAAGACGCGTTAAAATGGTTCTCGCTTGTGAGTTTAAGTCCCATCCTCCGTTTGTATCCATTTCATTTTGAACGATTTCAAATTGCTTTTGGATTTCTTCATTAGCCGGGTCTTCCGTTAGTGCTTGTACCGCATATTCATAAGCTAAGTTCATCTGAATTAAAGGAGCATCGCTTTTAAACACCGTCTCTAACACAGTTAGTTTAGGGTCAACTTCAGGCTCTTGCGGCAAATAAACGATGCGGTAATCATTCGGGTGGTCCATCGTGATTGAATCTGCATCATCAAGTCCCGCTAGTATCGACAGTAAGGTAGATTTACCTGTACCATTGATACCAATTAGCCCTACTTTCTCTCCGCTTGTTATCGTAAAATCAATTTCTTTAAATAATGTTTTCGCCCCGATGGTATGGGACAATTTTTCAACGATCAATTGACTCATTGATTCACTTCCATTTCTAAAACATACGTACATCTATTATAACCGAATTAAGTGCGTATTTGAATGACTTCGCTCATTTCATGTAGATGATAGGTTATTAAATCAATTTCTAAATCTTAATTCAATCTCCCCTACTTTAAAGGATAGGAGTAATCCCAAGTGTCATTGCGTAATTATATGTGAATGGTACAATTTAACTAAATCAACCATTCAAAAGTGATGAAGGCAATCGATATCCTTAATCTTATAATGCAGTTGAAATTACGATAAGATGTCACGAGGTCTATGAAAATCTCAGCGAACTTCTTGAGTAAATAATACAGACCTTCATTATTAAAATGAGGTGCAAATATGACAAAAATTATTGAAGTAAATGGCTTAACAAAATCCTTTGGGAACGTGCAAGCTGTTAAAAATATTAGCTTTCACGTTGAAGAAGGTACGCTATTTTCATTTTTAGGAACGAATGGAGCCGGGAAATCAACGACAATTTCTATTTTATTAACCTTGTTAAAGCATGATAAAGGCGAGGTAAAGGTGAAAGGATTTACGGTCGGCAAAGAGGACGCACGGATACGCCAAGAAATTGGGGTCGTCTTTCAAGAAAGCTTACTAGACCCATTGTTAACCGTCAAAGAAAACTTGGAAATTCGTGGCGCATTATATAGCATGTCAAAAAAGGAATTGAAAGAAGCGATTCAAAGAGTGACAACTTTAACTAGGCTACAATCATTTCTTGACAGACCATATGGTAAATTATCTGGAGGTGAACGTCGACGTACTGATATTGCACGTGCACTCCTGCACACGCCTTCTATTTTAATTTTGGATGAACCAACGACGGGACTAGATGCAGAAAGCAGGAGCAGTTTATGGAATACTGTTTTACAACTTCAAAAAGAAACGAAAATGACCGTTTTTCTAACGACACATTATATTGAGGAGGCAGCCAATTCCGATTATGTCGTTGTAATGAATCAAAGTGAAATTATCGTAAAGGGTACACCCGAACAATTAAAAAATAACTATTCGACAGATTCACTTTTTATTACACCGATTGATTCAGTGAATTTTAAAGAGATTCTTGACCAGAATAGCACTCAATTTATAGAAGAAAAGACTCTTTTTATCATTCCATTAAATGATACATTGTGTGCTATACCTTTATTAATAAAATATAAAGAACACATTGCTTCATTTGAAGTGAAAAAGTCTAGCTTAGACGATGTTTTTCTAAAGATAACTAAGGAAAAAGGTGAATGATGGTGGTAGCATTTACAAAGCGTAATATTTTATTATATTTTAGAGATAAGACGTCTGTTTTCTTTTCGATGCTTGCCGTTATCATACTCATTGGGTTGTACGTCTTTTTTTTAGGTGATGTGACATCTAAGGGACTGCCTGATTTCCCTTCAAAAAAATCATTATTGCATTCGTGGTTTCTTGCAGGTGTTTTAGCCATTACTTCGATGACTACGACGTTAGGTGCTTTCGGTATTTTAGTTGAAGATCGAGCAAATAAACGATATATGGATTTTTATGCTTCGCCAATTTCAAGAGCTAAGCTAGTTGGTGGCTATATTATAAGCGCTTTATTTGTTGGTTTTGTCATGTGTTTATCGACATTAATTGTAGCGTATGTCTTTTTTAATTTAAAAGGTGAATCCCAAATCGCACTGTCGCACTTGCCCTACTTAATTGGCGTTATATTATTATCGGTTCTGTCAAGTAGTGCCATCGTACTTTTTATCGTCTCTTTTTTTAAAACATCCAATGCTTTTGCAGCGGCAAGTACAGTGCTCGGAACACTTCTAGGTTTTTTAGCAGGTATTTACATTCCGATAGGTACGTTGCCAGATTATTTACAAACGATCGTGAAATTATTTCCTGTTTCACATTCAGCATCCCTATTCCGCCAAATTTTGATGGAGTCTGCTATGCTTGATGCTTTCGCACAAGCCCCCATTGACATGAAAGAATCTTTTCAATTAGGTATGGGCGTTCATTATCGGGTGGACGGTGTACTAATCCAAAGCCGATGGAGCGTGTATTATTTAATTGGCACGACGATTGTGTTTTCTTGTCTTTCATTAATCCTCATGCGCAAAAAAGTGTAGCCTAGCATCATGACTAGACTACACTTTTGTTCATTATTCAGTTTTCCCTATATGATCATACGCACTTAAAGCTGCCGTTGCGCCTGAACCCATCGAAATAATAATTTGTTTATAAGCACTATCTGTACAGTCCCCTGCACCAAATACGCCCGGTACATTTGTTGCACCGAATTTGTCTACGATGATTTCACCAAATTTATTACGCTCGACTGCATTCTCTAACCAGTTTGTATTTGGCACAAGACCGATTTGAACGAAGACACCTGATAATTCGATATGGTGTTCTTCATTTGTATCACGGTCAATGTATGTAATCCCGTTTACGCTATCCGTCCCAGTAATTTCTTTCGTTTGCGCATTTTTAATTACAGTTACGTTTGGAAGTTTGTTTAGACGATCTTGTAAAACAGAATCTGCTTTTAGTTCTGACGCGAACTCTAGTACAGTTACGTGATTAACAATTCCCGCGAGGTCGATAGCCGCTTCGATACCGGAGTTACCGCCGCCAATGACAGCAATATCTTTTCCTTCAAATAACGGTCCATCACAGTGTGGACAGTACGCGACACCTTTGTTTCTAAATTCAGCTTCTCCAGGCACCCCGACGTTACGCCAGCTTGCACCCGTTGAGAGGATAACAGATTTACTCTTTAGCACTGCACCGTTTTCGAGTTCGATTTCAAACATATCTTTCTTCTCTAATCCGGTCGCTGTTTGTAAATTCATCACATCAATCTTATAATCTTTAACATGTTCTTCAAGGCTCGCTGCAAGCTTTGGACCTTCCGTACGATTTACACTAATAAAATTCTCAATCGTTGCAGTATCTAAAATTTGGCCACCAAAACGATCTGCTACAATGCCTGTACGAACGCCTTTACGCGCTGCATAAATTGCGGCACTCGCACCCGCAGGACCGCCCCCAACAACGAGAACGTCGAATGGTTCTTTATTTTCAAACTCGGATGCGTCGGGTCCACTGCCCAATTTGGCGAGAATTTCTTCGATTGACTGGCGCCCGCTTGAGAATGACTCACCATTTAAGAATACCGTTGGAACGGCCATCACATTTTTGCTTTCTACTTCTTCTTTAAACACCGCACCATCAATCATCGTATGCGTGATATTCGGATTTAACACGCTCATTACGTTTAACGCTTGGACAACTTCCGGACAGTTTTGACAGCTCAAGCTAATATATGATTCAAAATGGTATTCACCTTCAAGATTTTTCACTTGCTCAATGACTTTTTCATCGACTCTTGGTGCACGACCACTTACTTGTAATAAAGCAAGAACTAATGATGTAAATTCATGGCCTAGTGGAATACCAGCAAATGTAACACCAGTTTCTTCACCTACACGATTGACGCTAAAGCTTGGTGTTCTTTCTAATTCTGCTTTTTCCACTTTAATATGAGAGGACATAGAAGCCAATTCATCCACTAATGCAATCATTTCATTCGAAACCTTATCTGTTCCAGCGCTTAGCTTTAAGAGTACGTCGCCTTCCATCATTTCAAGGTATTGGGCCAATTGCGCTTTAATATCTTTATCTAACAAGTTCATCAAACTCCTTAACATAATCTTCATTAAACATATTTCGATTGTTTGCGACAATCTTTTTGCTTGCGTCGCAAATGAACAATGCACCAAATTTTGAAATGAATTTAAGACTCTTCAAATCTCACAATAGTCGCTATTATACCCTTTCAAAATTTGGGACATTCATCGAAGGCTATAAAAAAAGTGGGGTATCCCCCACTTTTCAATTTAGATTTTTCCTACTAGGTCTAGGCTAGGCTTAAGTGTTTCTGCGCCTTCTTCCCATTTAGCTGGGCAAACCTCACCTGGATTGTTACGCACGTATTGTGCGGCTTTGATTTTACCTACAAGTGTGCTTGCGTCACGGCCGATTCCATCAGCGTTAATTTCTGCAGCTTGTACAACACCATCTGGGTCGATAATGAATGTACCACGTTGTGCAAGGCCTGTCTCTTCGTCTAGTACGTCGAAGTTACGTGAGATTCTTTGTGATGGGTCACCAATCATGATATATTCGATTTTGCTAATTGCATCTGAATGATCATGCCATGCTTTATGTGTAAAGTGAGTATCTGTTGAAACAGAATAAACTTCTACATCAAGCTCTTTTAGTGTTGCGTATTGGTTTTGAAGGTCTTCAAGTTCAGTTGGGCAAACGAACGTAAAGTCTGCTGGGTAGAAGCAAACAACGCTCCACTTTCCTTTGAAGTTCTCATCTGTAACGTCGATAAATTCTCCGTTACCCGCGTTATAAGCTGAAGCTTTAAATTCTTCTACTGTTTTACCGATTTGTGACATAAATAAATTCCTCCTAAGTGATTTTTACTATAGTTAGTTTAAGCAAGCGAATGAACGCCTATACAAACAATAATAATTATTAAGTAACTACTATTGTTTAACTATAATAATTCTAATTACAAACTTATTGTCATATACAATTCGCTAATTGTCAACAATAACACTTTTGAATTTTATTTTCGCTGACAATTTTAGATATGATAGCAAGTTTTAATACTAAACACTACAACGATACGTTCTACTTCATTGTAATGGAAAGAATTTGTATTCTCAATTAACATGCACTATTCCCAATCAAATTAGCGAACATTTTTAGCCTGCTTTTCATTACTTAGTTTCCCTTTCTTATTATATGTATAAAAAATGAACAATCTTTTATTCGTTGAATAAGATAAAAAAGAGTACGCATAATGACAAAGGAGAAGATATTTTTGACAAATCATTGGCATGGGTATAATCCACATTGGCAAGCACAAAGGCAACCGAATGAGTATAGCCGATATAGTCGCATTTCAATTGAAGATGCAATGGCCATTGCACTTGAACAAATTCCTGGTGAAGTCGTAAAAATTGAATTGGACACTAAAAACGGAATGCTTATCTATGAGGTCGACATCATTAATAGACAAGGGATTAAATATGAAGTTGAAATCGATGCGCAAACAGGAAGAATTATTAAAATGAAACGAGACTAAAAAGGTCGGCTTTCTTACTGGTCTATGGTAAGAGGGCTGACAATTTTTATATAGAGATATCCCCCTCCCCTTCCTCCATTTTGATGTTCACGATATTTTTCTTGTGCAGTGCACGCCAATTCCTTTTTTTCATTTGCTCACTTAACTAGCGAAATCCCTGGACAAGCTAACTTGTCGTCATGTGAATAAAATCACTGTAATTCATTTTCTTCTATTTCTTCAAGATAAGTTACCCTTTCTCATCAATAATGATAATAATTGACATATAATCTGAAATCATTCTCCTGATCAAACGAGAATTCATCCGACATTATTAATATATTGCAAAAATTATTATTAACTAAATATGAACAAGAATCTTCATAGTACAACATCTTTAATATACAAAAGTTATTTTTGACAATTAAAAAGGTTTAGTTGTATTATAAAACAATCATAAGGAGGGTATTAAAAGTGTCAAAATTAACAAAGCAAGAAATCGTGGACAGTGTTCCACAAAAAGGTTTCTTCGGACATCCTAAAGGATTGTTCACATTATTCTTTACGGAATTCTGGGAACGTTTCTCCTATTACGGAATGCGTGCAATCCTTGTCTTTTATATGTATTACGAAGTCACTAAAGGCGGACTAGGTCTTAGTCAACCATTAGCGCTTTCTATTATGTCTATTTACGGGTCACTCGTTTATATGTCTGGTATCATTGGCGGTTGGCTAGCGGACCGCATTTTTGGTACTTCTAAAGCTGTATTCTATGGCGGTATACTGATTATGCTTGGACATATTGCTTTAGCAATTCCCGGCAGTCTTACGCTGTTCTTTGTTTCAATGATATTAATCGTCCTTGGTACTGGTTTATTAAAACCTAACGTTTCTAGCTTAGTTGGCGATATTTATGCCGAAAAAGATAACCGTCGAGATTCAGGTTTCAGCATCTTTTACATGGGGATTAATATGGGTGGTTTCTTAGCTCCCCTAATCGTTGGAGAAGTTGGAATGAAACATAACTTCCATCTTGGATTTGGGATTGCAGCGGTTGGTATGTTTTTAGGACTTGTATTATTTGTCGTAACAAAGAAAAAGAATCTTGGGTTAGCGGGCGTACAACCTGCAAATCCATTGAAGCCAGAAGAAAAGAAAAAAGTTTATACTCGCCTTGGAATCGGAACATTACTACTTATCGTTTTAGTGAGTGTGCTAATTCCACTTGGATGGTTAACTTTCGAATCATTTATTTTAATTGTCGGAATTCTAGGGTTCTTAATTCCAACAGCTTATTTTATCGTGATGTATAGAAGTCCTGACACAAAGGACGAAGAACGTTCACGAATTATTGCCTACATACCGCTATTTTTAGCAGCCGTAATGTTCTGGGCAATTGCAGAACAAGGATCAACGATTTTAGCGCTTTACGCAGATACAAGAACGAATCTTAACATTTTTGGGATTCGAATCTCGCCTGCTTTTTTCCAATCATTTAACCCATTATTTATTATTATGTTAGCGCCCGTCTTTGCGTGGCTTTGGGTGAAGCTTGGCAACCGTCAACCATCGATTCCACGTAAATTCTCGCTTGGTTTATTGTTTGCAGGTTTATCGTTTATTGTCATTTTAGTGCCGGGATATTTCGGCGGTACAAATGCACTTGTAAATCCACTATGGCTCGTTCTAAGCATATTCATCTTAGTATTAGGTGAATTATGTCTGTCACCTGTTGGCTTATCTGCAACAACAAAACTTGCACCCGAAGCATTTTCTGCGCAAACGATGAGTTTATGGTTTTTATCTAACGCCGCAGCGCAAGCATTGAATGCCCAGATTGTTAAATTGTATTCTGTAGAGACGGAAATGCTTTATTTTGGAATAATTGGCGGGGCTGCGATAGTTTTAAGTATTGTTTTGTTCGCCGTATCACCCATTATTTCTCGCTTTATGAAAGGTGTTCATTAACTCATATTTTAAAGAGTACATATTGCTTACGCATAAACACGTAAGCGAATATGTACTCTTTTTTATTTACATCAACTAATCAATAATAAAAGTTCCCTATGGATGCTAATGAAGCACTTATAATATAAAAATGCATTTCAAAATAAGTTCGTTTCTTCTTTCTACCAATTAAG
The DNA here is from genome assembly GCF_001753205.1 of Sporosarcina ureilytica. Taxonomy (GTDB): domain Bacteria; phylum Bacillota; class Bacilli; order Bacillales_A; family Planococcaceae; genus Sporosarcina; species Sporosarcina ureilytica. The sequence goes on along the minus strand of NZ_CP017560.1, from coordinate 1,848,424 downwards.
GTATGATTATAAGGGGTGATAAAAATGAATACGAAGCAATACTTGAAAAGGATTAACGCACCGCTTGAGAAACCATCCCTTACCAGTTTGGCTAAACTACAAAAAATGCATCTGCAGCAAGTGCCGTTCGAAAATTTAGATGTCATCCGGAAAGTGCCTATCTATTTAAACTTAGAAACGATTTATAAGAAAGTTGTTGAAATGAATCGCGGCGGCTATTGCTATGAATTAAATGGGCTCTTTCATTCTTTATTAACAGATCTTGGGTATACTGCTCATTTAATAAGTGCTACAGTGCTAAGACCAAATGGTGAATGGGCAAAGGCAGACACCCACGCGACAATCCTAGTCTATTTGGATGAACCATATCTAGTCGACGTCGGATTCGGTGCTGCAACACCTAGAAGACCTGTTCCATTAAACGGTATAATGAAAACCGATATTGGCGAAACTTACAGGATAGCCCAACAAACTGAACGTACGTATGATTTGATTCGTGAAATAGACGGCGTGCGTCGAACGTTGTATCGATTTAGCAGCGATACAAAAGAGTTGGTTGATTTTCATGAAGGCTGCGTTTTTAACCAAGTTTCAAAAGACTCAACATTTACCCATACTGATATTGTTGCGTTAGCTACTGAAACAGGTCGGATTACCCTTCAAGATCACACATTGACTAAAGTAATAAATGGCGTAACAGAAAAAACTGAGCTTTCTCCTGAGGAAAAAGAATTTGCGCTGAACAACATTTTTTCACTTAGTTTGAAATATGTGTAAATGTGGTACAAAATAAAGAGAAGTAAAATGGAGGTGAGCGCTAAATGAACTTTTTACTCTATGCAAGTGCTGCAATTGCTGCGCTAGCGTTAGTCATTATTGCAATCTTTGTCATCATTACTTATAAGAGCGCTAAAAAAACAATGGATGATGTCAAACAAACAGTAAGTAGAGTGGAAACGAAAGTAACCAACATTACGGAAAAAGCAAACGGATTACTCGAAAAAACAAATCATATTGCTGAAGATGCTGAGCAAAAACTACAAGCATTCGAGCAACTATCCAAAAGCGCTAAAGATTTAGAACAGACAACTCGTCACTTAGATGTTTCATTCCAGGATATTGCACAAAAAGTTGCAAATCCACCTGAAAAAGAACGGAAAATAATGGAACAAGCAAGTGTTGTGACCGAGACCATTGCTCGAATCTATTACGGATTTAAAAAAGAATACGCAAAAAGACAATCAGCAAGCGTAAAGTCAGACAAAAAAATACCTGAATCCCCAAAGAAGCTAGAGTATCACGAATAAATTTTGATGATGATTTAAGTAACCGAAGAATCAAGTGTTATAGCAGCTTATAAAAATCTTTATCTGTTGACTTACACATGGAGGTGTACATATGGACTGGCTCGGAATTGGTGTTCTTATTATTGGTATCGCCCTACTTATACTTGTACTTGTACTCATAAAACCCCTTTTGAAATTAGCGACATTATTAGATAGCGCACGACAAACCACTGACCGTCTTCCAAAAACGTTAGACGACGGGGCCGCTCAAGCGCATGATATATTTCAACAAGTAAACAAAACATTAGAAAATGTGAATCGTCAAATGAATACGGTGCACCCACTTTTTCAAGTCATTGGAGATGCCGGTGAAGCTTCCCGACAAGTTTCTTTACAATGGTTGAATAAGACAGCGGAATTGAAAGAAAACGCGACCGAAGCACAAACCGTTTCAAATCGAAAAAAATATGAAGGACTTTACAGTGTTCTCTCGTTTGTTTTTTACCTATCACAAAAAAGTGGTGAGCTGAAAAAAGTTAGCAAACAATTAAAACGTTGAAGCTACCTATAGTTAGCCATAAAAAAGAAGGATGGAATTTCAAAATTTCCACCCTTCTTTTTATTATGCAGAAAGTTTTTATCGGTACGGGCCCGTCCTCTTTAAACAGATTTACTCCTTACCTTTTCACCGTCTCATAGGAAATTCTTTTATGATTCGTACCTTTTCCAACCATCGTTTTGTTTCGTTTCTTTACGCTTACGGAATAAATACAAACCAAGTGCTGTAGAACCGTATAGACCACCTAGTTTTTTCTTTTGTTCGTTTGGATCGCCCTTATCTAATTTACTTTTCGATGACTTTGATACATCGACCAACGTAGAAGATAAACGGCGTGTCGATTCACCTACGTCACCAACGACATGAAATAGCGGCGTTAATGTGCCTAGCTTTTCGTTAACATCTGATAGTGTATTATTACTATTGCTTAATAATTTCCCTGTTTCATCAAACATATTGTCCAATTGTTTTGGCAGTTGTTCAACAGTCTTATCAACACCACCTAAGATTGAAGCGATATTGTTTAAAATACGTGCAAAGAAAATGGCTAGTATTAAAATAGCGATACCGATTAACAATACGCCAATTCCTGTTAAATCCATAGTAATCCCTCTTTTCATTTCTGTGGCTTTGTCTCAAGCCCAACCTTTTTTCCACGATGCCAAGCTTTAAATAATATCGATGCATATTCTCCCCATTGGATAGATCGTATAAAAGGTTTCGTTCCTAGTAGTTCTTTGTCTTGTTTATAATTTTTCGTTCGGCTTTTCAGCTCTTCACTCATTATTGAAGTAGCTATTCCTACATCTTGCACTGAAGTAAAAACACCTGTTGTAGCTTGTAACTTTTCTTCTACGTCAGTAGCTGTGCGTTCAATGCCTAAAATAAGCTGTTCGGCTTCCAAAACTGTACAATCTAATTGGCGTTCCACTTCATCTATTGTTTGTCCAACTGACTTTAGAAGCCCTGCAACGCGAAGAAGTAATATGGCAATATAAATACAGACAAGTGCAAAACCGATTGTCACGATAAACGTCGCAATTGAAATAAACGGCATTCAATCATCCCTCCTCCTCTCTATCATATACCACATTCTTCAACTTTAATAAACATTTCGATTACAAATTATGTATTTTGTCTTTTGGTGACTCACCATTAAAATATATTTCGCATAAACTTTTAGTAAATGTCTAATCACACTAAATTTTTCAGCTTTCGGCTAGGGTTTTCTGCTAGAATAACGGTAAGATTCTATTACAGTTGAAACGAGGAATAGGTATGTTTTTTTGGCTGCTTACTATACTTATAGTCAGTTATTTAATCGGTTGTTTACACGGCTCTATCGTTGCTCAGAAGCTTTCTGGGGTGAATTTAAAGGATACAGGCGTTAAAAATGCGGGTGCGTCTAATGCCACGATTGTGTTAGGCAAAAAATATGGGGCGCTTGTCGCGGCCGTTGATATCGGAAAAGGTGCATTAGCAATTATCCTGTTGCGTCATACATTAAACTGGATAACAATTTCTCCGGAATTTCTTGCCATTTTTCTATTTAGTGCAGGAGCGGCAGTTATTTTAGGACATGTTTTTCCATTCTACATGAAATTTAATGGCGGCAAAGGGACTGCCACGATTATTGGTGTTCTGCTGGCGCTTCATTGGGAATTCGGGTTGATTGCACTCGCCATATTTATCATCGCTACTTTGGTAACCGATTTTATCGTTATCGGTGTGTTCACACTTTACTTTTCGCTCATTGCGATTGCCATTTGGAAGTTTCCTAGCTTATGGTCGGTGGTTATTTCTGTCATTCTACTCATCATCGCGCTTTACAAACATATGGAAAATTTCAAGCGAATGAAAGTTGGGGAAGAAAAGCGCGTTTCTGCTGTTTTTGGTAAATCCAAATGAGACCGAGTCCATTCACTCGGTCTTTTTAAAATAGGACACGCTCATATGCTGAAAAGGCTTTTTCTAGTAAATAACCAAGCTGAAACAGGGCATCTTCATTGCCAATTCTACTTATGCACTGTAAAGCAATCGGCATTCCATATTGATCTTTTCCAAGTGGAACTGTTAATGACGGAAGTCCCCAAACATTCGCATAGGCCACATACGGTATATATTTCTCAAACGTTTTACGGATTGAAAAAATTTCTTTATAAACTACCCCATGTTTCGGTGCTGCCGTATGATAAACAGGGAAAAGTAAAATTCGTTTATCTAAATAATCATCCAATATCGCGTCCCCTTCTTCCACTATCTTTTCAATCTCTTTTATTCGACTGTTTGTTGGCTTAAATAGTGCAGCCCCGATAAGTGCCCATAGTAAATAACGATGATTCTTCGCCGTCCCACTGACAATTTCTTTTACATACTGCCCGACAGGTTTTGTTTTTTTATTAGCGAAAGCTTCTGAGTAGGCCATTTCCCCTCCATTGATGGACATAATTTCTTGCCACAGTTCTGCGCTTTCATGTAAATATGGAGGTGATACACGCTCTACCAAAAGGTTTTCCCTTAACTTTTCATAAACTGAACCAATAAGTACCGAAGTCTCAACTGATAATGGATATTCTGTCGATGGTAAAACACTGACCGTAAAATTAGCTAATTCTTTCTTCACAGTTTTTTGTTTTGCGATAATATTATAGATTAATTCAACATCCCGTACAGATTTTGTCATCGGTCCAATTCCGAGCATCCGGCTTTGTAATGGATGCTCCTCACAAGGGAAACTCCCCTCCGACGATATTTGTCCTCTACCAGACTTAAAGCCAATAATTCCATTAAAATGACTTGGAATTCGAATGGAACCCCCGATATCTGACCCTAATCCAGCTGCCGCCGCGCCTATGGCAATCGTGGCCGCCTCTCCCCCACTAGAACCTCCAGCAGTTCTTGTTAAATCTCTCGGATTATTTGTCCTTCCAAATAATTTATTATCCGTTTCTTGGCAAAAGCAAAGCTCTGGGGTATTCGTTTTACCAAGTATAATTGCTCCCTCTTCCTTTAATTTACGAACGACGTCAGCGTCTCTTTTTTGAACCATCCCTTTTCGGTGTATAAGTGCTCCAGTCGTTTGCATCCCTTTCACGTCAAACGATTCTTTCATGCTTATCGGCACACCAAATAATTGACCAGTTGCTTCTCCTTTAGCAAGTTGATAATCAGCTTTTTGTGCTTCTTCCAATGCCTCATTAAATCGATTTTCTACGACACTATTAATGGTTGGATTCATTTTTTCGATATGTTCAATATAAGTTTTCGTAGCTTCCACCGATGTGATTTGCTTATTTTTAATCATTTGGCATAATTTTATAGCATCAGCATCCAATACAGCTGATTGCGCCACTTTGAATTTATTAGGATTCTTCGCAAACATTCCCATCACCTGTTCTTTCTATTAAGAGATAACCTATATTCATAAAGTATAGTTGAACCCCCTTATCAACGTCCAGACAAGTTTGAATTCTTCGTTTTGTTTCTACCATTCTTTCAGTGTATACTATGTAGTAAGGGGGCATAAAAGATGTGTTTAATTAATTTCCATTATCATAATCATCCGAATTACAAACTGATTGTCGCAGCGAATCGTGATGAATTTTACGAACGTCCAACAGCAATGGCTCACTTTTGGGAAGATTATCCACAACTACTAGCCGGTCGAGATTTAGAAAAACAAGGGACATGGCTTGGGATAACAAAACAGGGGCGATTTGCCGCATTAACAAATTATCGTAGTCCTGTCCATATGCAACGCAAAGAAAACTCGCGCGGTAAAATTGTAAGCGGTTACCTAACTGGCCATACTTCACCTAAGGACTATATAGAAGGGATAAATAAAAATAACAACTTATACAGCGGCTTTAATTTACTTATTGGTAATCCCAACCAGCTCATTTATTATAATAATATAGAAAACAGTTCGTATGAAGTTCGTCCAGGCACCCACGGACTTAGTAATCATTTTCTAAATACACCGTGGCCTAAAGTAGTCAATGGAAAAAATTTGCTACACCATTATGTTACTACACATGAAACGCTCCAACCCGAAGTCCTTTTCAATCTATTAGCAAACGATGACGTAGCGGAAGATGTCAATTTGCCTCATACGGGCATTGGGTTAGAGTTGGAACGACAGCTATCTTCCCTTTTTATAAACACAGCTGACTATGGTACAAGATGTTCGACTGTATTGCTTGTTACAAAGCACGATGATGTTATTTTTATAGAAAGAACTTTTTATGAAGGAAAATTTGTAGATGACCGACAATTTAAGTTTCGAATTCAACCGCCACTCGACTAAATGGTTCTTATCCTTTACAATTAAATTAATCGGAATATTCAAGAATATAATCACCTTCATTAAGGAGATGGTTTTCTCAATTATAATATTCTTATTATCAATTACTTCCTAGCCTCTCATAATATTTATCACACAGCTTTTTACAGTATTTTCCTCACATCATAGATTCTTCACAACTGTATGTAATACTTAATTTAATTCTGCAAATTCAATAATTAACATTACTATGCAGGGTGGTATTGCAATCGTACTATACTCTAGTTGGCATTTTCTATTCTAGTCTCATAACTCTGTGCCTATTTCAATTATTAACTCGTTTTTTTAGTAAAGCATTTTACTAGAATCACACACCCTTATTTGTTATTATTACAATGTAATCAAGATTATTATCTAGGAGTGATTATTAATGGCGAATAAAAACAACAAAAAAAGATTTACTACAGCGGCAGGTGCACCGGTTGTTGACAACCATAATTCAATGACAGCTGGTCCAAGAGGGCCAATGCTTCTCCAAGACGTATGGTTTTTAGAAAAAATGGCTCACTTTGACCGTGAAGTCATTCCAGAGCGTCGTATGCACGCAAAAGGATCTGGTGCATACGGAACATTTACAGTAACAAATGACATCACAAAATATACACGTGCAAAACTTTTCTCTGAAATAGGAAAAAAGACAGATATGTTTGTCCGTTTTTCAACTGTTGCCGGTGAACGTGGTGCTGCTGATGCAGAGCGCGATATTCGAGGATTTTCCGTAAGATTTTACACAGAGGAAGGTAACTGGGACGTTGTTGGAAATAATACACCGGTATTCTTTTTCAGAGACCCGCTTCACTTCCCTGACTTAAACCACGCAGTAAAACGGTGCCCACGTACGAATATGAGAAGTGCAAACAATAACTGGGATTTCTGGACTTCACTTCCTGAAGCACTTCATCAAATAACAATCGTCATGAGTGAACGAGGGATTCCAAAATCATATAGAACGATGCATGGTTTCGGAAGCCATACATTCAGCATGATTAACGCAGACAATGAGCGCGTATGGGTGAAATTCCACTTCCGTTCACAACAAGGGATTGAAAATTTAACAAATAAAGAAGCAGCTGAAATAGTAGGCGTAGACCGCGAGAGCCATCAGCGCGATCTTTATGAATCAATTGAAGAAGGTGATTTCCCGAAATGGAAATTATATATTCAAGTGATGACAGAAGAAGAAGCTTTAAACATGCCTTACAACCCATTTGATTTAACAAAAGTTTGGTATAAAAAAGATTTCCCACTCATAGAAGTTGGTGAATTCCAACTGAACAGAAATCCTGATAACTACTTTGCGGAAGTTGAACAAGCAGCGTTCACACCTGCAAACGTTGTTCCTGGTATTAGCTTCTCACCAGATAAAATGCTACAAGGCCGCTTATTTTCATATGGCGATGCACAGCGTTACCGTCTAGGTGTAAACCACCATCAGATTCCAGTTAACCAACCGCGTTGTCCAGTTCATAGTTTCCACCGTGACGGTGCGATGAGAGTCGATGGAAACTTAGGAAGCACACTTCATTACGAGCCAAACACATACGGTGAATGGGATGCACAACCTGAATACAAAGAGCCACCACTAGATATTTACGGTGCCGCAGATCGTTGGGATTTTGCTGAAGATGATGACAACTATTTTGAGCAACCAGGTAAGTTATTCAATTTAATGAATGACGAGCAAAAAGAAGCATTATTTTTAAATACAGCAGCTGATATTGCACCCGCTGATAAGCATATTAAACTTCGCCATATTGTCCACTGCTATCAAGCAGACCCGGCATACGGCCAAGGCGTTGCGGAAGCCCTTCAAATTCCATGGAGCGAAGTTGAAGCAGCAGGTGGATTAGAATAATTCAATTAGAAAAAGCAGCTATTTTCAGCTGCTTTTTTGTTTCCTATTTTCTATGATTTTAGGGGCTAAACAAGTTTATGATTCCATATTCAATTAGAAAAACGTCCCTTTGAAAAGAAAGAAACGTTTTTCTAGTAATTTATGAAAAAATAGGTAATGTCACAACAATCATTAAAATAAATAAAATCGCTAAATAGTTTACTGAATAGAGAAACAATGCCCTTGCCCATTTCGCATCGCTATTTGTGAAAAATCCACCGACACTTAGTAAAATCCAGACAACATTTAAAATCGTTGCAATGACTACAAAAATAGTCCCAAGCGAGGTTAAAAAGAATGGCAATGGCAATAAACAAGTTACATAAATAATAATTTGGCGCTTCGTAAAATCAAAACCGCGTACAACCGGTAGCATTGCGACTCCAGCCGCTTTATATTCATCATGTCTTCTCATGGCAATCGCGAATGTATGAGGCATTTGCCAAATGAATAAAAGTAAAGCCAGAACGATAGGTACATAATGATAACTCGGTGCTAACGCAGCCCATCCAATCAGTGGCGTAACGGCTCCAGAAATACTACCCATTACTGTATTTAACGTATACTTCCTCTTCATCCACATCGTATACATGATCACATATGTAAACCAACCTATAAACGCATAGATAACCGCTTCCATTGTCGTGAAATATAAAACAACGAACCCAATGATTGAAAAAATAATCCCCATTGTTAACACGGTTTTCAATGAAAAGTTTCCGGTAACTGTCGGGCGATTTTTCGTCCGTTCCATTTCACGGTCCAAATCTACTTCATACCAGTTGTTTAAAACTAGCGCACCCGCCATCACAAACGTACTTCCTATCATTGTTAATAAAAACAAACCCCTTTGATCTGAAAAAGATGCGTTTGTAAAATAAATAGCTAGCCAAAAGCCTGTAATAACAGGCAATACATTCGCGATTAATACAATCCCTTTTAATAATGATTTCAAGTCCATAAATAGGCTAGATAGCTTCCTCTCACTAGAAAAAGAAGTATGTTCAACCTTTTCTTGAGAAACTATCGCATTTTTAGTCATATATCATTCTCTCCTCAAAAAATGCCTACTCTTCAATAAACTATTATGGCATACTTAACTTTATTTTACTAGTTCTTTACGAGTAAGACAAAGAAATGTGCCAAATAACATAAAGACGTAACAATTCGACTGTTTTATTAGAGTAAAACAGTCGAATTATGTTGACAATTTTGGGGATTTTGTTGAATTGGTGAATATCTAACGTGTACGTCGGTTTCAGAACGGTCTATTTTATAGAACGTAATTGTAAGATTAATGAGATTAGATAATCGATTGGATTTTTATAATGTCCTCTACTTTTAATCGTTCGATACCAAATGGATCTTGCAAAATGATTTGCCTTGATTCAACATTAATTCCCTTAATTTTTCCTTGGTAAGAAGTGACGACACCCCCCTTCCAAGTTTGAATTTTCACAATGCTTTCGGAAGCTTTCGCCAGTTGAATTTCGTCTTGGAGCAACTCGAGTTCCCACTCTTCAAACACCGGTTTTTCAACATAATCATCCTCGGCTAGCCATTCTTTTAATAATTTGACATGCTCAGGTAACATCAGTGCCGTCCACTTTTTTGTACCGCGATCCCGAATATTCTCCACTAGATCACCAGGCTTTCGTATCGAAAAATCGGAGCAAGTGCCAGCACATTGTCAACTTTAAAAGTTCGTCTACATTTTCGTAAATGACAATACGCTTGAAAAGTATCTTCGTTTACGTGAAGAATATGAATCTTCCTTTTACTAATGACACCATCTTTAGCCAGATAAATCATTTCGAGCATTGACGCATTTTGCATTGACTGTACCAACTTAGTTCGCACACCTGTTCCCCTCCCGTGTTCTCATTATATAGAATGTACGTTCTGATTTCAAGAGTTTATTTATAAGAAGTTTCATCTTCTTTTCATTTATAAAAGAAAAAGACTGTGAAACGTTTTGTTCCACAATCTTTCCTTTGTTCAATACTTTCTATAATCCGTACCATGAAGCTGTTCATCTTTTTTCTTAATGAATCCCCTATTATATGCAAGAAAAAAACCCGGCATGAATGCCGGGTTTTACTCCTTTTATTTACCAATCATTTCATTTACTTTATCTTGATTATTATCAATCCACTCACGTGCAACTTCTTCCGGGTCTCCGCCCTCTTCAATTGCAACAATCATTTCTTCTACATCGTCAATAGAAATACTCCAGTTGCTTAGGAACTCATAAGCTTCCGGCGCTTCTTCTTTAAGACCTGCGTTCGTCATGACATGAATTTCCGGGTTACTGAAGTACCCTTTAGAATCATCAATTACTTTAATATCAAGCTTGTTAAACATTGTATGTGGACGCCAGCCATAAAATACAACAGGTTTTTCCTGTTCAATTAAACGAATTGCTTGTGCAAGCATACCGCCTTCAGATGAGTTCACTTGTTCCATATCTAAGTCATAGCCTTCAATTAGCTCATCAATGATTTTAGCAGCATTACCGCCTGGCTCAACACCATAAATTTTATGGTCAAATAAATCTTCTTTGCCTTTTAAATCTTCAATTTTATTAATGTCTTCCATATAAGTTGGGACAATTAAGCCCGAACGAGCGTCAGAATAACTAATCGCCGTATCTTCAACTTTTCCTTCGTACTTGTCCAAATGGATTTGGTGAGTCGGGAACCAGGAATCCATATAAACGTTTAAGTCACCACGTGATAAACCGATATAAATACTGCTTACGTCAGCATTTGTTTCCTCAACTTTATAACCCATATCTTCTAGTATCAGTTTAGCAATTTTTGTAGGTGGAACAGTACTCGTCCACGGCGTTACACCAAATTTAATGGTTTGATCTTTCTTAGCAGTCGCCGTATCTCCGTTCCCTTCGTCTTTCGTTCCGCCAGATGAACAAGCGGCTAAAAATACTAAAACAAATACTGCCATCATTCCGACTAAAAACCTTTTCACAGTCATCTCTCCTATAAAATTTATTTTTGCCCAAGTTTCTGGGTAATTCTATCTAGTAAAATAGCGAGGACAACAATTGCTAATCCACCCGTCAATCCAAGGCCAACGTTTACCGTTGAAATCCCTGTTAAGACTGTTGTTCCAAGTCCTGGAGCACCAATCATAGATGCCACAACTGCCATGGATAAGGCTAACATGATTGATTGGTTAACGCCTGCCATAATCGTTGGCATTGCTAAAGGAACTTGAACTTTAAACAACAATTGCCTTGATGTTGTTCCGAATGCTCTCGATGCTTCAATAACATCGTTCGGAACTTGTCTAATGCCTAACGCAGTCATACGAACTGCGGGAGGTGCCGCAAAGATAAATGTCGCAATGACTGCCGGTACGTTCCCTAATCCGAATAATAATATTGCAGGAATTAAGTACACAAAACTAGGTAATGTTTGCATAAAATCTAAAATTGGACGAACGATACGATCTGCCGTCCGATTTACCGCAGTAAAAATCCCCACTGGAATTCCTATAACAATCGAAATAACAGTCGATACAATAACAATCGAAAACGTTTGCATCGCTTCGACCCAAAGATCAACCGACCCGATAAATAAGGTGCCGATTAATGTAAATAAAGCCATTCCTTTGCCCGCAATCTTCCAGGCTATCAATAGAAAAATTAAGACAATAACTTCTGCTGGAATTGCTGTTAATAGATACGTGACACCATCAACTAGTGAACTTAATACAGTACTAATTTTATCAAAAAAGCCGCTCAAATTCGGAAGCAGCCAGTCATCAACAAAACGATTTGTCCATTCTTCTAACGGAAAATGAAAATAATTCATGTTACAATCACCTCATCCTTGTTTTTTTCCTTTCCAAGGACAAGTCCAGATAGAATTGCTGTACGGGAGATGGTCCCTAATAGCTTTCCATCTTCCACAACCGCTATTGGATATTTCGTTTCGACCGCAACATCTATCAGTTCACTTAACGCTGTATTCAAAGGTACTTTTCGTACCGAGTCTTCAATGATTACATTCTTTAGCGATAGGTCTTCTTGACTTGCTTTCACAGCATCATCAATGGTAACTAGCCCTTTGTAGTTTTGCTCGTCATCCATCACAAAAATGCTCGAACGTCCTAATTCCTTCATTTTACGAACAACCGTTTGAAGACTATCATTTGGATTCGCAACTTTTTGAGGAGATTCCATAATATGTGACGCCTTCAATACTTTCGAGCGATCTACATCTTGTACAAACTTGGATACATACTCATCTGCTGGATTCTCTAAAATTTCTTCCGATGTTCCAATTTGAACAATTTCTCCCTCTTTCATAATCGCAATTCGGTCACCGAGTTTTAACGCTTCATCTAAATCATGCGTAATAAAGAGGATGGTTTTCCCAAGTTTACTTTGTAAATGCATCAACTCGTCTTGCATTTCTTTGCGAATTATTGGGTCCAGCGCACTAAATGCCTCGTCCATTAATAAAATATCCGGATCATTCGTAAGCGCCCTCGCGATACCAACTCTTTGTTGCATCCCGCCACTTAATTCACTTGGATAACTGTTTTCGTAACCTTTCAAACCAACATCCTCGATTATTTTTAACGCTCTAGCTTCTCTGTCGCTTTTGTCAACATTTTGAATTTCCAACCCATATGCCACATTGCTTAACACAGAACGATGCGGCAACAAGCCAAAATTTTGAAACACCATTCCAAGTTTTTTTCTTCTTGTTTCAATGAGCGACTTTTCGTCCATACTCGTTAAATTTTCACCGTCAATAATCACTTCACCACTTGTCGGTTCAATTAAACGATTCACAAGTCGAATTAATGTTGATTTTCCACTTCCGGATAATCCCATAATCACAAAAACTTCACCGGACTTTACTGTGAAAGAAGCTTTATTAACGCCTACCGTCATCCCAGTCTTCTCTAAAATCTCATCTTTTGAGTCGCCATTATTCAGTAGCGTTAACGCTTGTTTTGGTTGGGCACCAAATATTTTTGTCAGATTTTTAATTTCAATCTTTTCCATAAATCTTCTCCTTATGAATGTAAATAAAAAAATGTTGTAGGACATTACGTACCTACTCCATTTTAATAGATATATAGTAATTACTTTGTGGCATTATTTGATAACTGAAGGTTAAATTTCCTCAGTTTGCAATCGATTGCAATCCCCACAAATTAAGCAAGGACTAATTCATTATACCCTTTAAACAACTTATTATCAAATTTATCCGAACTCTGTCGATATTATCATGACAAATTAGCATGAAATCCTGAAAGCTTTTATTACAAAAGAGCCAAAGTCTTCTAGTTTTCCATTTGCAAACTTTTGAAATATGAACATTATATAACTCGACACAATTCATCAAGATTTTTCATTATTTACGCATGATTGTTTTCTCTCAATACTTTTCGTGGTATAGTATTTGGTGGAAAGGAGACTTTGAAGATGATTGAGCTTATAGATATTGAGAAATCATTCGGGGACATTAAGGCTGTCCGGCCTTTATCGTTAACAATTCATAAAGGAGAAATTCATGGCATTGTTGGAACGAGTGGTGCTGGAAAATCTACGTTAATTCGAATGATGAATCTTTTGGAAAGACCCGATAAAGGGACTGTACGTGTTGGTTCCCAAAACTTAACTTCACTCACAGAACGTGATTTACGTAAAGCGAGACAGCGTATCGGAATGATTTTCCAACAATTTCAATTAGTCCTCAATCGTACAGTTGCTGAAAATGTAGAAATGCCACTTGAACTGGTTGGCTTCAAAAAGAGCGAAAGAAAGAAACGTGTAAAGGAATGTCTGCAATTTGTAGGCATTGCAGATAAACACGATGCTTATCCTGCTGAATTAAGCGGTGGCCAAAAACAAAGAGTTGCGATTGCGCGTGCATTAGCGAATCACCCTTCTGTTCTCTTATGTGACGAACCAACTTCATCACTCGATCCGGAAACGACGCTAGAAGTACTTCAAGTACTACACCATATTAAGCAAACATTAGGTGTCACGATTGTTATCGTAACGCATGAAATGGATGTCATCAAAAGCATTTGTGAACGGGTCTCCATTATGAAAAATGGACAACTCATTGATAGTTTCGCCATTCAACCCGTAGGCATTATACAAAAAGAGGACCAATACATAGAAGATTTAAGAAAATTAGCGGTGGTGAATAAATAATGGAGAAAATCATCGCTTATCAACCAGAAATTTGGCTTGCGATTTGGCAAACGTTTATTATGGTCGGCATTTCAATTCTTGCGGCCATACTCATCGGTTTGCCGCTCGGAACGTACTTGTATTTAAGTAGAAAAGGAAATTTATATGAGCATAAATTGCTATTTTCAATTTTAGATACCTTTGTCAATATTGTACGTTCATTTCCATTTTTACTGCTTGTCGTCTTTTTAATCCCTTTTACACGGTTAGTTGTTGGGACAGCAATTGGAACGACTGCTGCGACGGTTCCATTGTCCATTATTGCATTTGCTTATTATGCACGACTGGTTGAACAATCTTTATTAGATGTACCTAAAGGGATTATCGAAGCCGCAATTTCAATGGGCGCTACGAAAACGCAAATTATCTTCAAATTTCTATACCGAGAAGCACGTTCAGGACTTATTTTCGGTCTAACGACTGCTACAATAAGTTTTGTCTCTTACTCTACAGTAATGGGGATAGTAGGTGGAGGAGGCGTTGGAGATTTCGCCATTCGATACGGTTACCAACGATTTGAAACGGAATTAATGACTTTTACCATTATCATGATGGTTATTCTCGTGCAAATCATTCAAGTTACAGGTACGACAGTCTCTAAAAAACTAGATAAACGTTCTTAAAAAAGGAGCTATTAAAATGAAGAAATTACTCACCATATTATTTGCCACAATGTTGTTTCTGGCAGCATGTAACTCAGCAAAAGAGACAAATGAAACTACGGACGGGGCTGCATCAGATGACGTTGTCAAGATTAAAGTTGCTTCCCTGATTCCGCCAATGACAGATATGTTAGAAGCGGTTAAACCTGCACTAAAAGAAGACGGTGTCGATATGGAAATTGTGATTTTAGGAGATAACGTACAGCCAAACCAAGCGTTAAAAGATAAAGAAGTCGACGCAAATTTTTTCCAACATCCTCCGTATATGGAGCAGTTTAATGAGGCGCATGACGCAAACCTTGTCGTTGTACAACCTGTTTATCACGCAATGCTAGGTGCTTACTCTAATAAATATAATAGCGTTGATGAACTACCTGAAGGCGCTGAAGTTGCAGCGCCAAACGATTCTTCCAACTTGGCGCGTGCTTTATTACTGCTCGAAAAAGGCGGTCTCATCACGTTAGAAGAAGGTGTTGGATTAACAGCAACACAAAAAGACATCGTAGACAATCCGAAAAACCTTAAAATTACAGAAGTTGACCTGTTGATGCTTGCCCGTACAATCGACGATGTTGACTTAGTCACAATGCTTCCTGCTTACGCAGAGCCACTAGGATTAACACCTAAAAACAACTCATTAATTGATGAAGGTGAATCAGACTTCCCGATTGTGGTCGTTGCACGTGAAGACAATGCGAATGATGAAGCAATCCAAAAACTTGCGAAACATATGGCAGGACCTGAAATCGCAAAGTTTATTGAAGAAAACTTTTCAGATACGTATATGACTGCATCTGAATAAATACTACCTGCAAAAAAGAGCATTAGCCTATGCAAGGCTATGCTCTTTTTTTATCTTATTCAATAAAGCTTGACACCCTTCTTCTACCAGTTCATAAGTTTCATCAAAATCTCCCGTGTAATATGGGTCAGGTACATCTTTACGATGGTCTGTTAAATCGAGGAAGCGAAAGATTTTTGGATGCTCCGGCTCTTCCAACATCGACCGGATATTTCCAATATTACTCTCATCCATTCCCACAATATAATTGAATTCCTCTAAGTCCTCTCCAGCAAGTTGACGCCCTACCATTCCCTCTGTAGAAATATTTAATTCTTCTAGTTTCGCTAATGTTCCATCATGAGGACGTTTACCAATATGCCAATTACTTGTCCCAGCAGAATCTACGGTAATTTTACCATCTAAATTCTCTGCTTTAATTTGGTGGCGAAAAACAGCTTCCGCCATGGGCGAACGACAAATATTTCCAAGACAGACAAACAAAACACGAATCATAAAATATCATCCTTTCTCATTATGAAGTGCATATCTAGTGTATCATATCAGGGTTTCCCACCAAACAATGCGCGGTATATGACACGCTTTCTCACCTTTCTACATAATGTGTAAGGAGAAGATAGGAGGAATGAAAAATTGATTAGTTTACAACCAATTAACATTGCAGACCACACATTTTTAAGCATTTCCGTTGAATTACCCAAAACAAATCTACTCATGATTACGAATGAAATCGGTTATATTATGTGTGGTGCACTTGACGTAGGTTTGTTAAACGAAAAATTAAAGGATCGGAAAGTAATCGCAGGTCGGGCTGTCGGCGTGAAAACGATTGAAGAACTACTAGAAGCCCCGTTAGAATCTGTCACTTACGAAGCTGAGAACCTCGGCATTAAAAAAGGAACCATTGGGCGGGATGCATTGCTTGCCATGATTTAAGTAGAATTTATTAGCAATACCTTAACTAAGAATTTTGTTAAAATAAAAGCGAATCATTCCTCAATGAAAGGAATGATTCGCTTTTTACGTTTTATGCCCATTAAAATAACTTTATTGATCAGGATGTTTCTTATTCTTTAACTGTAAATATTCGAAAAAGCGACAACTGCAATGACCAATAAAATAACCCCACTTAATAACGTACCGAATTGTCCAAGCGTAAATGCACCGATACGTATATCAGCTACTTTGCTACCAATCTTCACACCAATCCAAACACTAAAAAAACTTCCGATAGCAGCTGTGATTGAAATGGCTAAAGGAGACAATCCGATAAGCCCTGCACCAATCCCATTCGTCAACGCGTTGGCGGACAATGCAATCCCTAACACAATTGATTCTATCCAACCAATACTTTTGGCCCCACTATCTCCAACAACTTCTGGATTTTTTAAAATCCCTTTTAGTCCTGTTTCTTGTTCATTCACTTCGGGCTGTTCATGATGCTTAGGCTTCGCTAAAAGAATGATACGAATCCCAATGATAAATAACAAAACAGCACCCAAGATGACTGGAAGCATACCGGGGATAATTGTAAAAATCCAAATGCCAAGGTAAATGCCCCCCATACTAAACAGAAAACAAATCGTAGCAATTAACAGATTTTGTTTTGGTTTAATTTGTACCTTCTGAATCCCATACGACATACCGACCCCTAAATTATCGATACTAGAAGAAATTGCAAAAGCTAAAATCGCTATCCAAATCACCACAGCATAACACCTCTTATTTTTTTATTATATTGCGAGAGGTGGTAATCGGTGATTGGTATCCAAAACAAACTGATTATATTTTCTGCATTCAAAATTAACTTGTTAGCCAATTGAAAATCGCTATTCTTTTGCGAATAGCGATTTTCAATAACTTATATGCCACAATTAAATAGCAATGTCATCATAAAGCGTTATGGAATTTCGATAAAATATGCAATTACTTCGAATGGCTTATCAAATTTCCCCTTTATATTTTTCACGCCAATCTTGTCGGTCGTGCGCATTAATTTGTCCTTCGAGTGTTTCATCCCACTCGGCCAATAATGTGTTCCAAATACGTGCGTAAAATATATCTTTCTCTTTATTGTAAAGTTGAAATTCAAGACAAGATAAAAAATCGATTGCGAGCGGTGCAACTGAATTAATTTCAGCAATCACTGTTTGGACATTGGGTGTTTCTTCTACAGGAAGCATTTCTTGTAGGGTCTTTTGAATGACACTCATTTCAAGTGTGTCAACGTCCCAATCGGAATATTGATCATATAAACGATACTCATCAAACTGTTCATGAAAATCCTCAGGTTCACCCTGTAAAACTTTTCCATGACACGGGCTATATAAAAGTTTTTCTGTACAGTTTTCCGGTTGTTCAACGAAGGTTTCTGTTTTTAATTGGTCAATTCCTTTGTTTGTCAACGTAAAAGTTTTTTCTCGTTTTTCAATAAGACCCGCTCGCAACATTTTATTCACAATGTTTTCAATAAAAAGTGGCTCTACAAGTAGAACACCACTTAACTGATCGATATCTTTGAAATCAGACTCCCGAAAAGCAATCAGTAACATTTTCATTAAAACATCCATTTTCGTCTGGCGCACTGTTTGAAAATCAACTTTCAGTGGATGAATTGGCAAATTCCAGTATTGAGAATGTAGAATTTTCACTTGAAGGTCTTGTTGCAGTTCTCTCGTTAAGCGACTTTTCAATTCGTTCATATGATTAGTTCACCTCTACCTGTAATTGCCTAAAACCTTCTTGCTCCTGTACATTGTTTAATAATCGTTCAAACATTTGTCGCGTATGCTTATTTTTCGGTCTTTTCGTAAACATATCTGCACTTCCAACAATCATAAGTAATTCCCTTGCCCGTGATAAGGCAACATTTAGGCGGCGGTAATCTTTCGCGAAACCAATATCTCCACCTGGATGGTCATGATTTCGAACGAAACTTAAAATAATGACATCCATTTCCATCCCTTGAAATTTGTCAACGGAACCGGTTCTGCAATGTAGGTGAGGTAAATTTAATTCATGATGAATCAAACGGTCAATTCTCTTCACTTGTTCGCCGTAAAAACTAATCACGCCAACATTTTTCTTCGCCCCAGATTTTAATCTACCTGCTTGAATCGCTTCATCAGTTGCTTTGTTTAAATCAACTAATAACATTCGAATCTTTGATAATTCAGCTTCATTAAAGCGACTTGTCCCGCCTTTTACACGGTCCTCAAAAAACGGTTTTTCGTTCGGAATATCAAACCATAATAGATGATTGTTACGATTATAATGTCGAGATTCCAGTAAATGGTCTCTATCAACATCGGAGTTTTCCAGGCCGCATTGTAAGGCATAGTCGCCTTCTTTGTAAAATGGCGTGATCGTATCCATAATTTTTTCGTGCATACGATATTGAATGCCGAGCATCGTCTTATTTTGCTTTGGCAACGTTCTAAACAACCGCTCAAATAATGATTCTTTTAATAATTGCTCAAGTTCTTTCTTTTCCTTAGCATCCGTACTTTCCTCAAGAAATTCTTCAAGCGTTTCTTGTCCCATAAGTGGCGGTAATTGATGATGGTCGCCTACTAAAATTATTTTCTTTCCTTTAAGCATTGGTAAAAGTAATTCAGGAGGCGTTGCTTTCGATACTTCATCGATAATGACAACGTCAAACGTAGGATAATCTTCCATAAAATCTCGTCTTGCCGAGGCAACACAAGTTGTCCCGATAACATTCGCATGTTGAATATATAGTTTTTTAATTTCATCCAAGTCATAATCCGTTGCATTTTCTAACATCGTTAGCCATTGTTGTTGTATAGCTTCTTTCATTGGAAGTTGTTCTTTTTCAATTGTTATAGCTTCAATTTTTTTCTGATTATCTTCTATACTTTTCGAAAGCATCTCTTGTTCTTTTTCTGGCTCTGATTGCAAAATTTCTTGTAGCGCAGCTCGACTGTTTTCATTTTGAACGGACTTTTCCTTGATTCGTTCGATTTCTTGTTGCTTTTCTTTTTGCATATCCGTATTTTTATCGATGGCTTCTGTCAGTTCAATAACCGTCTTTTGGTTATTTTCAAATTCCATTTGATACGCATCATAAGCTTGTCGCTTTTGTTTGTACGCTGCGGAGCGCTCTTTTAGATGCTCGAGTGACTCATTTAATTCTGTAATTGAATGATCCATGCTCAAATTTTGTTTTGGTAAAGCTTCAAGTTTCTTCTTTAACTGTGTTTGCTTCGCCGGCACTTCAGTCATTTTTTCAGCAATCATTTCTAACCGGCTCATGATTTCATCCGTCGAACGATTAACCGCTTCGATTGTTTCTTTTTTTATCTCTTTAAAAAGACGTTTCGATTGTTCAATCATTGTTTTTTGTTGATCAATATAGGCATACTGCATGCGAGCGTGTTGTTTTTGTTGTTTTAAAAATGTATAGGCAGAAGCAATCTTCTCCAATGCATCATATTTTTCCGCTGAATAGTTTCTCGTTACTAGAAGTTGTTTCATTTGCGGTGCTACTAAAAATCGTCCCATTCGATCTAAAAATGCATGGACTTCGTCTGGTGAACGATTTTGTCCTTGAAAAGTTCTTTGAACGGCTTGCGTTAAAAAGCCTTGTTCCCGCAAGATATTTTCTACCATAGGAATGGCTTTATCTAAGCGTTGTTCAAGCGAATTCCAGACATCATATGTATTTTTTGATAAACTTTCTTTTATTTTCATAATAAGATGCTGTAATTCTGTTATTTTTGTATGCGTCACAGATGGTACGTCGATATGAAACTTCAACAAACATGCTTGAAAGTCATCTAATTTTAAAATAAACATTGATGCTTCTAGAAATTGTTCGAATTGCTGTAACCGATTATCATTTGAAGTTTTTTCTTCATGCAATATAGCCAATTCTTGCTCAAGTTGATGTTGTTGCTCATGCATTGTCCTGTAATCAATTGATTGTTGAATTTCCATGATTTCATATTCAACTGTTTCCGCCATCGCTTTTTCTTCCGCATGAATTTCGTGCAACTGAACTTGTTTTTCTAGTCGTTCAACTTTTTCTTCTACCTGCTGGAGATTTTCCTCCAGTTGTTGCTGTTCATTCGTCAGTTTCTCTTGTTCTTTGTATAAATTAGTTTCCTCTTTATTTAATTGTTCCAACGTTGACATAAGCGCATCATGTTCAACTTGAACTTGTTCTTTTTCAATGATTTTCGCTTCAATCAATTTAATAGCGTCTTTGTTAGCTGCTAACTGTTGTTCATAATTTAAATAATCCTTTTCCAGTTGGTCCGCTTTCTCTTTATGCTGTTGCAATTCTTGTGCCAATGCTTGCATCGTTTGTTCTTTCCAATGCAGTGCAACGTTTTCCTCAATGAATTTCTTGCCTTCTTCTTCAATACTTTCCGTACGGCCGTAGCGTAGAATTCGAATATCTTGGTCATCTAACAGTCGGCCAAGCGCATTATCTACAGCTAAATTTGCCTGTGAAGCAACAAGCGTTCGGAGTCCTGCTTTCGCATTTTGGTAACAAATTTCTGAAATAACCGTCGTTTTCCCAGTTCCAGGTGGGCCTTGAATGACATATAAATCATGTGCCGTCATCGCCCCCGTCACTGCTTCACGCTGAAATTGGTTGAGTCGATTATGAAATACTAGGTCTTTCTTTTCTTTTGAAATCCGGACAACAGGTCGTTCTTCAAAAAGAACTTTTTCTAAATTGGCATTCGCAGCTAATCCATCTTGTAAATCTTTAAATCCTTTTCGAAGACGGCGTACTTGACTTAATTCGGCAAAATTACTAAATTTGATTTCCCGAAATGAATGAATGTTCAAATCATGTCGTCTTGCTCTATTTTTATAGGTAGGCGTTAATTCAATTTCAATCATTTTTTGCGATGGTTTCACTTGCACGACATTGCCAATATCCCCGGAAAGCCCAGTAATATTCGCACTAAATCCATTCATCGCACGCATTACTTTCCCTTGAAGTTCAGGACATATAATTTGTATCTTGCTAAAATCTTCGCTAAATCGTGGGGCTGTAAAAGTTGTATTTATATCTTCTACGTCCGCATTCAACTCTTGAATTCGTAAGTACCCTTCCCAACTCGCGATTCTTTTTTTCACATATTCCGAACGTTCTTCTGCTATCGGCAATTCACGCAGTGCCGTATAAAGCTCAATTGGTATTTGCGCAGCCATTCGACGATTCAAAACAAATTTTAAATTCGTTGAAAATCGTCTATTCGTTGCGACTGGTTCCCTTTTCCCACGAACATGGAAACCTGTCGCTAAAAATCCTTCATTTTTAATCACACAATCCATCACAGCAACTCGATCATTTAAATGATTCGCTAGATTTTCATTTTGAATCGTATCAAAGAAAATTGAAAAAGATATATTCCCATGACGATTTTCTGGTTTCTTTTCAATAAACACATGAAAACTTTGTTGTGATGCGAATAATGCGTGTTCACTATTAAACCATTTCAACATTCCATTACGTGCATTCGCCGTAATATCGAGGGCACATTGCATCGTATCACGGATATTCGTATTCGTTTTTACTTGCATCTATGCCTTCCTTTCGTTCGCATTTATTGCTTCTAAAAATAGTAAAAAGAGCAGCACGTTGCCGCCCTTAAGCTCATAATTTTTTAAGACTTACACAGTATACCATACCTAAAGATTTGTGGGAACAAGCGGAATGTGCGTTACTTGGAAACCATTAGTATTTCAAAACTTTGCCAATTTGGACGAATTAACTCTCTTCTATCTCCTAAAATTTCGCCTTGCACGTTCACTCACATAGTTCAAATGTATAACTTGTAGACTGACAATCATGCTTGGGATTTGACTCTGAATAAAGGGCTTAATTTTCCCTGTATAGTCTTCTAACGTCTGGCATTCATAACTTCTCGGTAAAAAAGCTGTGTAGCGATATTTCATTTTTAATGAAGCTTCGTCAATCACATCTTCCATAAATTCCAGTGTAAGCGTATTGCTTTTAAAATTATTCATGCGCTTAGCCTTTGCGTTTGTAATCAGTGTGACAAATCCAGTTGTATATATCATCATGTATCATCCTTAACTAGATCAAAATTTTTCTGTAACCATTCTATCACGGATATACGATGAAAAACACAATTGCAGTTTGGATACCTAGCTTCTAGTTATCAGGATTATCATAAACGATGTTTCGAACTTTCATTAAAGTCGACTTAGCTTATTTAGATTCCTTATTCACTGCTTTAAAACATAAAAAAAGGAGGTAATGAATCATTCGCCTCCTAGTTAACACCTGTCCGATTGAATGTTTCAATTAATCATTAAATACGTGACCAATATGCCAAGGAGGACACCGACAAAAATAGTAGCTCCGTAAATGCATAGTACACGCTTCAAATTCTCATCCTTTCATATTGTCTTGGCGTTCAAACCGAATCAAAAGAAAAGCATCATCTTACGTCGGATAAAGATGATGCCTAAGTTACAAAAACTACCAAAATCTCAAAAACTGTAATGTTCGTTCTCTTCCGATTTTCATTAGTTCCGCTTTCGTTTCATCTTCTAAATCAAATTGGGTTGCACTAAAACCGTCAACGGGTATGAAAACAACATCCTTCTCGTGTTCACGGGAAATATATCGTTCATCATGGGCATTTTTCATCGTAGAAAATAACGCCTCAAATAAATGTAAAGCATTCGATATTTCATGTCCGCCTACTTCTTCTTTGCTTCTACTTAATTTTAGTCCAATGAGCGGGCGCTCTCTTTTTCCAGTACCGTCATCAAATAGCCACATTGGAAAATTACTCAACACGCCGCCATCCACAATAATCGTGTCACCAGTACCAACATTCATTTTTACCGGTTCAAAGAAAAAAGGAATGCCGCAACTCATTCGTAAAGCGCGTGCAACTGGAAAACTTTCTGGCGATACACCATAACTTTCTAAATCATCCGGAAGAACTAACATTTTGCCATTCGTTAAGTCGGATGCGACTAGCTTTAATGCTCCAGTAGGTAAATCCGCAAATGAATAGACACCCCTGTTGGCCAGTTTTTCAAAGAACCATTTTTCTAACGCCTTTCCTTGATATAGTCCAAGTCGCCAATAAAGTCGTATCCATTTCATAAAAGGTATAGGCAGTATTGTATTTCGTGGATCGAGTAAGGTAATTGGATCAAGTTCATCTAATAATTTTTCTATTTCTTTTGCTGTATATCCTGCAGCGATAAAACTTGCAAGAATTGCGCCGGCACTTGTTCCCGCAACTCGCTGAAAACGATACCCTTTCTCCTCCAACATACTGTATGCGCCAACTAACGCAAATCCTTTTAATCCTCCACCGGAAAATACGCCGTCGATTAACATGAAAGTTCTCTTCCTTTCCACTACCATTGTTCTAATATAAGTAAATAGGAAGGCAAATAGAACTTTTCAATCGGCAAACTATATTCAATACGGAACTTTTCACACTCCCCCCTTAGGATTACCTACAGTGAAATTTTAAATTTTCCCATATAAACAACCGTCTACCCAAGATTAATTAGGTAGACGGTTTTACAAACAATGTATACAGCGCCATATCTTCTATAAGTAGTAGTTTCCTTTCAATTCCCTTCATCCAGCAGTAGTCAATCGTATGACGCCTGAAAAAGTACCTTGTAAAACGAGTTTCTCCTCTTGATTCGTACAGGAAAATGAAGTAGAGATTGACATTCTATTCGGTTTCTTTTCCACGAACTCGTCAATCGTCACTTCGCAAACGATTGTGTCTCCCGTGAAAACTGGTCTTAAAAATTCAAAGTTCATCGTTCGCGCAAGCACGTTATTATCTCCGCCTATTTTGGTCGGTAATGTAGCCGTTAGTAAGCCTTGCACAACGACTCTTCCAAGTTCATCAGGATGCGTATGATGGTTCCCCTCATCTCCTGATAAGTTTGTAAACAAGGCAACATCTTCATTTGTAAATTTTCGTTCAAATTTCAGAACGTCCCCAACTGTTAAAGTCAATCTTCATCCCCCCTATCTATATGACTTTAAAAATCATCGAACCGCTTGCTGTTTCATGACATATTCCATTAATCCCATCGAGCTGACATCCATATCTAGCTTTATAATGTCAAAAACGGCGTGGTCTTTCGATATATTTTGTTGTTGTAAATGATTTTGGACTTTCTTGAATAAACGAGCACTTAATGCGTGGTGATCTTGTCCTTCCGAATAGACAGCATTTGCTTCTTTTACAAAGATAGGTAACCATGCTTCCACTTGGTTCAACGCTTCCTCGACATTGGTCGTATATCCGTAATGTCCAAAATATAAATAATCAAGATTCATCGCCCGCATTCGGTCAATGGCGTGTTGCATTGCCTCTGCGTTAAATTGGTTTGGTGAGGTAGAAGGAAGGAAAAGTTGAACACCATCCTCAATAAGTTGCTCATAGCGAATCCCGACTGTATCTCCCGTAAACATGCCATTACTAACTGGATCATAGATAGCAAGATGGTGATTCGAATGTCCCGGAGTATCCCAAAACTGTAAAGTACATGCTTCCCCAATCGTTAATGTATCTCCTTCGCCTTTAATGAGAAGGCGTTCTTCAGGTATTGGCAAAATTGGATCAAATAATGCGTCAAACTTATCTCCATACACTGCTTTTGCACCTGCAATAAGTCTTTCAGGTTGTGCTAAATGACGTGCCCCTCTTGCATGAACGACGACAGTTGCATCTGGACATTCCTTCAATAATAATCCTGCACCGCCTGCATGATCTAAGTGGATGTGGGTCACAATAATATACTTTACATCAGCTACAGTACGTCCAAGTTGTTTTAACCCTTCTCGAATATGTTGAACAGATGGACTCGGACCTGTTTCAACAATCGTTAAATCGCGTTCATTAATGACATAGATCCCCGTTCTATGTTCAATTCCTAAATCAAACCCATCAATTAGTTCCACTCGCTGTTGTTTGACCATTTTCCATTCCCCCTTAATTCCGATGATTGAATATTCATTCACATTATAACATGAAATGAATAATTCAGATATAGATGTCTCATGGTGATTGGAGCTAGCATCCCTTAATAAAAACAAGCCCTCCACTCAATAACGGAAGGCTTATTCTTTCAAACACCCTATTCTTTTATTTGAATCTATTTATAGTTTGAAACGGCTTACAACTTCCTCCAATTGTAACGCCAAATCATTTGTTTCCATAGAACGATTTGTCACTTCATCAATAGAGGCCGTTGTTTCTTCTGTTGCTGCTGAAATATTCATCGACATATCTTCAATGGTATGAATTTCACGTGTCAATTCTGTAATCAACTGAACAACTTGTTCCGAACTTTCTGCTTCTATTGTTGTCGAAGCAGAGATTGAACTGATTTCATCTACAGTTTCAGAAACTGCCTGAGCAACTTGACTGAGCGATTCAGCAGTTAAACGAACCGTATGCGTACCTGATTCAATAAGCGCTGTACTTTCTTCTGTTGACGATACAACTTGTTGTATGTGTGATGTAATATCAGCAACTAGTTTTTCAACCTCAAGTACTTCGCTATTTGATTGTTCAGCGAGATTTCTAACTTCTTCAGCAACTACCGCAAACCCTTGACCATGTTCTCCCGCTCGTGCTGCCTCAATCGATGCATTCAATGCCAATAAGTTTGTTTGTGCAGCAATGCCAGCGATTGTACTCGTAATGTCTTGGATTTTTTTTGTAGACTCGATCAGATTTTGAATCGTATTTCCAGAGTCAACCGATGCAAGACGTATTTTTTCCATATCTTCGTTAATTTCATTTGCTCTTTGTTGACCTTCTTCTGCTACTTGCATCGTTGCTTTAGAATTTTCTACAGACCCATCCGCCGTCACTTTAGAAGCTTGAATATTATCTGCCAATGTCCCTAGAATTGTTGAAGCATGTTCAGCATTCGCAGTTCCATTTGAAATTGAAATTGTGACGTCGCTCATATTACCAGCAACTTGCTGAAGTGCATCGTGCATTTCATTTAAAGACATTGCCGTTTCCGATGAATTCTTTGACAATTGAACTGCCGTTGATTTCATCGTTCCGATAATCGTACGCAAATTAGCCGTCATCATATTTAACGTACGCGCTAAATCGCCAATTTCATCTCGACTATTCACAACAGTATCTTCAATCGCTAGATTTCCATCTGCAATTTCTCTTGCATGGTTAATGAGCGAAGAAATTTGACTTGTTTTACGTCTAATTAAGTAAATCGTAATACTCGCTGCGATCACCATAGGAATTAAACTAATTAACAGCCCATTTCGAACAACTTCCCAAGTTCTTTCTGATACAATTGCATTATTAAAATCGATTACACTAATGGCAATCACATCACCTGATGAATCATGATTTTCAAAAATCGGTGCATAGCCTGATAAGCGCTCTATTCCTGCAAATTCATAAGGTTTCGAATAAGTCGGATGCTTCGTTTCTAATAATGTAGAAATCGCATCTTCATCTAATGGAATAGCATCTCCTAGTTCTACTCCTCTTGCCTTTAAGTTATCATCCATAGCAAGAAGATTACCTTCTAAGTCGGTGATGTATTGCGTTTCAAAGATATCTTTATGTGCAGTCGTCCAGTTTAATTGCTTCCCCACTGCTTCCATCGTATTTGCATCACCATTTTTAATTTTAATAATGTCACCGGGTTCAATTAATCCTGTCGTGATGTTCGCACATCCATATGCTTCTACTCCAGCCGCGTCATATAATTTATCATAAGCTGTTTTATAGGTAGCGAAAGAAGTAATCGCTAACATCGCAACCATGATTCCAACAATTATGGCGCCTAACTGAAATGTTAATGTGTTTTTCAAACCCCTACCTCCTCATATGTGAAAAAAGCTTCATAAACTATGTACCTATTTCATCATACTCCAAATGAGTCCAGACGCCTAGCCAATATGTGACAATATTCTTACACGCTATACGAACAAAACGAGAAGCGGGCCAATTAACGAGCCAATGATTGCACTGATTGTCATCGAAACAGATGCCATGGATAATGCCAGTTCTCCGTATTCAGTTGATTTTGCAACACCTAATGCATGAGATGCACTGCCCAATGCAAGTCCCTTTCCAAGTCGACTTTCAATACCTGTATATTTCATCACATAGGGACCTACAATAATTCCACTAAACCCAGCAATCATGACAAAAATAGCCGTTAAAGAGGGAATACCTCCCATTGTCTCACTGATTTGAATTGCAACAGGTGTCGTGATTGACTTAGGAATAACGGTATATATAATTTCTTCTTCAACTTTAAACAATTTCGCGAAAAAGATAATGCTCCCCATTGCAGTAATTAAGCCGGTTGAGATGCCTAGTAAAATCGCATTTTTATATTGCATCATAATTTTTCTTTGGTTGTATAAAGGATAGGCAAGTGCAACCACACATGGGCCTAAAAATTGTTCAATCCACTTTCCCCCCTTCATATAATCAGCGTAAGGAATGCCGAATATAATTAGCCCTATACAAATTAGGGTCGTTGTCGTTAACATTGGATGGAAAAAAGCAAATGGATAACGACGATATACTCGCCTCATCACCAAAAATAAACCTACCGTCGTACTAATTGCGGTAAATGGCGTCAATAAGCTTTGCATACTAGGATTCCCCCCTTACATTCTTCTTTTCATACCATTCACTCATTCGTCCCGCGACAATCATCGTTAGGAAGGTACTGACCATGACGATAAGTATAAGGATAAGTCCTTTCATCGAAAGAAATTCAGGGTGTTGGACAATCCCAACAGTAGCTGGAATGAAGAAAAGTGGTAAAATAACTAATAATAACCCTGCCCCTTCCTTAATAAATGATTCGGGTATGATACGAAAATATAATCCGATCAATAATATTAGTAGACCAATAATACTTCCAGGTATCGATAAGCTTAAAATATTAGAAATAAACTCCCCTAATGCACTTAATAGATACAAGCCTGCTATTTGGATAATGATAAGAAGTATTTTTTTAAGCGGGACATCTAGTATTTTTTTCATTCACAATCACCCTTTCACACAGTTAAAACAATAGAATATCAATTTTAAGCGATATGTAAGTCCATTTCATCATTCGTTATCCTAAAATTAAATACGACCACCTTAATACTTTATCAATAGAAAAAGGCTAGGTCTAGAATCTTTTGCAAGATTATCCTAGCCTAGCACTTAATGATGCGATATTGTAAAATTTTACTTGTTTAATACTGAATGAATTTTATCTTTTGCTTCAAGTCGACGTTTGTGTAAAATCGGCTCTGTATATCCATTCGGTTGATTCAATCCTTCAAAAACCAATTCGCAAGCTGCTTGGAAGGCAATCGAGTCGTCAAAGTTAGGTGCCATTGGGCGATACAAGGCATCCTCTTTATTTTGCTCATCTACTACGACAGCCATTCGCTTCATCGTTTCGCGTACCTGGTCTTCTGTACAAATGCCGTGGTATAACCAATTCACAATATGCTGACTGGAAATTCGTAATGTTGCACGGTCTTCCATAAGCCCTATATCATTAATATCTGGCACTTTGGAACAGCCTACCCCTTGGTCAATCCAACGTACAACATAACCTAAAATACCTTGTGCATTATTATCTAGTTCTTCTTGAATTTCTTCCGGGCTCCAATTTGGATTATTCTCTAAAGGAAGTTCTAAAATGGCATCTTGTATGTCTTCAGAATGCGTAATTTTCTTCTGAACTTGCTGAACATTTACTTGATGGTAATGTAACGCGTGTAAAGTTGCTGCAGTTGGAGAAGGAACCCAAGCGGTGTTTGCTCCAGCTTGTGGGTGGTTAATTTTCTCTTCTAGCATTTGTGCCATTTTATCCGGCATTGCCCACATGCCTTTTCCAATTTGCGCATGACCAGGTAAACCACAATCAATTCCTACGCCAACATTCGACTGTTCATAAGCTTTTAACCAAGTTGTCTTTTTCATGTCATTTTTACGAATCATAACGCCAGCTTCCATAGATGTATGAATCTCATCACCGGTACGATCTAGGAAGCCCGTATTAATAAATGCAATTCTTTCTTTCACTTCACGAATACAAGCTTTTAAGTTTAATGAAGTACGGCGTTCTTCGTCCATGAGTCCTATTTTAATCGTATGTCGTTCCAAACCAAGCATATCCTCTATACGGTTAAATAGTTTATTTGCGAACGCAGCTTCTTTTGAACCATGCATTTTAGGTTTTACAATATAGATAGAATCATGTTGGGAATTTTTAAATGTATTTTCCTCGTCTAAATTATGAAGCGCTAAAAGAGATGTGATGACACCATCCAGTAATCCTTCATAAACTTCTTCGTTGTGTTTATCTAGCACGGCAGGATTTGTCATTAAATGACCGACATTTCGGATGAAAATTAGTGACCTGCCACGTAATTCCAACTTTTCTTCTGAAGGTGTTCTATATAAACGGTCTGGGTTTAAAGATCTTGTCATCGTTTGGCCGTCTTTTTCAAAAGATGAAGTTAAATCTCCCTTCATTAAGCCTAGCAAATTTCGATAAACTTCTACTTTATCTTCCGCATCTACGGCTGCTACTGAATCTTCGCAGTCCATAATTGTTGATAGTGCGGCCTCCAAATAAACATCTTTTACACCTGCTGGATCCGTTTTTCCAATGGGATGGTTGCGATTGATTTGAATTTCTAGATGAAGTCCGTTATTGATGAATAAGAGAGCAGTTGGATTTGTAGAAAGGCCTCGAAAACCTTTAAATTGTGACGGGTCTTCTAAAGAAGTTGTTTGACCGTCTTCTGTGTGCGCATAGACTGTACCATTTTCAATAAGATAATTTTGGATTTGCTGATGCTTTGTATCCTTAAAAGGAATTGTGTTATCCAAAAAACGCTTCGCATAAGAGATCACTGCATTCCCACGAACCGGATTGTATTGTTTTCCAGTTTCTTGCCCATTATCGCTAGGAATAACATCCGTTCCGTAAAGTGCATCGTATAAACTGCCCCATCTTGCATTCGCAGCATTCAAAGCATAACGGGCGTTGTTGACTGGTACGACAAGTTGTGGCCCTGCCTGATGAGCAATTTCATGATCAACATTGCTAGTAGAAACTTTAAAGTCTTCAACTTTGGACTCTAAATAGCCAATCTCCTCCAGAAAGTCTTTATATTGCTTTAACTCAATTGTGCCTTGATTATTTTTATGCCAATTATTTATTTGCTTTTGGAATGTTTCACGCGCTAACAATAGTTGTTTATTTTCTGGCGTTAATTCATGAATGATTTCACTAAAACGCACCCAAAAATCTGCTTGTTCAATACCGGAATTTGGTAATGCTTCATCGTTAATAAAATTATAAAGAATTTCAGAAACTTTTAGGTCATTTACTTGCACATAGTTTTCCATTGAATATTCCCCCATTTTATTCGTATGAAAACGTCTCTATATCTTTATGTCCGATATAGAGACGTATGTGTTCGTCACTCTTCATGTCTACCGATGCAACGTTCACATTCGTAAACAACAGATTCAATTTTTTCAATATATCTTTCCCCACATTCCGGACATTCTTTTTCCTGAGACATTCTAATCATTTCAGTATTTTTCATATTAATCTCCTCCACTTTTTATTATTTTCCCACATGGGATTATGAGTTGTTTTTGTTTTTCAAATCATATTTGGCGCTTAGGGAAGCCTTTTACCCGACTTCCCTTTCATCAAGCGCCTGTTATTACTATTAAGCATTAATCCGATTTATAGTTTTAAATTAAACAAATTGCGCTTCTTCAGTTGACCCTGTCATTGCTGTCGTTGAGGATGTACCACCTGAAATAACTTGTGTTACATCATCGAAGTAACCTGTTCCAACCTCACGTTGATGTCTCGTTGCTGTATACCCTTTTGGCTCGCTCGCGAATTCAGCTTGCTGTAGCTTAGAGTAAGCTGCCATGCCGTTATCTTTATACTCGTGTGCCAATTCAAACATACTGTGGTTTAGTGAGTGGAAGCCCGCTAATGTAACAAACTGGAATTTGTAACCAAGTTTTCCAAGTTCCCGTTGATAATTTGCAATTTCTTCATCAGATAAAGCAGCTTTCCAATTAAATGATGGTGAACAGTTGTAAGCAAGCAATTTATCAGGGTATTCAGCATGAATTGCGTCTGCGAATTGTTTTGCTTCTTCTAGATTTGGTGTAGACGTTTCACACCAAATTAAATCTGCGTATGGTGCATATGCAAGACCTCTTGAAATCGCTTGGTCAATACCTGCACGTGTACGGAAGAAACCTTCTGGCGTTCTCTCCCCTGTGATAAACTCCTGGTCAACTGGATCAATATCGCTCGTAACCATATCTGCAGCATCTGCATCCGTACGTGCGATAATAATGGTTGGAACACCAAGAACATCTGCAGCTAAGCGTGCCGCTGTTAGATTACGAATCGCGTTTTGCGTTGGAAGTAATACTTTTCCTCCTAAGTGACCACATTTCTTTTCTGAAGCTAATTGGTCTTCTAAGTGAACTCCAGCTGCACCTGCTTCAATCATGCCCTTCATTAATTCGAAAACGTTTAGTGGACCACCAAATCCAGCTTCCATATCCGCGACAATCGGTGCAAACCAATCGAACCCATCTCCTCTGCCTTCTGCGTGGTCGATCTGGTCTGCTCGCTGAAGTGCTTGGTTGATTCGCTGTACAACTTTTGGAACACTGTTTGCTGGATATAAACTTTGGTCCGGATACATTTGACCAGCTAAGTTCGCATCTGCTGCTACTTGCCAACCACTTAAGTAAATTGCTTGTAAACCTGCTTTTACTTGTTGAACAGCTTGGTTTCCAGTTAGTGCACCAAGTGCATTGACGAAGTCTTCCTCATGAATTGATTTAAATAAACGAGCTGCACCTTTTTGCGCTAGCGTATATTCAATCTGAAGAGAACCTCTTAATTTTACAACATCCTCCCCGCTGTAATTACGTTTGATTCCTTTCCATCTTGGGTCAGTTGCCCACATTTCTTCTAATTGTTTTGCTTGTTCTTCCCTTGTTGTCATCCTACTCATCCTCCCAATAGTTAAAAAGTTTTGATTAAACTGTTTTACAACAGATTTAATTCTTGTATACTAATCTATAACAGAATCTTATTTCTGTCATACTATTTAGATAGAACAGACTATTCCGTGACAAAGCAGCTTATAGTAGGATGAATAAGATTGTAGAAATTAACACAAGGGGGAAAAGTGGAATGGGAATTGAAGCGGCTGTACAATATGTAAGTATTTTAAAAGAATGGTTACCAAAAGAAGCCTCGGTTGCAGTTATAGCCAATGGACGCTATTTGTATTATGCTCCTGGCATGCATGACATCCGAATTGTAGTTGGTCAATCAGTTGAAGCTAACAATATTGTTCATGATGTAGTGAAAAAGAAACTTAAAGTTGAAAAGTATATGCAAGGTGATGAAAACTGCTCTTCTTATTACGGGATTGGTTATCCAGCGATAGTAGATGATAAAGAAGGAGTCGTCCTTGTGATTTTGCCTCCGGATTATCATTCACTTTATAAAGAACCAATGACTTTTTTAACTGGCAGAAATGAAGACTGTTGGTGCCCAATTGCAGTTGACAAAATATCACATATTGAAAGCTTACAAAAGAAAACATGGTTTTATAAAAATGATGTAGCTTATCAATCTATCTATACATTAAAAGATTTAGTTGAACAATTGCCGAATTTCTTTCTACGCATCCATCGTTCTTACATCGTAAATATTCAACATATTTTAGAAATTTCGCGTGATTTTTCATCAAATATGTTGATTACCCTAAAAAACGGCACCGTATTACCTGTCAGTCAATCTTATTCAACACATATTCGCAAAACGCTTGGATTTTAATATTTTAAAAAATATAAATGCTACCCCAATAATCGGCTTATTTAATTCCTTCTATAGAGGTAGTTTTTAAGTAGCTGTTTGTCGTTCAATTTAAAAAACTTGGAATCTCTTAGGGTTGATTTTATCCTTCAAATGTGTTAAAAATTATAAATCTAAACACTCATTTAACGTACCATCCGTTTAACTATTTACCGGAACGCCTACACTATTTACAACAGTAAAAAAAATGAGTTGAATTCCAATTCTGGATATAGAAAATCAATCGAAAAGAGGACTTAATTATGGAAAATGTCACTGCTCTTGAATTACATCGAAAGCATCAAGGGAAAATGGAGATTCAATCAAAAGTACCCCTTGAAAATCAAGTCGACCTAAGTTTAGCGTATTCACCTGGCGTCGCTGATCCATGTGTCGAAATTCATAATGAACCGAAAAATGTGTATGACTATACGATGAAAGGCAATCTTGTTGGCATCGTAACGGACGGAACAGCTGTCTTAGGTCTCGGTGACATTGGTCCCGAAGCTGCTTTACCTGTTATGGAGGGGAAAGCATTACTCCTTAAGAAATTTGCAGATATTGATGCGTTTCCAATTTGCTTAGATACGACCGATACGGAAGAAATTATTCGAACTGTCAAAGTTCTAAGCCCTACATTTGGAGGCATTAATTTGGAAGATATATCAGCACCTCGTTGTTTCGAAATTGAAGAGCGTTTAAGAGAAGAATGTTCAATTCCGGTGTTTCATGATGATCAACACGGAACAGCTATCGTTGTTTCAGCAGGACTTATGAATTCATTGAAATTGGTCAATAAAGAAATTGAAAATATCAAAGTTGTTGTCAATGGTGCAGGAGCTGCTGGGATTGCAATTACTAAATTGCTCCTATCACTTGGCGTAACGAATATCATTATGTGCGATTCAAAAGGCATAATCTATAAAGAACGCCCACATGGTATGAATGAACAAAAAGAATTTATTGCTGAAATTACAAATCGCTCAAATGAAACAGGCGATTTAAAAAATGCTTTAAAAGATGCAGATGTGTTCATCGGGGTTTCTGTTGCTAATGTTTTAACAAAAGAATTAATTGATCAAATGAAGGATGAACCGATTGTTTTTGCACTTGCTAATCCAATGCCAGAAATCCTTCCAGACACTGCGAAAGAGTTCGGCGTTAGAGTCATCGCAACAGGACGTTCGGATTTTGCGAACCAAGTAAATAATGTATTAGCTTTCCCGGGAATTTTTAGAGGCGCATTAAATGTCCGAGCAATCGATATTAATGACGAGATGAAATTAGCCGCAACGAGAGCGATTGCATCTTTAATAGAGCCTGCTGAGCTACATGAAGACTATGTGATTCCTAATCCTTTTGATTCAAGAGTTGTAGAAGCTGTTTCAAAAGCTGTGAGCGAGGCAGCCATCCAAACAGGTGTTGCACAAATATCCTTGCAAAAATAAATAAACGCAATAACGAGTGAATTCGACATCAACACCCTGCGAAATTCACTCGTTTTTCCATAGTCAATTACGCCTTGGTTTCATCTAGTTAACATTTTATTTAAATTATGGGATTATATAGAAAGTCTGACAATTATACAAAGTTTTATGATATAATCGAGTCTAATAGTAAGAATATTATAACTTTGGAGTGATGTAGATGTATGTTCCTATGAATCTATTACAGTTTTTGGATCGTGCAGTGACAGTTTATGGGGAGAAATGTGCGGTCATTGATTATGAAGAAGGTCGAACTTTTACGTACAAAGAACTCGCAACACGGGTGAATCAACTTTCCCATGGCCTTCGTTCTCTTGGTGTTCAAAAAGGAGATAAAGTGGCCTATCTTGCACCAAATACCGTGGAAATGTTAGAAGGTTTTTATGGAATCTTTCAACTCGGTGCGACGATGGTTCCACTAAATATTCGCTTGAAACCAGAAGACTATGTATTTATTTTAAATCATAGCGAATCAAAAGTACTTTTTGTTGATCAAGATTTGCTAACTTTAATCGAACCTATTAAACATCAATTAGAAACCGTGGAAACAATTATCGTTCATTATGGTGATGACACTTCTAACGAAATTAGTTATGATAAATGGCTTAATTCGTTTCCTGAAAATCAGTTTGAACGTGCACCTGTTGATGAATTCGATGTTTGTAGCTTATTGTATACGAGCGGTACAACAGGTAATCCAAAAGGGGTTATGTTAACTCATCGTAGCAATTACTTACACGCTTTATCAGCCATGCATCACCTTCGCGTGCATGATGACGATATTTATTTACATGTTTTACCGATGTTTCACGTAAACGGTTGGGGATCGCCTTTTTACTACACTGCAAATGGTGCAACGCATATTTGCTTACGCAGAGCAACTCCAGCTAAAATTTTCGATGCGATTCATAAGCACAAGGCGACAGCTGTCCATATGGCGCCTACCGTTTTAAACTCACTTCTACAGCTTCATGATGAAGCGAAGCCGGAGACTGGTGAAAATGTTCGAGTTATGATTGCTGGCTCTGCGCCACCTCCAGCGTTTATCCGACGTGTTGAAGATGAACTTGGTTGGACGTTTATCCAAGTATACGGCATGACAGAAACATCACCACTAACATTAACTTCAGCTTCACGTTCAACGGAAGAACATTTAACAGAAGAGCAAAAAGTTCGCTTAAAAGCAAAAGCCGGTTATCCAATGATTGGATGCGATGTCCGCGTCGTTGATGAAAATGGCAATGAGGTTCCACATGATGGACATTCACTTGGCGAAATTGTTGTATATGGTCATGGTGTTATGAAAGGCTATTGGAAAAATAAGGAAGAGACTGAAGAAGCCATTCAAAATGGTTGGCTACATACTGGGGATATGGGTACAATAGATGAATTTGGTCACATTGACATTACGGACCGCAAAAAAGATATTATTATTTCAGGCGGAGAAAATATATCTTCCATTGAAATTGAAGGCGTTCTTTACGAACATCCATCCATTCTAGAAGCCGCTGTTATTGCAGTCCCTCATGAAAAATGGGGAGAAACGCCTCATGCCTATATTGTTCTAAGAGAAGGACATACTTTAACTGAAGAAGAAGTCATTGCTTTTTCACGCTCTAAACTTGCCCATTTTAAAGCAGTTACAAGCATCACTTTTATTGATGAATTGCCAAAAACAGCTTCTGGTAAAATACAAAAAGTTCAACTGAGAAATGAGTACTGGGAAGCCAATCCAACAACAACTGGGCGATTCGTAAATTAATATACGCAAGATATGCAATTTATTTCACCGGAAACGAAACTAAAAGAGTTCAACAGTTTGTAACTTGTTGAACTCTTTTATGATTTCTATTTCTTCATCCTTCTACTGAATTGTCCCCATTATCGTCAATTAAACTTGCTAATACGTGTACGCGTAATATAATTCCTTTAATATGGTTGTCATCATCAACAACGACTATCGGATATTTCGATTCTAATGCTTTTGGAATAATATCTTGTACATATGCATCTGGTTTCACTGTATTAACGACTGGTAGAATCACTTCTTCTAATGGCTTTTTTTGCTTAATCCCTTCGATGGCATCATCGATGGTTACAATCCCACGTAAATGACGTTGTCGATCTGTTACGAAAACACTAGACATCCCGTGTTCACGCATCATTTTAACAGCAACATTCAAACCATCTTTCATAGACAGTAAACCATACGGTCTACTCATGATATGTTCAGCCTGCAAGATTTTCGAGCGGTCAATATCCCTAATAAACTCCGAAATATAGTCATTTGCTGGCTCTTCTAATATTTCTTCCGGCGTACCGACTTGTTCAACTTTACCGTCCTTCATGACCGCCACACGGTCCCCTAGTTTAAATGCTTCGTTGACATCATGTGTAATAAATATAATTGTTTTTTGCAAACGATTTTGTATATCAATTAGCTCTAGTTGCATTTCTCGACGAATTAACGGATCAAGTGCACTAAAAGGTTCGTCCATTAATAAAATATCTGGGTCATTCGCGAGCGCTCTCGCAATGCCAACTCGCTGCTGCATGCCACCGGAAAGTTCATCAGGATATTTATCTTCCCAACCTTTAAGTCCAACCAACTCTAAATGATGTTGAGCAATTTTGCGACGTTCCTCTTTCGATAACCCTTTAATTTCAAGACCGTATTCGATATTTCCTAAAATTGTTCTATGACTAAAAAGACCAAAATGTTGAAAGACCATCGCTATTTTTTGTTGACGATACTGTTTTAATTGTTGTGTGTTATACTCAACAATATTTTCACCATCAACGTAAATTGCTCCGGCATCTGGTTTATTTAATAAATTTAAACAACGAATTAATGTTGATTTTCCGCTTCCAGAAAGACCCATAATAACGAAAGTTTCGCCTTCCATAATATCCATAGAAGCATTGTAAACGCCTACTGTATGGCCAGTTTTCTCTAAAATATCCGTCTTCTCATCCCCTCTTTCAACCATTGGGATGATTTTTTTAGGTCTGGGACCGAATATTTTAGATACTTTTTCAACTTTTAATTTGACTGTCATGAGGCACTCCCCCTATGTTTTTGAAGACGATCGGCAATTCCACCTGTAATACGGTCAATAATAATCGCTAAAAAGACGATACTAATTCCCGCTTCAAATCCTAGTGAAATGTCAATTCGGTTTATCGCATAGAGAACGCGCTCCCCTAACCCTTGTGCACCGACCATAGAACCAACAACCGCCATTGCAAGTGCCATCATAGTTGTTTGGTTTACACCTGCCATGATTGTTGGTAATGCTTGAGGGAGTTGCACCTTCGTTAACATCTGCATAGTCGATGAACCAAAAGATTGTGCTGACTCTACTACTTCTTTATCAACATTTCGAATGGCTAGTTCAGTTAGACGCATTACGGGAGGCAATGCATAGATAATTGTTGCAATAACTGCTGGAACGTTTCCTAATGGAAAGAAGAAAATTACTGGAATTAAATAGACAAATGTTGGCATTGTTTGCATCGCATCAAGGATTGGTCTCATGATGGCTGAGAAAATGTTTTTAAATGCCATTAGAACACCGAAAGGAATTCCGATAAGCAAAGAGAGTATTACGGAGATTAATACGATAGAAATCGTTGTCATTGTTTCTGGCCATAATTCAAATGACCCGATTAAAAACATAAAAAATCCGAAAAGGATTCCACCTGGCAAATGAATAAAATACCAACCTAACGCAATCACAATCAGCATTAGAACCCACCAAGGAATCGTTAATAATGCACTTTCTAATCCTCTAATCGAAGAGGATGTGATGAAGAAAATAAAATCGAATAATGCTTGAAAATTGTCTGCTAAAAAATCAATAAAACTTTTTACAGCATCTCCAATTGGGATACGTATATCAGGAAATTCATTCATATGACCGGACTGTATAGACAGCCGCTTTCTCACCTCTTATTTTAGTAACGTTGGAAAATGAGCAAATTCACAATGACTCACTTTCCAATTATTTATTCACATAGTACTAAACATATACCCCTCGGCAACACTTAAACATTATCATTTTTATAACTGCGACGCCGAGTTAGCAAGCGCTTTCATTGGCTATTACAGCCAAACATTGTTCTACTTGTCGCAACTAAATATGTCTAGTAATTCTTTATCATTCTAATGAAGCAATCACTTTTTCAGCTACCTCATCAGAAACCCATATAGTCCAAATATCTTCATATTCCTTTAACCACCACTTAGCAGTTTCTTCTGCATCTTCATCCGTTGCTTCCATATGGTTGAGTGCTGCTTCTGTTAGCTCATTGCTAGTTTCATAGTTCTTTAAAAAATCAGCAACGTCCTTCGCTTGTGTTTCTAAATCTTTATGAATCGCTACAACAACGTCACTCGGTGCAAATTCAGTTCCTTTATTTTCATTCCAAATTTCCTCATCATATGGATGATCTTCTAACAAAGTTAGGTCATAGCTTGCTGTTACCCAAGTTGGCGACCAATAATACCCGACCCACGGCTCTCCTTTTGCATAAGCGCCGGCCAATGAGGCTACGATTGCTGAATCAGATCCGGGTGCTAAATAGTTATACTTTTCATCTAATCCGTATGTCTCCACTTTAGTCGCTAAATGTTCGCTCACAATCCAGCTCGAAGGTGCACCAACAATACGCCCTTTACTTTTCTCTTCTGGATCTTGGAAAATTTCTGGGTACTTCGCTAAATCTTCTACTGTTTTTAAATCTGGAGCAATTGGATCAATTCCTCTTTCTGCATCTCCTTCAATGACATAGGTAGGTACATAAAGCCCTTGCGTATTGTCATCAAAGTTCGTCGATAACTTCACAATTGTCCCTTTATCTAGTGCTGCTTCATAAACTTCTTTTAAATTATCTGTCCAAACTTCCATGTACACGTTAATATCACCTTGCTCTAAAGCTTGGAATGTAGCTGCAGATGTACCATTTGTCTCTTTTGTATCGTAGCCGTAACCTTCTTCAATAATTGTACGAGCGATACTATTATGTACCCGAATACTATCCCATCCAGCATCCGCAAAGTTAATTACGTCGATACTATCTTTCTTCGCTCCACTTCCTCCACAAGCTCCTAGCAGTAATACTAGACTCATAGAAATAATGATTGCAAATTTACGCATAACAGTTAAATCCCCTTTTCATTTTTGTTGTCTAAATATGTAGACCTCACTCCTCCTTCCATCACAAATTTGTGATTGTTATATTTAGGTATAATTTATATCATAACAGACTACGAAAGAAATACAATCCGACTATACAGTTTTTTCTGTATTTTCGTATTCAAAGTTATCATTATTTTAATAGGTTATGCTAATAAACATATACCCTCTAATTGACATTTCAACCCTAAATATTCATTGTTTTCAATCAAAACAAAAACCCTTTTTCACTAATTGCGAAAAAGGGTTCATTAATTTTATTTTCTATCTTTAATTCGTTGAATGGGTATGTCGGCCGAAATGTCATTGATCACCCAACTCGCACAAATTAGCCCTGCAACAGATGGGACGAATGCATTTGACGCTGGAGGCATTTCTGCTTTACGAATCGGCGCGTTTGGATTACCGACCGTATCTACAACGTCCTCTCGAATGACAATTGGACTTTCATCTGAAAACACGACAGGGAGACCTTTTGAAATCCCTTCTTTACGCAGTCGCAAACGAATCACCTTTGCTAAAGGATCAGTATGTGTTTTGGATATGTCGGCAATTTGTAACCGAGTCGGATCCATCTTATTCGCTGCACCCATACAAGAAATAATTTTCACATTTCGTGTAATGCATTCTTTGGCAAGATGGATTTTATAACTAATCGTATCGGAAGCATCGATGACATAGTCTGGTTGATAACTAAAAAATTCATCGGCTGTTTCTTCTGTATACCACATATGAAGTGCAATGACTTCACAATCTTTATTAATATCAGCAATTCGTTCTTTCATGATTTCGGCTTTAGAACGTCCTACCGTTGATAAATAAGCAACGAGTTGTCGATTAATATTTGTAATATCGACATCATCTTTGTCTACAAGAATGATACGCCCAATCCCGCTTCTTGCACACGCTTCAGCTGCGAATGAACCAACGCCTCCCACACCTAAAATAGCGACTGTTTTATCACGCATTCTTGCTACGCCTTCTGTACCGATGGCGAGTTCATTTCTTGAAAATTGATGCAACATATGTAATTCCGCCTTTCTATTCAAAACAACTTTTTAATGAAGCTGTAAGATTCATTCATTAAATTTATTTTTCCCACTAAAAAACCTCTCCGTATTACACAGAGAGGATTAAGTTTCAACATAAGCACGAATCCCGAATGTGCCGTCTTTGTAATATCGTTTTGAACCTGCGTTCGGCAGGTGGGTGTTCTCTTTAGATTTTCTGAAGTCCTTTTTTAAAAAAAGGCATGTCATACAGTCTAAAATACAAACTCCCTACGATAGAAGTGTTGGGTCAAAACAGACTTTCAAATAACGAACACTTCAGGATTCGTATTACTTATAGATTACCATACTTCAAAATGAAGTTCAAATGTTTTCTTTGAATTAACTTTCAATTCCGTTAATTATTTACTAGGATTCGCTATTTTAATGCCTAGTTCAGCCAATTGAGCACTGTCCACTTCATCAGGTGCATTTGTTAACAAGTCACTGGCGCTTGCTGTTTTAGGGAATGCAATTGTATCTCGTAAATTCGTTGCCCCCGCAAGAATCATCACAATGCGGTCTAATCCGAATGCAATTCCTCCGTGTGGCGGTGTTCCATATTCAAATGCATCGAGTAAAAATCCAAATTGCTCTCGTGCTGCCTCTTCTGTGAAGCCAAGTGCTTCGAACATTTTCTCTTGAACATCACGTTGGTAAATACGGAGTGAACCTCCACCTAGTTCATAACCATTTAAAACGAGGTCATAGGCTTGTGCTTTTACTTCATCACGATTGGATTCTAATTGCTCTATATTGGCAGGCATTGTGAACGGATGGTGAGCTGCAAAATAACGGCCTGCTTCTTCATCATACTCAAATAACGGCCATTCCGTCACCCATAGGAAATCAAATTTCGACTCATCAATCAGGTTACGTTCTTTACCAAGTTTTACACGGAGCGCGCCTAATGCGTCTGCGACAACTTTCTTTTTATCAGCAACAAAGAGTAACAAGTCACCCGCTTCAGCATCGGCAACGTCTGTTAATGACTGTTCCATATCGCCTTCAAAGAATTTTGCAATAGGTCCCGTAAATCCTTCTGCTGTAACTTTTAACCAAGCGAGTCCTTTGGCACCGTAAAGTCCTGCATATTCTCCTAAAGCATCAATGTCTTTACGAGAATAATCATCAGCACCATTTTTCACATTAATTAATTTTACTTGTCCGCCTGATGCGACTGCGCCGCTAAATACTTTAAATGGTGCATCT
This sequence comes from Sporosarcina ureilytica, assembly GCF_001753205.1. Classification (GTDB taxonomy): domain Bacteria; phylum Bacillota; class Bacilli; order Bacillales_A; family Planococcaceae; genus Sporosarcina; species Sporosarcina ureilytica. The sequence goes on along the minus strand of NZ_CP017560.1, from coordinate 1,805,758 downwards.
TTAACAACTTCTGAAACGTCCGTTAATTCCATCTCAAAGCGCGTATCCGGTTTATCTGAACCGAAACGTGCCATCGCTTCGTCATATGGCATTCTTCTAAATGGGATGTCAATATCAATGCCTTTTACATTTTTCATCACTTTTTGCATGAGACGTTCGTTTAGTTCAATAATTTCATCGATGGACATAAAACTCATTTCCATATCGATTTGCGTAAATTCTGGCTGTCGATCCGCACGTAAATCCTCATCGCGGAAACAACGTGCAATTTGATAATAACGGTCAAAACCAGAAACCATTAACATCTGTTTAAATAATTGTGGGGATTGCGGCAATGCATAAAATTCACCTTCATGCACACGGCTCGGTACGAGATAGTCGCGTGCGCCTTCAGGTGTTGATTTCGTTAAAATAGGTGTTTCCACTTCTAAAAAACCTTCATCATCTAAGAAGTTCCGCACTGTACGCGTAATGTCCGAACGCATTTTGAAAGTGCGCGCCAGTTTTGGCCTTCTTAAATCTAAATAACGGTATTTCAAACGAATTTCTTCATTAACATCCGTTTCATCTTCAATCATAAATTTCGGCGTTTTTGCTTTATTTATAATTGATACTTCTTCTACCTGCACTTCAATTGAACCTGTTTTCATATTTGGGTTCTTTTGATTTTCTTCACGGGCAATGACTTTCCCCGTAACGCTTAAAACGAACTCGTTACGAATCTTTTCAGCAGTTGCCAATGCTTCTTTAGAAAGGTCAGGATTAAAAACAGTCTGAACCAGTCCTGTACGGTCCCGAAGGTCAATAAAAATTAAACCGCCAAGGTCTCTTCTAATTTGCACCCAACCTTTTAAGGTTACTTTTGAACCGATATCTTTTTCTGTCACTTCTCCGCAATAATGTGTACGTTGCATGTTTTCATCAGCCTTCCTTATCCGCTTGTAATATTTTTTGTACGACTTCAGCCGTAGAAATTTTTTCCTGCTGTCTCGTTGCCATATTCCTTAACATCACAACATCTTCTTCTACTTCCTCATCACCAATTACGATGACATGATTCGCTTCTAGACGGTCAGCTGATTTCATTTGCGCTTTCATTCTACGATCCGTGTAATCCATGTCGGCACGTAATCCATTTGTCCGCAATGCACTTAACACCTTCGCGCCAGCTCGTTTTGCACGCTCTCCTAATGTCACCACATACACATCCAGTGTAGGCGCTACTTCAAATGAAACACCTTCTGCTTCCATCGCGAGAAGAAGACGTTCGATACTCATTGCAAAACCAATGCCTGGTGCAGTAGGACCACCAATCTCTTCAACTAAACCATTGTATCTACCGCCACCACAAAGCGTTGTAATCGCTCCGAAGCCTTCTGAAGTACTCATAATTTCGAATGCAGTATGGTTGTAATAATCCAAGCCGCGAACCAGATTTGCATCTACTTCAAACTCAATGCCTGCATCTTCTAAATAACCTTTCACCGCATCAAAATAAGCAACCGATTCTTCATTTAAATAATTTGAAAGAGAAGGCGCAGATGCAATGAGTGGATTGTTACTATCCACCTTACAATCTAAAATACGAAGTGGATTTTTATCTAATCTCGTTTTACAATCCGAACAGAACTCATCAATATGTGGGGTAAAGTGTTCAATTAAAGCAGCTTTATGAGCACTGCGACAAGCTGTATCCCCCAATGAGTTAATGACCAACTTTAATTTTGAAAGACCTGCACGTTTATACACATCCATTGCTAATGCAATCACTTCTGCATCAATTGCAGGGTCGTTACTACCAATTGCTTCGACGCCAAATTGAACAAATTGACGGTATCGTCCGGCTTGTTGACGCTCATAACGGAACATTGGCCCCGAATAGTACAACTTCACCGGTTGGTCAGGATAGCCAAACATTTTATTTTCGATAAACGAGCGTACTACTGAAGCAGTGCCTTCAGGTCGTAACGTGAGCGAACGATCACCACGGTCTGTAAATGTATACATTTCTTTTTGAACGATGTCAGTTGTGTCCCCAACTGTTCTTTGAAATAACTCTGTTTGTTCAAAGATTGGCGTTCGAATTTCTTTATACCGATAAACATCACACACTTCACGTATGATTTGTTCAACTTGTTGCCACTTCCACGTTTCAGCCGGCAAAATGTCTTGTGTACCTCTTGGGACTTTAAAATTCATCAAGATTCTCCTCTCATTAAAAACCATTATAGTAGGTGGATTTCCGTACCTATTATTAAACACAAAAAAGACTCCCACCCCTTGCATATTGCAAGGGACGAGAGCCTAATAGCTTCCGCGGTTCCACCCTAATTGGCGTATTGTACGCCCACTCGTAATTCGGATAACGGCCGATTCCGTCTTTACCTACTCATCTTTTCATGCTTTCGATAAAGAGCCTCGGTGGTGTTTTTCATCATAATTGTTTGTAGGTTGGATTTCAGCCACGTCCATCCCTCTCTGAACAAACAGATTTATCATTACTTTCCACGTCTTCAGCAAATTTTATAGTTAGTTACACTTTATCTTAATAATTATATTGCATGATGTCAACCTTTTCGCAAATAGTGTAGTTTTATGTATTGAATTGTCTTATAATAAGTTTTAAAGGAGTTGATTAAATGAAAATAAAAAGAATAGCAATATTGGTTCTTGCATTTATATTTACACTTACTTTTATTACAAGTGAAATGAAGACGAACGCACAGCCAAATGAAACAACCGTGGCAGCGAACTCCCTCAATGTACGCACAGGCCCAGGTCTATCCTTTGATGTGATTGATTCCTTAAAACACGGCGAACAAGTTGAAATCATTTCAACTTCAGGTGATTGGTTAAAAGTAAAATATAAAGGACGAACGGGTTGGATTGCTTCCTGGCTAACTACTACAAATAAACAGGGTCTTAATATGCAAACTGAAATCGTCTCTCAAACAGATGCGCTAAACTTTCGAGCAAGTCCATCCGTGAATGCACCTATTTTAACACGAATGAACGCGGGAGATAAAGCAACACTAATCAGCCGTGAAGGCGAATGGGTTTTTGCACAATTTAACGGAACGAAAGGCTGGGTACATCAACAGTTTATATCTGAAGTAACAGCCCAACAGGTAAAATCGAAAGAACAACCTCAATCCTTTGAAAACTACGAATCATTTACTGTTCTGGTTGATGCTTTAAACGTTCGAAAAAAAGCAGACTTGTCGTCCAAAAAAATTACTACAATACATAATGGTGAAACGTTTCCTGTTCAACAAATTGAAGGGAATTGGGTACAACTAAAAATTGATGACAAAAAAGATGGCTGGGTTTATTCTTTTCACGGAGAGCTTACGCATAATAAAGCTTCTCAATCAAAGACCTATGACAAAAATCGAAAAGTGACTGTTCTTACTAACGGAACAAATATTAGAGAATCTGCAACAACTTCTTCATCCATTGTCAGCCGAGCAAATGCTGGCGAACAGTTTACGATTAAAGAAGAGCATGGAGATTGGTACGAAGTCATTTTATCGAATGACCAATCTGCGTTCATCGCAAAATGGGTCGTATCCATTGAAGGAGATGCACTTACACCTACATCTACTACGAAAAAACCTAAACGAGTGCCTGGTACACTTAAAGGACTTACGATTGTAGTCGATCCAGGGCATGGCGGAAATGATAGAGGTACAACAGGCGCTAGGGGTACATTAGAAAAAACGATTACGCTGAAGACAGCCGAACTGCTCGTTGCAAAGCTTCAAGCTGCCGGAGCTACTGTCCACCTAACAAGAGATTCCGATAATTACGTGTCACTTCAAAAAAGAGTTTGGATAAGTCAACAGCAGAATGCTGATGCTTTCATTAGCATCCATTATGACGCTAACCCTGATTCATCTATTTCAGGTTTCACAACATATTATCAATATCGCAATCAAGCAGCATTAGCAAAATCTATTAATAACGGGCTCCAATCTAGTATTTCACTTAGAAACCGCGGAGCCCAACCAGGAAATTATTATGTGTTGCGCGAAAACAGACAAAACGCTGTACTCGTTGAACTTGGTTTTTTATCAAACCCGTCAGAGGAGCTAACAGTAGACAGCAACCGTTTCCGCGATCAAGCAACATACGGAATATATAAAGGGATTTTGAATTATTTTGATGCGAGCAGTCAATGATGTATGTATCATTTATACGGAAATTCAACCTATTAATTTAATAATACTATCAAAAATCCTTAAGCGATCATGCACGCTTAAGGATTTTTAAGTTTATTATTTAGACTCAACAATAATCGTAACTGGTCCATCATTAACCAGCGAGACGTCCATCATCGCTCCGAAAACACCAGTTTGAACTTTTAGTCCTTCTTCTTCTAATTTTTCATTGAATAGTTCCCATAAAGGTTCAGCTTGCTCAGGGCGTGCCGCATCGATAAAACTTGGACGGCGCCCTTTTCTTGTATCACCATACAGAGTAAATTGTGAAACGGAAAGAATCTCCCCATGAACATCTAAGATGGATTTATTCATTTTTCCTTCTTCATCTTCCCATAAACGAAGGTTAGCGATTTTTTTGGCAACATAAGACACATCTTCTTCGCTATCCGTATGTGTAAGCCCTACAAGCAATACATATCCTTTATCAATAGCTCCCGTCACTTCCCCGTCAACTTTGACATTGGCAGGGCCTGTTCGTTGTAATACGACTCTCATTTATCGTTCACCCTTCATTAATTAATGACGCGCTCAACGGAATAAATATCGCGCACTTGTTTAATGCGGTCCACAATTCTATGCAAATGTGCGATGTTTTGAATTTTGATTGACATATTTATTTTCGCGATATTGTCTTTATCCGCTTTACCACTTACCGCGACCATTGTTGTTTTCGTTTCCGCAACAACCATCATCACTTCATTTAATAAACCATCACGATCAAAAGCAGAAATTTCAATATCCACTTGGAATTCTTTGCGGTCATCAGTTTGCCCTACTGCCCATTCGACACCGATAAGTCGATTGTCATCTTCTTTTGTATATTGAACGTTTGGACAATCAGCACGATGGACAGAAACACCTCGTCCTTTCGTAATGAAACCAACAATATCATCTCCGGGAACTGGATTACAGCATTTCGACAATCGGATTAATAAATTTTCGATACCTTTTACAATCACACCAGATTCCGTTATCCGAGTAGGTTGATTCGACTGCATATCTGTTACGATTTTATTGATTTTGTCTTTTTCTACACGTTCTCTTTTTAGTTTTTCAGCTAGACGATTCACAACTTGTTCCGCCGTAATTCCATTAAATCCAACGGCTGCACACATATCTTCCTCTGATGCGAAATTAAACTTATCGCATACTCTTGAAATGTTTTTAGTGGTGTATACATCTTTGACCGGAAATTCTTGGTCTCGGATTTCTTTTTCAATCATTTCGCGACCTTTTTCTATGTTCTCTTGTCGCAATTGTTTCTTGAAAAATTGTCTAATTTTATTTTTCGCTTGAGATGAATGAGCAATTTTCAGCCAATCTCTGCTTGGACCAAATGAATTGTTGGATGTTAATATCTCAATAATATCACCAGTATGTAATTCAGAATCAAGCGGAACCATTTTTCCATTTACTTTCGCGCCGATTGTCCGGTTACCTACTTCGGAATGTACGCGATATGCAAAGTCAATTGGCACAGATCCTGCCGGCAACTCGATAACATCACTTTGCGGCGTAAAAACATAAATCATATCTGAGAATAAATCAAACTTCAAAGATTCCATAAATTCTTCCGCGTCCGAAGATTCATTTTGGAATTCTAAAATCTCTCTAAACCATGTAAGTTTAGAATCAATATCTTGTGGATTATTACTCGCATTTTTACCTTCTTTATAAGCCCAATGCGCCGCAACACCGTATTCGGCAATCTTATGCATTTCTTCAGTACGAATTTGCACTTCTAATGGGTCTCCACCGGGGCCTACTACGGTCGTATGGAGAGATTGATATAAATTTTGCTTCGCCATTGCAATATAGTCTTTAAATCTGCCAGGCATTGGTTTCCATAACGTATGAATGATCCCCAGAACGGCATAACAATCCTTAATACTTTTCACAATGATTCGAACCGCTAATAAATCATAAATCTCTTCGAATTCCTTTTCCTGTATAACCATTTTTCGATAGATAGAGTATAAATGCTTTGGTCGACCTGATAAGTCCGCCTCGATATTCATTTTATTAATTTCGGTTTTCATTTGGTCCATTAAATCTTTTAAGTAATCTTCCCGCTCAACTCTTTTTTGTTTCATCATGTTGACGATACGGTAATATTGCTGCGGTTTTAAATAGCGCAGCGCAATATCTTCCAATTCCCACTTAATTGTTGAAATCCCTAGACGATGCGCTAACGGGGCAAATATTTCCAATGTTTCCGCTGAAACACGGCGTTGTTTTTCAACTGGAACATGTCTTAACGTTCGCATATTATGTAGACGGTCAGCAAGCTTTATTAAAATGACTCGGATATCTTGAGCCATTGCCACAAACATTTTTCTATGGTTTTCAGCTTGCTTCTCTTCTTTCGACCTAAATTTTAGTTTTTCTAGTTTAGTAACGCCATCGACAAGCATCGCAACTTCTTCGCCGAAATCTTCGATAATATCATCTCGACTGACCTCAGTGTCTTCTACGACATCATGAAGAAACCCTGCTGCAACCGTAGCTGGATCCATTTGTAACTGTGCTAGAATGCCTGCAACTTGAACCGGGTGAAGGATATATGCTTCGCCTGAGCTTCTATATTGCCCCTCGTGTGCAGATTTCGCCGCTTCATATGCTTTTTTTACGAAAGCTACATGTTCATCATTCATATACGAAGAGACGAGCGTGAAAATATCTTCAGCAGTCATATCCCTATCCTTCGCCATATGTAAAGCTCCTTTCAAATCGGGACTTTGGTATCTTTAGGAAAGACAAGCCTAAAGGTCAATCATTCTAAGTAACAAAAATCCCATTGCCATTGTATAGTTTGTTCTATGATAAAGTTCTTTCGCTCACTGTGCTTTTTTAATTTTAACAAAGACATCATAGCAAAACAAATTAATATTTTGAAAAATGACCTTTCTCCCTATCATAAGCTTTTCAACAAGAAGATGCAAAAACCTAGATTATTGAAATGATATGACGTGTAACGTTTCATTTCTGCCTGGCAAGCATTTTTTTCAACTGCGCTCTAGAAAAGACGAATGTCTTTAAGCTATTTATAAGACCATTCGGACAAACAATATAACAAAAAAGACCGCTCCCCCTCACAAATTAATATGTTTGGAGGGGAATGCATGGTCAGTTTGTTTCAAATGCTTTTTATTAAAGTTAGTACGTAATTAGTGCGCGCATATCATATCCTTTTAACTTGTCACGTCCATTTAAGTAGGAAAGTTCGATGATAAATGCACAGCCGACAACGATGCCACCAAGTTTTTCAACAAGTGCGATTGTTGCACCAATTGTCCCACCAGTCGCTAATAAATCATCTACAATTAGAACCCTTTGACCTGGCTTAATCGCATCGCTATGAATCGTCAGTGTATCTTGACCGTATTCGAGATCATAATCTACGCTTACCGTTTCACGCGGTAGTTTTCCCGGTTTACGGACAGGTGCAAATCCAATCTCCAGCGCGTACGCAACCGGACATCCAATAATAAACCCTCTTGCTTCTGGTCCCACAATAAGATCGGTATTTAATTCCTGTGCGTATTTTACAATTTCATCTGTTGCAAATTTATACGCTTCTCCGTTATCCATAATCGTTGTAATATCTTTAAAGGTAATGCCTTCCTTTGGATAATCTGGCACAACCGTTACATAGTCTTTTAAATTCATTATTGTTCCTCCCTATCGATCGTTCCACAACGTATCGTGTCAAACCATCGTTTCAATTCATTATATGGCGCATACAGTAATTTCTTTTCAAGTTCCATTTTACGCTCACGTCTTTTGTACGTAGGCGCTTCTGTTAAATCACGTTTTTCACTCGTTTCCATCAGCGTAATGACACCATCTTCAATTTTAACAAATCCTAAATCAGAAAACACCTCTGACATGAAAAAAACGACATCATTTTTCCACCCTTTATGTTGTGCGAGTTTCTCACCGTTTGTTTTCAAGTCAAAACTGCCTCGACTTTTAAGAAAGCTGTAATACCAACCAAATTGTTCGCGTCCTGGAATTGCGTCAAAATATGTCGATTCAGGAACGTGGAAATGAGCGTAAATTCTGCTTGGCTCACTTTCTTTTACTACTTCTTTCAATTGTGTTGCGTCATTCGGCAGATCAAGCAGGATTAGCGACTCGTTAGTTGGTAGTTGATGTTCACCGTACAATTGAATTGTATGTCCATTCATTGCTGGACGTAATTGTTTGATTGTTCGTTCTTGGAATGCAAAAAATGTTGATTTTGTATTCGGTACAGTATGTAACCAACGTGATACTTCTCGAATCCCTCGCAAATCAAATAATTGCCACTCACTTGAATGAATATCCTCTACTAATAGTTGTGGCTTTTTATTGCCATTCCATTCATTTATTTGTAGATCCCCAACGATTGAAAATCGAATGCCCGGACTTATATGATCCGCAAGCTCTCCTAATCCAAAACCAATTGCATCAAGTCTTTCTGTACCATCCGTCAATTCTACCTTTAAGTGATTGCGTGCGGCACCAATTTTTCGTATCGAAGCAGCGGAAACATCTTCAATTAAATAAGTCGGCTTTTCAAAATCCATGCCGAACGGTCGTAATACATCAAGCGATTGTAAAATATTAACGTCGATTTCATCTAACGAAAGCGGCACATCAATCGCCAATTTGGGAATAAACTGCTCTTTCGTCATCGTCGCTTCAGCTTGCTCAATTAACTGTTCGCGTAATAAAGCGATATGATCAATTTCCAACGACAAACCTGCTGCGACTGGATGACCACCAAAATGTGATAAAATCCCAGCATTTTTTGTCAGTTCCTCATACATATTAAATCCTTCAATACTTCTAGCAGAACCTTTTGCCATGCCGGTTTCATGGTCTAGTGACAGAATAATTGCTGGACGATAATATTTATCCGTTAGTCTAGACGCAACAATCCCTACAACACCTGGATTCCATCCTTCTTTGGCAAGAACAAATACAGCTGGAATATCATTGCCATACATATTTTGAACCATTGCTTCCGCTTCTTTTGTAATCGTAGAAACGATTGCCTGACGTTCTTTGTTGTACTCATCAAGTTCTTCTGCAAGACCCGAAGCAATCAAAACATCTTCTGTTTTCAATAATTCAACTGCAGGTGCAGCGTCTCCAAGTCGTCCTGGTGCGTTCAAACGCGGCCCTATCATAAACCCTATAGATTCTTCCGTTAATTGGTCTTGCGCGGTTCCCGCAACTTTGGCCAGTGCCTGTATGCCAGGTCGCCGTGTTTTCCGCATCAATTCAATTCCTTTTTTAACGAAATAACGGTTTTCTCCCCGCAAAGGGACTAAATCTGCAACAGTTCCAATTGCAACGATTTCCAATAAATCTTTTGGGATTTCCCCCAATAATGCACAAGCTAATTTAAATGCCACCCCAACGCCTGCTAAATCCGGAAATGGATATTTTCCTTCAGGATGTCTTGGATGAAGAATTGCATCAGCTTCCGGCCATACTTCTCCAGCTTCGTGATGGTCAGTAATAATAACTTCCATCCCAAGCGTTTTGGCAAAAGCAATTTCATCAATGCCAGACACACCATTATCGACAGTTATGATCATCGATGCGCCTGCTTCATAAATTTCTTGAAACAAATCTTTATGTGGGCCATATCCGTGTTCAAATCGATTCGGAATGACGAAAAACACATCGGCACCAAGACGTTCTAAAGCAGTCATTAATACGGTTATACTGGTGACGCCATCACAATCATAGTCGCCATAGATAGCAATTTTTTTATTCAGTTGAATCGCGTTTTTAATCAGTTCAACTGCATGGCCCATTTGATGGAATAAAAAAGGGTCATGTAAAGAAGTTTCATCAGTATTTAAAAAGTCTTTTGCCTCATTTATATTTGTAATCCCTCTTGAAATTAATATTTTAGCATGGACAGAAGGAATATTTAGTTCCTCTGTAAAATGATTCACTAACTTTTCATCGGGTCTTTCAATCAACCATTTTTTCATTGATTCTATCAAGCTATTCACATCCTTATTTCTATTGTAACGGATGCTTGCGTTATCTTAAAGAAAACGAGAAGCATTTTCTAACAGTAAAGCAAATGAACTTCCTGAGGACCTATTTCACAGAAAAAAGCATTGCTTTAGTTAAATATGAAAGCAATGCTTTTTGTACAAAAAGTTAAAGTTATTTTTCTACATGTTCTTTTTTCCGTGGAATCTGTTTTTGTAGCTCAGCGATTTCATTTTGCTGGGCTGCAATTAATAATTCTTTTGCATTCACATCTTTTAATAATTCTTTAACTTGATGCTTGCCCGCTACTGAACGAAATAAAGCAACAATGCCGCTGACTGCAGCCCCAAGTAATGCAGAACCTAAAATAACGAGGACAAGCGGCCATTCTGCAGTTCCAAATACATAATTTACAGGAACGGCATCTACATTGATTACGGAAAATACAGCAATAATGACAGCAAATAAAAGGCCAACTATCCAAGTCCATTGAAACTTCATTTCCTAATTCCTCCCTTAAAAAAACACAAGATATACAAGATGTATACCCTGTGTTTTCATGTGTTCAAACGTATCATACATGATCAAACAACCGGTTCATCAGAGCCCCATTGCTTTTTCTCTTTATCAATTTTAATTGAACCTTTTACTTCCATTTCACGTTTCTTCAAGTTGTACCAAATTTGCGCGGAAATGAAAATAGATGAATATGTTCCGGCGATTAAACCGATTAACAAAGCAATCGAGAAGTTTTGAATCGATTCTGCACCGAGAAGCATAAGCGCCACAACGACAAAGATAACCGTAAGTACCGTATTCACTGAACGGGTTAACGTTTGGCGAAGTGATTTATTCACGATATCCGCAAGTTCTTTTGAATCTTTAATCACATTGCGACGGTTCAGGTTTTCTCGAATTCGATCAAAAGTAACGATGGTATCATTAATAGAGTAACCGACAATTGTGAGTACTGCTGCAACGAATGTAATGTCTACTTCTAGTCGTAAAATACTAAATGCGGCTACCATGAAAAAGGCATCATGTAGCAAACCAATAATAGAAGCTAGTCCCATTCTCCATTCGAAACGGAATGCTACGTAGATGATGATACCAATTGCTGCAAAAGCAAGTGCATAAATCGCATTTTTCACAAGCTCTTTTCCAACAGTTGGTGATACGGTACTAATATTCGGTTCAGCACCGTAATGTTCGGCAAGATTTGATTTCAATTTGTTAATTTCATCTTGTGTAAACTCATCAACATATCGAATGACTCCGATATTTTTCTCTTCTCCCGAAATAACGATATCAGTTGCTGGATAGCCAATCGAGTCTACAAACTCCTCAATCTCTCCATGTGATAAGGCTTGTTCAGAAAGTACTTCTACTCGTGTACCACTCGAAAAGTCAATCCCTAGATTCAATTTGAAAATACCTAAAACAATTGCACCTGAAATAAGTAAAATAATTGAGAGTGTGAAAAATCTTTTTCGAGTTCCAACAAAATCAAATCGGTCAAACTTCGTTGTTAAATCGAGTGTATCAACTTTTTCATATGCGGGATGAATTCGCTTCTTAGATATTCCAAACAAACCCGGTTTTCCATCTAACAATTCACTATTTACGAGTAAACCGAGTAATAGTCTAGAGCCCCAAACCGCAGTAATAAAACTCACTAAAATACTAATCATTAACATCATAGCGAACCCTTTGACAGAACTCGTTCCGAAGATAAATAATACAACTGCCGCGAGAAGCGTTGTAATATTCGCGTCAAGTATAGCGGTAAATGAAGATTTAGCACCCGCATCAAATGAGGTCTTGATTGATTTACCAACACGTAATTCTTCTCGAATACGCTCATACGTTAAAATATTGGCGTCTACGGCCATCCCTACCCCAAGCATTAATGCTGCAATTCCTGGGAGCGTCAATACACCATTTATTTTCGTAAAGACGAGTAAAATCAAATAAATATATAACGATAATGTGACGACTGCAACAAAGCCAGGCAAACGGTAATAAACAAGCATGAAAATGAAGACTAACGCTATACCGATAATACCGGCAAGTATTGTTTTATTAAGTGCTTGTTCACCAAACTGTGCACCGACTGATGTCGAATAAATTTCTTCCAGCTGAACTGGTAAAGCACCGGCATTTAAGATTCCAGCAAGTTCTTTCGTCTCTTCAACGGTGAAGTTACCAGAAATTTCAACATTTGAAGAATTGATTGTGTGCGATACTCTCGGAGCAGAAACAAATGCAGGATCTGGCTTCATAATTTCTTCTTTATAAGAATCGACACCTTCTTCAAAGTCTAGCCAAATGACAAGAACGTTTTCCGGCGGCATCTTTTTCGATAGCTCTGAGGTTACCTCACCAAATTTATTTGGGTCTTTCATTTCTAGCGTAACGACGGGTGCGCCACTTTCACCGAAATCTCCTTTGGCTTTCCCTTCTTTCAAGTCACTGCCATCGAGAATTAAATTATCATCAGCATCTCGAAACGTTAAATTCGCTTGTGTCGAAAGAAGCGCTCTGGCACTTTCTTGGTCCTCAACACCTGCAAGTTGTACGCGAATCCGGTTATTCGATTCCACTTGAATATTCGGTTCACTTACACCGAGTACGTCGATACGTTTGGATAGCGCTCCTGCGGTGTCAACGACCATACTTTCAGTGATTTCTTGGTCATCGTCTTTCAGTGGTTTAACTTGATAAAGAACTTCAAAACCACCTTGCAAGTCTAGCCCAAGTTTTACATCTTTTAATATTGGATTTATCGTCGTACCTATCGTTCCCGCAAATAAAACGAGTAAGAGCAAAAACGAGACGATACGCCCTCTAATTTTCATTGATAATTTTCCTCCTCTTTATGTAGCTCCACCTATAGTACAGGTAGACAACTACGCATAACTATCCCTTTATATGAGCCGATAGAATTTATATCAATCGGGCTAGGTTCGTTATGATTCAGCATTGTTTTCATTACGCGGACCAAGGAGCATTTGTAATTCATCTGAATTCAAATCAGAAAACCAATCGGCATCTCGCTGGGCTTCAATTTGAGTAAACGTCATAAACGCAGCCGGCGATATTTGTAAAATATCATTTGCAATTTTATGTACAGGCAGTTCTTCTACGTTTTTGTTTCGCCAAACTTTTCGTAAGCAATACACCCAAATGTCTTCTTTTGTCACGGTTGTATATCCGTACAAAACAAACTCATTTCTTTTACTTTCAAGAGCAGGAAGCAAATTTGTAAATGTCTGTCCGAAATTAGTCCCCATCATTTCCAACCCTTTCCTAAACGGTCATCTGTCCAACCTTTTCCGCATATACAGTAGTATATCAAAAAACGACGGAATATGGCATAAATGATAATAAAAAATAAAACATTAGTCGTAAGTGCCAATCCCAAAACGAAAATTGCGATCAGCCTAAACTTCTACATTTATTGCAGAAATTAAGGAATCCAATCCACAACACACTTCTGTTAATAACGCCTTATATTTACTAATCCCACACGAAGAACGGCTTTTGCGACCAAAAACATAGTGTTTTAAAGTACAAATCAACGAAAATATTTCTACCGTTGATTTTCCAAATTCATAAAGAAAAGCTGTTTTACCAGCCAATATTGACGGTAAAACAGCTTTATCATTTTTAAAGCAATCTTTACTTACAGATAGTTCATTACTTTTCAATCGAAACAATTTGTTCTTCTTGTAATTCAACTGTTCCCGTTTTATTGATAGTTACTGACTCGCCTTCAAAAAGGTTCGTGAAAATAATAGGTGTTATAATAGATGTTGCATGTTCTTGAATATAATCAATATCCACTTTCAACAACGGCTGACCTACTTTCACCTTGTCCCCTTGTTCTACAAGCGCTTCGAAACCTTTTCCTTCTAAATTAACTGTATCAATTCCAACGTGAATGAGAATTTCACGTCCGGAATCGGATTGGATGCCAATCGCGTGCTTTGTTGGGAAGAATGTAACAATCGTTCCATTTACAGGTGAAATGACAGTACCTTCAGTCGGTTTTATTGCAAAACCATCACCCATCATTTTTTGTGAAAATACTTGATCTGGAACTTCCGATAAAGGCGTAACTTCACCTTTCATTGGTGAAACAAAAATGTCCTCTTCTCCACTTTTTGGAGTAGCTGTAACAACACTTTGCTGTTCCTCTACGACCGTGCGAGGACGCTTCCCACTCATCACATCTTGGATTTGTCCTTTAATAATTTCAGAACGTGGTCCAAAGATTGCTTGAATGTTGTTCCCAACTTCTAGGACACCTGCTGCTCCTAGTCTTTCTAACTCTTTTTTCTTTACTTGTGATACGTCATTAACTGAAACTCGTAATCTTGTAATACATGCATCTAAGTTAGCAATATTTTTTTGTCCGCCCATTGCTTCAAGAATGTTTGCCGCTAGGTCACCATTGCTGCTGGAACTTGCATCGCCTTCTGCGGCTTCTTCCTCATCAGCTTCACGGCCTGGTGTCATTAAATTAAACTTATTAATCATGAAGCGGAATAAGAAGTAATAAATAACCGCAAAGACTAATCCTAATAGAATTGTAATCCACCAAGCTTCTTTACCTGGTAAAATTCCAAATAAGAAGAAGTCAATCGCTCCACCAGAGAACGTGTACCCAATGTGAACATCGAAGTACGTCATTAATACAAATGATAATCCATCCAATACTGCGTGAATAAAGAATAGGATTGGTGATAAGAATAAGAAACTGAACTCAAGCGGTTCTGTAATACCTGTTAAGAAAGACGTTAATGCACCTGAAATAAATAATCCAGCGACTAACTTCTTTTTCTCTGGACGTGCAGCATGATACATCGCAAGCGCTGCCGCCGGTAAACCGAACATCATAATTGGGAATTCTCCAGCCATGAAATGTCCAGCTGTTAATTCCACGTTATCTCTTAACTGCGCAAAGAAAATTGTCATATCTCCACGTACAATTGCCCCAGCATTCGTTGTATAGGAACCAAATTCATACCAGAATGGTGCGTGGTAAATATGGTGTAATCCGAACGGGATTAGTAATCGTTTAATAAAACCAAAGAAGAAAACTGCAATATACGTTCCTTCATTCATCAGCCATAATGATGCGTTGTTCATACCTGTTTGAACAGGCGGCCAAATAATAAGAAGGATAAGTCCCGCAACGAATGAAGCACCTGCAGTAACAATCGGAACGAAACGCTTTCCTGCGAAGAAACCTAGGAAAGACGGCATTTCAATATCATGGAATTTGTTGAAGCATGCCGCAGCAATTAACCCGACTATAATTCCGCCAAATACTCCCGTTTGCAATGTTGGAATACCAAGAACCATTCCATAACTCGGATCTTCCGCAACCATATCCATTGTTGTACCTAACCAAGAACTCATGACTTGATTCAAGACCAAATAACCAACTAAAGCTGCTAATGCTGCCGCACCGTCTCTCGCTAGTCCAATTGCAACCCCTACCGCAAAGATAAGCGCCAAGTTGGCAAAGACGATGCCGCCTGCATCTTCCATCACCATTGCGGTCATCTGAATCCAATCTGCTGATAAAAATGGCATTTTTCCGAGCATTGTTTCTTGCTGCATTGCATTCCCAATTCCGAGTAATAAACCCGCAGCCGGCAACAGAGCAACTGGTAACATTAAAGCTTGTCCAACTTGTTGTAAGACGCCAAAAGCTCTTTTAAACATTGTCATTCCTCCAATATACAATTTTCACGTCATCGAATTAAAAATCAATATAAAAAGGCATGAGTATAAGGTGTATGTTGAAATAAGCTTAAGGTTCTCCTTAAACTCTCATCATTTCACCTTCTACTCATGCCTGATCGAATACAGTAACACGTATGAAGATAATTATTGCAGTTATTTAGTCCGATGACTTTGTACTATTATCCTAGCATAAAATTCGAATGAATGCAAACGCATACATCTTCTTTCACACTTGTTCATGAATCGCTCGAATTCGTTGTAAATGTAAGGTTAGAAAAACTGCTTCAGCATTATATACTTCTTTCTGAAGTTTCTGTTGCATCACTTTAATTAACTTCCAAGCCAAGTTGTAATAGACCGGATATTCTAGCTCTAGTAATTCCTTAATTCTCTTCGGCTCTGCTACTTTCTCACCGCGAACGACACGTTCAATCGTAAAACGAATATGACGAATTAAACGCATATAATCTAGACTTTCCTTATCGATCGTTATCTCAAATTGTTCTTCAATAATTTGAACAAGTTGAATCATTAAATCTGAGTATGCGGTTAGTTCTCCAACTTTCTTTTCGCCCATTGCACTATGGATATGTAAAGCAATAAACCCAACTTCATCTTCTGGCAAGTCAATCGCTAGCTTTTTATTGACAAGTTTCGTTACATCCATCGCGATACCAAATTCTTCAGGATACAACGTTTTTGTTTCAATCAAAAATGGATTTCGAATCGTCATGCCCTGTTTCAATCGATGAATTGCAAAAACGAGATGATCAGTTAACGCTACGTGAATATGTTCATTTAACGATGAATCCGACTTTTCTCGAATCATTTCAACGACCGTAATGAGGGTTTTTAATGTTTCATCATCAATTGTTGTTAGTAATTGTTTATATTGCTCTTGTTCCACCGGGTCTTTAAGTACAAACATTTTCTCTACTTGATCTTCTACAATCTTATCATTCTTTTTTTTACCGAACCCGATCCCACGGCCAATTAATACAACCTCTTCTTCATCATATTTTGCAATAATTACATTATTATTTAATGCTTTTTCAATGATATATGTCGTCATTCATTCATCCCCAATAGTTTTCTCTAATCTATTGTATTCTAGCGTTTGAAAAAGAGAAAGTAATAACATTCATAGATGGGCATACAATTAATCATGGGAAAATACGGTCGTACAACATATGTAGCAGCATTTCTCCTTATGATGTTGAATTGAGAAGGAGTTGTTTTACTTGAAATCATTTATTCGTGGGACAGCTGTTCTGATGTTCGCAGTCTTTTTATCTAAATTGCTTGGCTTTGTTTTTAGAATTCAATTTATGCGTATTGCTGGTGAAGAGGCAGTCGGGATTTACATGACGGCCTATCCTGCATTCATCTTTTTTTTATCACTCGTACAGCTTGGTGTGCCAATTGCGATAGCAAAGGTTATTGCGGAACTGGATGTGAAAGGGGAAAAAGAAAAAATCCAGTCCGTCATGAGAACCTCTTATTTACTCACTTTTTTTGCGGCACTTGCGTTCATTCCAGCTTCGATTTTATTCGTTCCTTATTTAGCAACGAATTTACTTGGAAATCCTGCATCGGCTAGCGCATTATATGCAGGTATTGCGATTGTACCCATTTCCGCAATTGGTGGTTTAATTCGAGGATATTTTCAAGGGATTGCACGGATGGAAGAGACAGCTTGGTCACAAATTATAGAACAATCATTAAGAATCGCTTTAATTACTTGGTTATTGCCGCTCGTCTTTTCGGCGGAAAGCAATGCCATGAATGCGGCTTATGCAATGGGCATTACATTACTTGCAGAATTAGCATCTGTCCTCTACTTATTTTTCAAATATTCGCAGCAAAAGCGTAAACGAAAAACAATCAAATCAGATAAAAAATTATACCCATTCGAACCGATTTTATCTATCTCGCTTCCAGCTTCAGGAAGTAGACTTTTTGGAACATTCACTTGGTTTTTAGAACCGATTATTTTCTTGCGTGCACTTACTTTATCTGGTATTACAGCGATTGCTGCAACTTCCCTTTACGGCGTTATTTCGGGTGTGCTGATTCCACTCTTATTATTTCCATCATTTATTCCATATGCACTATCTGTCGTTCTCGTTCCGGCCGTCAGTGGCGCCGCAGCTTCTAGTAATAAAAAGAAATTACGAAATCGCATTCATTTGGCCTTACGTTTATCTGCCATAACCGGTACATTTGCCGCGGCTGTTTTTTTCATTCACGGAGCAGCACTCGCAGAGAAACTGTTCCAAGTGACAGAAGGTGCCCATTACATGACGATACTCGCGCCTGTCTTCTTTTTCTACTATATCCAAAGCCCATTATATTCAATTTTACAGGCGACTGGTGATGCAAAAGCGGGTATGATGAACTCTGTATATGGCGGTATCGCCAAACTTGGTGTCATGTTTGTATTAGCCTCTCAACCAGGATTACAAGAAACAGGTGCCGTTCTTGCGATTGGTTTCGGCGTACTCGTTACTTCATTTCTTCATATTGCAACTTTACGGAAAAACAAAGCTGCTGCAGCAGGATTTAGTATGTTCGCCCTTCCTTATATTTCGTTTGTATTAACAGCCATTATGCGACCTATCTTTATTCCAATTGGAAATGTTGGCCTAGTCATGGAATGTGTTATCACAACTTTATTTTTATTTATGGTTTTGATTCTGACAAGACAATTGCGTTACGGAGATTTCATGCATTTCAAAAGGCTTCTCAAATTTCAGCGATGAGCCTCTTTCAGTTGATATTTAAGCTGTTTACTCTCGTATGAACAATAAAAAATTTGCGTTACATCTTGAATCCCTTGTCGTTTCAATTCATCAAGCAACCATTCTTCTGTTTTTCCAATTAACTTAAGATGTCGCGGCTGAACGATGCCATCACTAATGAGGGCCAGGGCAGGTTGTGTATCATCTTTTGTAAACACTGAAAGGTTTCCAGATGGTTCCAGAAACGCATAGGTCACGTCACGGACAGAACCGATTTTTTGTTCCCTTAATTGTTGAAATAAATCATCCAAATTATAGCGCTGTTTACGCAATTCTTCTTCCATAATTACACCATCTCGAATCAGTGTCGATGGATCACCATCCACAAGATCTCTAAACTTTTTACTTTTTAATGAAATGAAAGATGAGATGAGTTGGATCCCAAGTAAGACGATGATGGGTAAAATTGCTTCGAAGATATTTTTTTCTGGGGAATCAAGCCCTAATGCAGCTACTTCCGCCATAATAAGGAAAACAACAACATCGATGATGCCTAGTTCACCAACTTCTCGCTTTCCCATTATTCGCAGTACGAATAATATTATTAAATAAAATAATATCGTTCTATAAGTGATAATAATTAAATCATGCATGAGTATCCTCCTTCTTAAAAAGGATACCCAATATTGTGCTACTTATTTCGATTTCAACAGAGAAAAAGCGGTAGTAAAAAAACAGAGTTTCCTCTGTTTTTCTACTACCGCATTTTTCATTATACAGTTGCAGATTGCTCTGTTACACGTCCAACAGCTTGTCTATCAAAACGAAGCGTTGTTCCGTCGGCAACTTTCAAATACACAGTTGTTTCGTCAACCGCTTCAATTGTGCCGTGAATGCCGCCGATTGTAATAACAGTATCACCGCGTTGTAAAGAGCTTTGCATTGTTTTCGTCTCTTTTTGTCTCTTTTGAGCTGGTCTAATTAGTAAGAACCACATAATTGCGAACATAGCAACAAATGGCCATAGTTGAAGTAAACCTTCCATTCAATATTCCCCCTTTCAAACATAATTCATTATACAAGATTTAAAAGTTTTTTGCATTCGGTTTGTTAAATCCGTACTGCTCAAAAAATTCATCTCTGAAATCACCTAGACGATCTTGGCGGATCGCTTCACGCACTTGCTTCATCATATTCAGTAAAAAATGCAAGTTATGATAAGACGTCAAACGAAGTCCAAAAGTTTCATCTGCACGGATTAAATGATGAATATATGCGCGACTATAGTTTTGACAAGTATAGCAAGTACAGTTTTCATCGAGTGGACCATAATCACGTTTATACGCTGCGTTACGGACAACGAGGCGACCTTTACTCGTCATTAATGTTCCATTCCGTGCAATTCTCGTAGGCAACACACAGTCAAACATGTCCACCCCACGTATTGCACCGTCAATGAGTGATCTTGGTGAACCCACGCCCATTAGATAACGAGGCTTGTCTTCTGGAAGTAACGGTGTTGTAAATTCAAGTACTTCATTCATCACTTCTTTTGATTCACCTACAGATAAACCGCCTATTGCATATCCTGGGAAGTCCATTGAAATTAAATCCTTCGCACTCTGTTTACGCAACGCTTCAAACTCTCCGCCTTGTACAATACCAAACAATGCTTGGTCATGCGGACGTTGGTGTGCATTTAAACAACGTTCCGCCCATCTTGATGTACGCTCTACACTTGCTTTCATATAATCATATGTTGCAGGATACGGTGGGCATTCATCAAATGCCATCATAATATCCGCGCCTAGTGCATTTTGAATTTCTGTTGCTTTTTCTGGACTTAAAAATAATTTACTACCATTCAAATGATGTCTAAAGTGGACGCCTTCTTCTTCAATCGTTCTAAATTTACTTAAAGAAAATACTTGGAAACCGCCCGAGTCTGTTAATATCGGTCTGTCCCAATTCATGAACTTATGAAGCCCACCTGCTTCTTTGACGATATCATGCCCTGGACGAAGCCATAAATGATACGTATTACTTAAAATAATCCCAGCTTCCATCGCTTTTAATTCCTCGGGCGACATCGTTTTCACAGTGGCCTGTGTTCCGACTGGCATAAATGCCGGTGTTTCAAAAGAACCGTGCGGTGTATGAACAATCCCAAGGCGCGCACCGGTCTGTTTACAAGTTTTAATATGTTCGTACCTAATTGCTGTCATTCTTCAGAATCCTTTCTCTTTGGGTTTCAAATGTTAAGAAAGTCTTAATTAGACTTTTACAACCCTTCCTCAAGCATCATACACGACACAAGGGAATATTTCACTTGATGAACATCGCGTCTCCAAAGCTGAAAAATCGGTATTGATTTTCAACTGCAGTTGTATATGCGTCCATAATATATTCCTGAGATGCAAATGCTGAAACGAGCATAAGTAATGTTGATTTCGGTAAATGAAAATTCGTTAGAAGCCCGTCAAGAATTCGAAATTCATACCCAGGATAAATAAAAATAGCTGTCCAGCCGCTTGCTTCTATTATTTTCCCATCATTTTCCGAAGCGATGGTTTCAAGTGTACGTGCAGATGTCGTACCAACTGCAATTACTTTCCGTCCACTAGCCTTTGCTTGGTTAATTGTATTTGCTGTTTCCTCTGTGACAGAATAATATTCTGCATGCATCGTATGGTCTTCTATCGTATCAACGCTGACAGGCCTAAACGTTCCTAAGCCAACATGTAATGTTACAAATGCAATTTTTACGCCTTTTTCTTTAAGTTGCTGTAAAACATCTTCCGTAAAATGTAATCCAGCAGTAGGCGCGGCTGCAGACCCTCTTTCTTTCGCAAAGACCGTTTGATAACGTTCCGCGTCGTCTAGCTTTTCAGTAATATAAGGTGGAAGGGGCATTTCGCCTAATTGGTCAAGAATCTCAAAAAAGATTCCGTTATACGTAAATTTAAATTCTCTTCCACCTTGAGGTAATACCGCCGTACATTCGGCTTTTAATAAACCGTCACCAAATGAGACGACATTTCCCACTTTTATCCGTTTAGCAGGTTTAACGAGTGTTTCCCACTTATCTTCCCCGTTTTCCTTTAATAATAATATTTCAATTGCCGCACCGGTCTCTTCTTTTATACCGATTAAACGTGCAGGTAATACACGTGTATTATTTAATACAAGTACATCGTCTGCTTCTAACTCATTCACAAAATCAGGAAACTGACGATGTTGTGTTTCACCAGTTTCTTTATCAAGAACGAGTAATCGACTTGCAGTTCTGTCTTGAAGCGGTGTTTGAGCAATTAAATGCTCCGGCAAATGAAAATCAAAATCCTGTACATTCATTCTTAATAGCCACCTTACATTTCAATGATGAGCATCTCCCGGTAATGGATAACCAAAATGCTCATATGCATAATTTGTTACAACTCTACCACGTGGTGTCCGTTGAAGAAAACCAATTTGCAATAAATAAGGTTCATACACATCTTCAATCGTCACGGGTTCTTCACCTATGCTCGCTGCAATCGTATCAATTCCAACGGGCCCTCCCCTAAACTGTTCAATCATGCCCGTTATTAACTTATGATCGATATGATCCAGTCCATGTGAGTCTACTTGCAACATTTCCAATGCTTCTTGTGCAGTTTGATGAGAGATTTTTCCGTCTCCACGCACTTGCGCATAATCCCTAACTCTTCGGAGAAGTCGATTCGCAATACGTGGCGTGCCGCGAGACCTCTTCGCAAGCTCAGTTGCGGCAGTTGGTTCTATAGAGACATCAAAAACATCTGCACTTCGTAATACAATTTCCGTTAACGGTTCGACTTCATAATATTCCAACCGTAACGGAACGCCAAACCGGTCACGTAATGGAGCTGATAATGAACCTGCGCGTGTCGTTGCACCAACAAGCGTAAACGGAGGCAAATCGAGACGCACTGACCGTGCTGAAGGTCCTTTACCAACGACAATATCGAGACAAAAATCTTCCATCGCTGGATAAAGTACTTCCTCTATTGCTCGGTTCAGTCGGTGTATTTCATCGATAAACAACACATCACCTGGCTCTAACGAGGAAACCACTGCGGCTAAATCTCCAGGTCGCTCAATTGCAGGTCCACTGGTTGTGCGAAGATTGACGTTCATTTCGTTTGCAATCACGCTAGCCAACGTCGTTTTTCCGAGACCTGGAGGCCCGTAAAGTAAGACGTGGTCTAAACTTTCGCTGCGCCTTCTTGCTGCCTCGATAAAAATACTTAAATTATCTTTTACTTGATGCTGCCCGATATATTGATTTAAAAATTCTGGTCGAAGCGATTGTTCAAAACCTAAATCGAAATCGGTCGTTTCCCCTGAAATCACACGTTCCTCCATTACACACCCTCCTTTCTTTCAAACAACGATATTTTTATTTTTGCTTTAATAATAATTGTAAGGCAAGTTTCATATAGCCTTCCGTATCTAACTCTTCTTTTTCTAATGTTTTCTTCACTCTATTTAACTCACGTTGCGAATAGCCGAGTGCTTCGAGCGCTAAAATTGCTTCGTCAAGCGCATCATTTTCCGCCATTGTCAATAATGTATGACCTTCCTCTTCTAGATCAATTTCACTAAATAAATCATGTAACTTCCCTTTTAAATCGAGAATCATTTGACGTGCGGTTTTCTTACCAACACCTGGGAATTGAACGAGAAACCCTTCGTCTTCGCGTTCTATCGCGCTTATTACCTGCGAAGGGATCCCACTCGCTAAAATAGCTAACGCGCCTTTCGGTCCGATCCCAGAAACCGTAATCAGCTTTTTAAACAGTTCACGTTGCTCAAGCGTCTTAAAACCTAAGAGTAATTGAACATCTTGTCGAACATGTAAATAAGTAAACACTTGTTGGATGTCATCAGTTGTATGAAAAGCATACGGATTCGGTGTCATAATTAACCACCCAAGTCCATTTTGTTCGAGCGTTATGTATTCCGGCGTGACACGTGTCACATGCCCTTTTATGTAATCGTACAAAAAACTTCCTCCTTACTTGTCTGCCCTTAAGTATACCATACGAACGGACTTTCTACAGTGAAATTTTACATCGGATCATACGTCGGCATTTTCTCAGAAATTAATCATAATAAAAACACCTATCAGTAAAAGGTGTCTGAATATGTTCATTTAACTTCATCAAAATAGGCGAACTTTCTATCAATAGTATAATAACCTGCCCAACTGTTCAATTTGAGAGAGCGGGCAGATTATTAATTAATCATTTAACTTCCGAGTTACTAGTTTATTAATTCGATTTTACATTCATCTTTTTATTTACACTAAAAGCGGAGGGTTTACTTAAATCTACTTGACTTATTATTCGGGCTTGGTATGAATCAGCTGGTAGCGTTTCTGAAGGATCAGAGAGAGGGAGTTCGTACAAGTTTTCTTCATCCATTAGCGATCTTTGAATAAAAGGGTTAAAATCTGCTTGGTTTGGATATTTACCTTGTCGTTTCTGCATTTTTCTACACTCCTTTTAAATTATTCAATTTGCCACACCTGTCACTGTGTGTAGGGTTTAATTATACAATTACTCCGAAAATCCCGCAATTTTTACTATTATATAATTTGCATGATTTTTATAAAAAAAGCAGCGATAGGATGCTGAAAATGACAGATATTTCTTTGAAGCGTTGGATTTTGAGCCCGTATCATCAAAAAAGACACTAATTTATAGATAAACCTATAAACTAGTGTCTTCCAAAATCATTTGAACTAAGCTGTTGATTACTCAGCCGCATTATGATAAACGTTTTGCACGTCATCATCGTCTTCCAGCATGTCGAGCATTTTTTCAAACTGTTCTTCGCTCTCTTCCGGAATTGCGGTATGCATGGAAGGTATCATTTCAATATCAGCCGAAACAAACTCAATACCTGATTCTTCTAACTCGTTTTTAACTTGTAAGAAATCAGCTGCTTCTGTGATAATTTCAAAACCTTCTTCACTAGATTCAATATCTTCTGCACCAGCCTCAAGTGCCGCGAGCATAATCATATCTTCATCCGTGTCTTCCGTTCTTTCAATCATCAGACGACCTTTACGATCAAACATATACGCAACCGATCCACTTGAACCTAAGTTTCCACCATTTCGCGTAAATGCAACACGAATATTCGGTGCCGTTCGGTTTCTATTATCAGTTAAGCAATAAACGAGAACTGCTACGCCATTCGGGCCGTAACCTTCGTAAATGACTTCTTCATAGTTTTCATCATTGCCTGCACCCGACGCTTTGTCTAGTGCACGTTTTACGACATCATTAGGTACGTTTGCACTTTTCGCTTTTTCAATCGCTAAACGTAAAGCAGGGTTCATGTCTGGATCTGCGCCCTGTTTCGCTGCCATATAAATTTCTCGAGATATTTTTTGAAATATTTTACCGCGCTTTGCATCTTGCGCGCCTTTACGGTTTTTAATATTATTCCATTTGGAATGCCCTGCCATCATGCAACCCCCTAGTTTTTTATCCGTTCTACATTATACCATAATTTTGGCCAATGTGAGAGTGCGGACTCTGTAAAAGGGAGCATATTTTTCAATTGCCTTTCTTGCGCATTTTTCGATAAAGAGAAAAAATGGAGCCATTCTCGTAATAATTCATTTGGATAAAGCAATAGGTTTAAAGACGATTTTTCTAACGCTTTTAATGAAGGTTGTTCATTTAATAAAAATGTCAAATCATAATCAATTTGCGGTAAAACACGATG
Organism: Sporosarcina ureilytica; assembly: GCF_001753205.1. GTDB lineage: Bacteria > Bacillota > Bacilli > Bacillales_A > Planococcaceae > Sporosarcina > Sporosarcina ureilytica. The sequence continues at coordinate 1,780,272 of NZ_CP017560.1, read as the reverse complement.
CATCCATAAAGCGATCTCTGTTCCAGACGGTCCAGTACAAGCTAGATCAAAATCAATAAAACGAATGATTCCCTTTCGATCTCGCAAAATATTATGATGAACGACATCTCCATGGAGCAATGTAATATTTTCCTCTTGATTATACGACTTACGAACAATACGAAGTGCACTTTCTGCATAAAAAATAATGTCATCTACTGCGGCTTTGCCAATATACATTTCGCAAGCTTCGCGTATTGACTCAAATCGAAATAAACGATCTTCCCATTTCGAAATTAATGGATATTCATGCAAATAATCCGCTGCCTTCCAATCATATTGCGATTGCGTTTCATGTAATTCAATAAGTGCTTCGAGCGATTCTGTTCGATCGGCTCGTTTTTTAAAATTGACAGCCTTTGCTTTCCTAAGCCATGGTTGTGTAAAGAGTAACGGATGTTCACTAGGTATGACCGAAATAATATGTGGAAATGAAAGTGAACGTAGTTTTTCATGGATTGCATTCACTTTAAATAAAGTCGATGAAGAATCATAATGTTTCACCGAGTAATAATGACCATTTCTTTCAAGTTTCCAAACATTATTATTAATTTGTTCCGCTTTCCCTTTCACGATCATACGCTTAATACATTCCATGCCAGTAATTTGGAATTGGATATGGCATCGGTTGCATCGGATGCGGCCCTATCGGTTGATTGCAAGCATTACAAAAAGGATGTTGTTGCACTGGTAAAGGCATCGGTGCAAATTGACTACAGCCGCATGGAGACGACTGTCCCGCATGAACCGGATACATACTTTGAGGATACGACCAATCTGGAACCGGCACTGGCTGCATTGGCATTTCAGTAGCTGGCGGTAGTGGTCGCGGCGCTGGTGTCGGTGCTGGCTTTGGTCTTGCTTCAGGTTTCACTTCAGGTTTTACTTCAGGTTTCGCCTTAGGCATCTGATGAGTTGGCGATTCTATTGACGGCATTAACTCTGGTCCTGGCGATGGAAAATGTAATACCGGTGGCGCTGGTGGTGATATAAATCCTGGAAATGTTTCTTTTCCAATCATTGGGGACTCCATCTCCATCCCCTTCTCCGGAACACTTGGCCGTGCGGATGGACGAAAATGTGTTGACTCCTGTACTGGTAATTGTGTCATTGGCGGTTGTGGCGGTGGCATCGGATGCATTTGACCAGGATGAACATGTGGATAACAATCCGCATCATAAATCGGAAGCCATCCACATGGGATTCCAATTAGAGTATATGGATAAGGTTGCATTGGAAACGTCGGCTGCATTGGCGCTTGTGCAGGCGGCGGAGTTGGCGCTGGAGCCGGTGTTGGTGTTGGTGTTGGTTTTGCCTGCTCTACTATCGGCTTTGTAGCTTTCAGCGGTGCAGCCTTTGATTCCTCTACGGGCTTTGAGGTCAATTTGGGTGCTTTCGGTGTAACCGGTATTGGAACAGGTTCTCTGGGCACTTGATGTGCTTGCGGCAAAGAAACAGGTGGTTTCACCGGCACTTTTTCTACTTTTTTAACACTTTCGACTTTCTCTACCTTATTCAACTTACCCCCACTTGTACTCGGTTTGTTAACTTCTCCCTTCCCTTGTACTTTATTAGGTAGAAAAATTTTCATTCCCGGAACTATATAATCTGGATTGGCCAGATGTGCGTTCACCCGTTTCAATTCCTCGAATGAAATTCCGTGCTGCCTAGCGATTTTCCAGAGTGTATCGCCTCTTTGAACAATATGGACATCCACTACAAAACTTCCCCCTTCCATCAATCCATCGTATGACTAGACATCCGCCTGTGTTACCCTTTTTTTCAAACGGATATCCCTTGTCACCATTTATATGCGAGGGAATTATCATTATGCAAAAACCGATACATCCTTATTTTGGACGTATCGGTTGCTGTTCATATGAATAATATGTACCAAAAGAACGGACGGAACAATCTAGTGCTTTTAATTCTTCCATCGCTCCTTTCATTAATGGAGCCTCTTCGTCTTCCAAAACATCGATGATAAAGAAATAATTTCCTAACCCTGTTTTTAAAGGACGAGATTCAATTTTAGTTAGGTTTAATTTTCGCCATGAAAAGACGGATAACACTTGGTGAAGGACACCTGGTCGATCATCTTTCGGTAACTTAACCATCAAAGTCGTTTTTGGCATTTCCGTATGCCCACGCTTCTCTAGTTTTCCGTTTCGTTGGGACAATACAACAAACCGCGTGTGATTAAAATGAAAATCATGAATATTTTCTTCTGCCATATGTAAATTATATTTCTCACACGCTAGTCGATTCCCGATAGCTGCAATCTTTTTATCTGGGTTTTCAGATACATACTTTGCTGCTGCCGCAGTCGAGGTCGATTGAATTAATGGAACCCCTCGATATTGATATAATAAATATTTATGACACTGAGCGAGCGCATGAGGATGCGAATGGACGGACTCTATTGAATCCAAAGCATCCGCTTGTGCTTGATTGACCATTAAATGTTGTTGTATTGGAATCGATAACTCCGCATTAATAAACAAGTCACGTTCATTAAACATATAGTCAATCGTAAGCGGCACTGACCCTTCCAATGCATTTTCAAGCGGGACGACTGCATAAGTAGCCCGTCCAGAACTAACAGCCTCCACACAGTCAGGTATCGTAGGTTTTGCAGATAAACCATCTGAACCAAATAATTCATTTGCAGCGACGTGCGTAAAGGATGCTTCTGGCCCAAGATACGCAATTATCGGTGTATAATCATGATCACTCAATCTTATTTCCTCCCCTTTACAAAGCTCCCGAACTAATGACGGAAGCTGATTCCACGAAATCAGGTGATTTCAATCGTTGTATAAAACTGTCCATTTTTATGGCCATCGCAGTGACATCTAATGATAATGTAACGTTTGCCCGCCCTTGAACAGGGATTGTTTGGTGTATCGTCAACACATTACACTTGGCTTCTGACACAATGCTTAAAAGTGTTGCAAGAGAACCTTTTCGATCTTCCAATTGGATAAAGATCGTCAAGATTCTCTCCCGTGCAACAGATTCAAACGGAAATACAGTATCACGGTATTTATAAAAAGCACTTCGGGATAACCCAATGTTTTTCGTTGCTTCTTGAATGGTAGATGCTTCACCTGATGCCAATAACTTCTTTACTTCAATCGTTTTAAGCATGGATTCTGTCAAGACATCTTCTCTTACTAGATAAAAACGCCCCTCTCCTAATCGCTTCATAACATCACTCCAACATTCAAGTCATTTTATTCTATAAACTCAAATTCAAAATTTAGAATCCGTACAATGTCGCCATTTTGTGCGCCGCGTTCGCGAAGTGCATCGTCAACACCCATACCGCGCATTTGTCTTGCAAACTTACGGACAGATTGGTCAAAGTTAAAGTCCGTCATTTTGAATAAACGCTCAATTGTATAGCCGGAAAGGACATATGCTCCGTCGTCGTCTCGTGAAATTTCAAAATCCGACTCTTCCATTTCATGTTTATACAACACTGTATTCTCAGTTTCATCTTCTACATCGGCCAATGAGAATTCAGGCGTTACTTCTAGTAAATCAGCTGTTGCAAACAATAAATCATCCAATCCTTGACGTGTAATTGCAGAGATTGGGAAAATAAGCGCATCGTCATCTAACTTTTCTTTGAATGCTTGTAAATTTTCTTCCGCATCCGGCATATCCATTTTATTCGCCACAATAATTTGTGGACGTTCCGTTAATCGTAAATTATATTGCTTCAATTCTTCATGAATCGTTTCATAATCTTCAAAAGGATCGCGACCTTCCATGCCGGACATATCAATCACATGGATAATGACACGCGTTCGTTCAATATGACGTAGAAATTGATGACCAAGACCTACCCCTTCATGCGCCCCTTCGATTAAACCTGGTAAATCTGCTAACACAAAACTTCTTCCATCACTCGTTTCGACCATGCCGAGATTTGGAACGAGTGTTGTAAAATGGTAATCGCCAATTTTTGGTTTTGCTGCGGATACGACTGATAGGAGGGTTGACTTTCCCACACTCGGGAATCCAACAAGGCCAACGTCTGCCAATACTTTTAATTCGAGCACGATATCTCGCTCAACGCCTGGCTCTCCTTTTTCAGATAACTCAGGTGCTGGATTTTGAGACGTAGCAAATCGACTATTCCCACGTCCTCCCCGACCACCACGTGCGATAACGGCTCTTTGTCCGTGTTCCACTAAGTCTGCAACAACCGGCCCATTCTCCCCTTCTGTTACGACAGTTCCAGGTGGCACTTTGACAATCATATCCTCGGCATTTTTACCGTGTTTATTTTTACTCATGCCGTGTTCTCCTCGAGGCGCTTTAAAATGGCGCTGATAACGAAAATCCATTAACGTTCTGAGACCTTCGTCTACTTCAAATACAACGTCAGCACCCTTTCCACCATCTCCGCCGGCAGGTCCCCCGTACGGTATATATTTTTCTCTACGGAATGCGACCATACCGTCGCCGCCGTCACCGCCTTTTACATATATTTTTACGTGATCAACAAACATAATAAGTTCCTCCTATCGTCCACGTATTGTGAACGTCCATAAATTCTCTGCAAATTTCTCTTCAATTGTAAAAGTCTTTTCTTTTCTCGACTTAGCTTCTAGTTTTGGTAATTTGCCTGTCACTGACATTATAATTGCCCATTCTTCTTTGACTGATAAAATATCAAAATGAGCTTCATACTCCGAAAGAGGATCTAACACATTTTCAACTTGTTTAATCAATTTTTGTAAAGATGAAACGAGGTCGTCATCGCTCACATTTGAAATAGGAGCTTTTACATGACATGTTAACAATTTATCAAAAGAAGTATGTATCCACTCGAAAGTTGCCAACCATATTTCTGTTCTCGGTAAACTTAACGAGGATAACAATGAATGTTGCTTCATTTTATTGGTAGTCGCTAAAATTGTTTTCTTTGCTCGCTCAGTATTCCCTAAATCGATATTCATTAGTATGATTTGGAGGTCGTTTAAAAAGTCATGACGCGTGAACTTCAACGCCTGCGCTAAGGTTAGCTGCTCTTCCTTCATAATCCCTCACTCCATCTCTCTAGTTGTAAATATAAGTATAGCATTACTTTTCCTTTTTACGTAAAATTAAATGCTCCAATACATAAGTTCATTTTATTTTTGAGTCCGTGCACGCCCAGTCAACGCAATTAAATTCCATTCAACCTCTGGAATGTTTTATAGGTGAACTACACTCTTGAAGACTCGAATACCGCGCTTTGGTTTAAATTCCTCTCTAGCGTGTTTAAATGCCTCTCATTGGTCCAAAATAAACAACAATAAAAAGACTGCATGAGTGTATCATGCAGTCTTTATTATGAAGATTTATGCTTCTTGTGCTTCAGCATAAACGCTTACTTTTGTTTTTGAGCGTCCTAGACGTTCGAAACGTACGATACCATCGATTTTTGCGAATAGTGTATCGTCGCTTCCGCGACCAACGTTTTCACCTGGGTGAATTTTTGTTCCGCGTTGACGGTAAAGAATCGAACCACCTGTTACGAATTGTCCATCAGCGCGTTTTGCGCCTAGACGTTTCGCTTCAGAGTCACGACCGTTCTTTGTAGAACCCGCTCCTTTTTTCGATGCGAAAAACTGGAGATCTAAACGTAGCATGTGTGCCACCTCCTACTTCTTGAAGATGATTTTTATATGTTGCCCGTAGTCTTGTTCAATCGTCTGCAAAGAAACAATCATCGCTTTTATAATCAATTGAATGTCGTCATTCTCGATTTCATCTTCAGAAAAAATAACTTTTAAGTAACCGCCATCTGCGCCTTGGTCAATCGTAGGTGTATTCCCTGTTAATGCAATAACGGCATTTAGGGCACCAAATGACACGGCAGATGCGCCGGCACACACTAAGTCTTTTCCATGTTCAGCGAAATGAGCATGTCCAGACATTTCGAATGATTTAATGCGGTCTGATTGCCCTTTTTCAATCTTCACTTTAATCATAGTCGATTATGCGTTAATGCCTTCGATTACAACTTTAGTGTATGGCTGACGATGACCTTTTTTCTTGGCATCATTATTTTTTGGCTTATAAGTGAAAATCGTAATTTTTTTACCACGGCCCTGTTCTACAACTTTCGCTGTAACAGAAGCACCTTCTACGTAAGGAGCACCAACTTTTACGTCGTCGCCGCCTACGAAAAGAACTTTGTCAAATGTAACAACGTCGTTAGCTTCACCAGCTACTTTTTCAACGTAGATTTCTTGACCTTGTTCAACTTTAATTTGTTTTCCACCAGTTTCAATAATTGCGTACATACTTGCACCTCCTCTATTACTAAGACTCGCCTTAAAAGGTGTTCCTATCGGACGCTTATACCTTTTCAGAGCGGTTGTAGCACGGGTGCGCTACAAACAATAACATTAAAATATTATCACGGATAAATTGTTTCGTCAACAGTTATTTAAAAAATCTATGAAAATTGCCGGTGGCTTAAGTATAATACGGAAAATACCTGAGCATCAGCAACTTACTTCTTTAAGTTAAATAAAGCTTTTTCATATTTTCGGTAGCGAAACGCGGAAATATTTTGGATTAACAGAAAAGAAGCGAGCACAATATAAGGAATTGTCTGCGGCAATGAAAAGCTAAGCGTAATGATGACGATACTATAAAAAATCATTGAATGAACAATCATCGCCAGTCTCGCCTCGTATTCTTTACCTTTTTTCTCAATGAATGCACTTAACGCCTGTCCGCCATCTAGAGGCAAAAAAGGTAATAAATTTACAGCCAATAAAATAAGTTGAATACGAATTAAAAGATCCGTTGCGGAAAAAGGGATGACCATTGCAAGTATAAGTAAAAACAAAGTCGCAGCTGGACCACCAAGCGCGACATAAAAACGCTTACGACGACGCACAGCATGTCGTCCTGGAATGGTTAGTTCACCACCGTAAGGCATAATTGTGCATGACCTGACGCGGAGACCAACCATTTTAGCGGCCACTAAATGTCCCGCCTCATGAATTAAAAGGGATACGAAGATTAACGTATAAATAGATACATTTCCCGAAACGAGTAGAAATAAAAAGACAGGAATTAGAATAGGATGCAGGCGTACTTTCATTCCACCGAACCCGATAAGTAAGCTGGTAATAGCGACGCGTCTAAATTAGCACCATCTCGTTTTACCATGAAGAAAAGTGCTTCTTCCTCCATTAATGCAAGTGTATCTCCTCTTTTAACTGACGTATAGGGAAGCTTGCTAAATGAACCAACAAAGCCATATGTGACTTCATCTCCATCATCATAAAGAACAGTTATCGTCTTGCCTGTTTGACGCTTAATACCTGTAAAGATGACGAGGCCATCCCGCTGTGCCTCAATCGCAATTGGCTGTGGATAAGAAATGATTACGCCTTCTTTGAACGGTTGCAACGATTCATACGAACCTAATAATGAGTTTTCATAATTTACCGCCAGCAACTCATCTTCCGGATTGTCCAACATAGAAGCAACCCATTTTTTCATTACCAAAAAGTCTTGCCCTGTCGTTACATATTGTGAAACGGGTTTGTGAATAATACCCAGTTCTTCTAGTTTAGTAACCCCTACAATTCCTAGTACAAGAATGAAAGCCAGTAGCCATTTTGTTTTCCACTTCACTGAGATTCACCACCTGTTTTTTGTAGTATATGATGGTGAACAAAGAAATAGTATCTAGTTCTAGTTGAAGATAACTAGAATTACAAAAACCCCCACGTTTACGAGACGTAGAGGTTATTATGGCCTGGCTTCGAATGTTTAATATTGAATCGACGACTTTTTGTCGATAGCTAATTGTTTATTTCACAAAAATAGACTTTAATTTACTAAAAAATCCATTTCTGTTTTGTTCTATTGACATTAATGGGACGGATTCTCCAAGAATTCGTCGTGCAATATTCCGGTAACCAAGAGCAGCGGAATTTGATGGGTCCATCACAATTGGTTCACCCTTATTTGATGAACTAATCACTTGTTCATCGTCCATGATAATTCCTAATAAATCAATGGATAAATGCGTTGTGATATCATTGACATCCAATGCATCATTATTGTTTATTAAATTACGTTTAATTCGATTGATTATCAGTTTCGGCGGTTCAATATCTTCTTGTTCTAGTAAACCGATAATGCGGTCCGCATCACGAACAGCAGAAATTTCTGGCGTTGTGACAACGATTGCTCGGTCTGCACCTGCTACTGCGTTTTTATACCCTTGCTCAATACCTGCAGGACAATCGATTAAAATATAATCATAGTCTCGCTTCAACTCTTCAACCAATACTTTCATTTGGTCCGCGTTAATTGCATTTTTATCTGTCGTTTGTGCAGCAGGCAGTAAAAATAAACCTTCCTCAAAACGTTTATCTTTTACGAGCGCTTGGTGAATCTTACATCGCCCTTCAATGACATCAACTAAATCATAAATAATTCGATTTTCGAGACCGAGGATGACATCAAGATTACGGAGGCCGATATCAGTATCGACGAGACAAACCTTCTTTCCTTGGAGCGCAAGTGCCGTTCCAAGGTTAGCCGTTGTCGTCGTCTTACCGACACCACCTTTACCCGATGTTATTACAATTGCTTCTCCCACATTAGATGCCCCCTTTAAATGATGATAAATGTGGTCTTATAATGCGTAGTTCTTGCAAGCGATCAATCGTAATGAAACCATTTGTATGAATATACGCACATTCCATTTCTGGTTGTTCGGATAGAATGGTTAATTCGTCTGTCATTAACTCCATTTTATCCGCAATCATTAAATGTGTAGCTTCAAGCCACGACGCTGCAATAACTGACTCTGTATTTCCATTGGCACCCGCATGGGCAATTCCTTTTAGCCTACCAAGAACATAGATGCTCCCTCCTGCAACTACACGCGCATTGGGGTTTACGTCTCCGATAACGACTAAGTCTCCTTCAGCTTTAACAACTTGTCCTGAACGAACGATGCCAATAAATGTTTCTGATTGTTTTTCAAGTATCCGGGCATTGCATTCTTCAACTGTTAGCACATCACTTTGAATTTTTGATATCCGTAAATTAGGTGAACTATGAATAATGTTCATAATTTCCTTCAATTCGCTTTCATTACAATATCGGTACCCGATATCGACCTGGACTTCCGATAAACCTTCTAGTCCGCTTTCCGATACTTTGCTACGGAGTTCCGCTAGCAAATCTGAATAGGCACATTTGTCGTCAAGTCGAAGAACAAGGCCGTCTTTCGTCCCTTTAATCGCTACATATTGCTGTTTCGTCATTGCTGTCACCCCGCATCTTCCTTTACCTCAAATTACATAACATCAGATGATTTATGCAATATTTTCTCTTCAATGATTTTTTTAAAAAACCAACTAAACATTATCACAAATAAAGAATTAGCTAGCATTGTTGGAATGAGTCTTCCTTTAAAAAACTCCTCAAATCCAATAGATGTAACGGAAATTAAACTTGCAAATCCATATGAAAATATTTCTAAAAGTGCAATAAGTAATAAAGTTAATCCAATAACTGTCACAATATGTCTATGGATATAGCGAATAATTCCGGACGCTATCAAACAAATGAGTGGATATAAAAAAGCGTATATCCCAATAATATCAATGTAAAAGATATCATACAAGAGCCCAAAGATAATTCCATAGATGATCGCTTGTTTACGACTTCCATAAATTGAAATAAAAATGAGACAAACGATCACAAATCGTGGAACAAGCGTCAGCAAAGTATTTGCGTACGTTATCGGAGAAAACAGACTAAAAACTGGCTCCATGAAAAAAAGAACTGAAATCATCAAAGGGATGACAGATCGAATCATGATCCATCCTCCCCCTCCGTACCGACAGTTCCATTGCCATCCGTTCCTTCAACTGTCACAGACGTCCGCTGCGTGATAATGACATGGTCTAACATTGAGAACTGTGCAGCAGGTCGGATATAAACCATCTTCGTCAGACCGTAATCATCTGTAGACACTTCAGTCACCTCGCCGATTGGTAAACCTTTAGGAAAAATTCCACCCAATCCAGAAGAAATGACTTTTTCTCCAATTTGAATTTCATAGTCAGTATCTATACGCCTCATAATCAATTCGCCACGTTCACGATCAAACCCTTCAATGAGCCCGAAAGCGGATTGATCATCGGCTTCTTTACTGCGTATAACTGCCGAAACGCGGAAATTTCGATTCTCCGTCGAAAGCAATTCTACTGTTGAATAAAAATCCGTGACGACAACAACTTTTCCAATTAAACCTCTCGAGGTAATCACGGCCATATTTTGTTTAACACCATGCTTTGAGCCTTTATCTAAAATAATTTTCTCTTCCCACTGATCTGGGTTTCTGGAAATCACTGTTGCATGAATTGGCTGATAAGCATTCAAATCTTCTTGTTTACCGATAATTTCGCGCAACTCTTTGTTTTCAATTCGAACTTCCGTAAGCTCTGCTTGCACGGAAGCGTATTCATTCAGACGCTCTTTTAATATTTTATTTTCTTCATATGTATTCAAAATTCCGTCGACATTCCCAATAACCCCAGTAATAAAATGCGTTGGCTTTGAGAATATCGTTTGTCCAAAACCGACAACATCTTTTACAATTCTTTCTGGCAGGGAAGCGTTATGCCGGTCTCTTAAGGTGAATGAAATTAATGCAACGAGGACAATTACGCCTACAAGCAATAAAATCAATCGTTTATTTGAAAAAAATCGCGGCATTGCCATTATCCTCCCTTAACTTTCCGGTTTCAACAGTTTGGTAGCCCCCACCCAAACAGGCGGAGGCACAAACCATTCTCTTTACTTTTTTACATAATCATAATGTTATAAACTTCACGTTCACACGTATGCTGTGGAGAAATCATTTTATTTTTACCACGAACAACTTTTGCTACATCCTGCTACGGGCCTAGCCTCTCGGGTCATAAGCAAGCTAGCTATGTGACAACGTACGCTACACCGCCAGCTCGACTTATGCCTGTCGGGGCTAAACGACGCCCTACGCTATTGTTTACATCCAGCTACGGGCCTCAGATGCTCGAGTCATAAGCCAAGCTGACTATGTAGCAAAAACCGCTACGTCGTCAGCTTGTCTTATGCTTGTCGCATCTAAGCAGACGCCCTACGCTTTTGTTATATTATTTCGCTTGCATTTTTTTGATGATGTCAAAGTTATCTAAAGCTTTTCCTGTTCCAATCGCCACGGAATCTAATGGTTCTTCTGCGATGAAGACAGGCATATTGGTCTCTTCAGAAATGACTCTGTCGAGGCTACGTAATAACGCGCCGCCCCCTGTTAAGACGATACCACGTTCCATAACGTCTGACGAAAGTTCTGGAGGTGTCGTTTCTAATGTTTTCTTCACACCTTCAATAATATGAGTAATGGATTCACGCAACGCACCTGCAATTTCGTCTGAGGAAATTTCAATCGTCTTCGGTAGACCTGTCAATAAATCTCGTCCACGGATTTCCATTTTCTCTGTTTCTTCTTCAACTTTTGCAGAGCCAATCTCTAATTTAATCGCTTCTGCTGTTCGTTCACCAATAGTTAAGTTATACGTTTTACGGATATACCCTGAAATTGCGTGATCCATTGTATCTCCGCCGACACGAATTGACTCACTTGTAACAATTCCGCCAAGTGAAATAACCGCGACTTCTGTTGTACCGCCACCAATATCAACAACCATACTTCCTGTCGGTTCCCAAACTGGCAGCCCCGCACCAATTGCAGCTGCAAATGGTTCTTCAATCGTGTACGCGTCTTTTGCGCCACCTTGACGGGATGCATCGATGACCGCTCTTTGCTCAACCGAAGTAATGCCATAAGGCACACAGACCATCACATTTGGCTTTTTCCAGGAACCGCCTGATGCTTTCATCGCTTCTTTCATATAATGCTCTATCATAGCAGTTGTAATTTCAAAATCAGCAATTACGCCATCTTTCATTGGACGTGTCGCAATAATTGAACCTGGTGTACGACCAATCATATTTTTTGCAGCACTTCCTACTGCAACAATTTCACCTGTATGCGTATTTTTTGCAACAACGGAAGGCTCTCTTAATACAATGCCTTTCCCTTTAATAAACACCAATGTATTTGCTGTACCTAAATCTATACCAACATCTTTTGCACCGAATCCAAACAAAATTAGTTCTTCCTTTCTTCTCAACCGTTTATTACGGCATTCATCAAATAATATACCACATTATAGCGGATTGGCGAAGAAAGTGATAGTGTCACATGTACCCTTTTTCTTTTAGGCTTATGAACTGATGGTCCCCTATTACGAGATGATCTAGTACATCTATCCCCATCATATCACCTGCTGCCACCAATCTCTTCGTCACTTCAATATCTTCAGGCGATGGCGCGGGATTGCCTGATGGATGATTATGCGCACAAATAATGGAAGCCGCGGAACGTTTTACCGCTTCACGAAAAAGCTCCCTTGGATGAACAATCGAAGCATTTAATGAACCAATAAAAATCGTTTCTTTATGTAATACTTCATTTTTAACATTTAAAAATAAAGCAACAAAATGTTCTTGTTGTAATGACGTCATATCCGTCATTAAATAATTTGCAGCATCCTCTGGTGAACGTATGACATATCGCTCTCTTGAGTCCTTCCGGTGCACTCTTTTACCAAGCTCTACAGCGGCCAAGAGTTGAACTGCCTTTGCTTGTCCAACCCCTTTCACTTTCATACATTCTTCTAGCGTCGCATATTGGAAGTCTTGTATTTTATCAAAAGAGGTTAGGATGCGATTGGCTAGCGCAAGGACTGACTCTTGTTTTGTACCGGTCCTTAGTAAAATCGCAATTAGTTCTTGATTGGATAAACTGCTCGCACCTTGCCTAATAAGACGCTCTCGGGGCCTGTCCGCAAGATGAACGTCCCGAATCATCATTTGTGGCTTTTCATCCAGTTTCATTCGTCCCTCACACTCCCTTTAAGTGTGATGGCGCCGATGTTTTGTAGTACTCGTGAAAGTTGTGCGACGGGAAGTCCCATAACTGAATAATAATCTCCATTTATTGCTTTAACAAATAATAAGCCGCCTGATTGAATCCCGTAAGCACCTGCTTTATCAGAACAATCACCTGTTTCAATGTAAGCATCTATCATAGCATCATCTAGCTCATAAAACGTAACTTTCGTCTCCGAAGAAAAGGAATGAATTTCTCCCGCATGCATAACCGCAACTGCTGTAATAACTAAGTGGGTTTGTCCAGATAGCGTTTGTAAGAACTGTTTGGCTTGTTCTTTATCTTTCGGCTTAGGAAAAACCTTTCCATCAAAACTAACAATCGTATCTGCCCCAATGACCGTCTTTTCTGTATGATATTCCGCAATCGCTTTCGTTTTTTCAATCGCTAATGCTGTCACGTACTTGTGGACACTAGATGGGGTAGATTCTACATTTTCTATAACATTACTTTTCATTGCTTGAAAAGGAATCCCCAATTCCTGCAATAATTCTTTCCGCCTCGGTGATTCTGAAGCTAAAATAATCGGTTGATTTGCTATAAATTTCATCATTATCCCTCCCTACTTTTTATTGTAACCACTTAGGAAGGTTTTGAAAATTGTATCAAATAACGAATAACGGCAAATTAGTTTAAAAAATCAATTTAAAACGAAATTTTCACACAGTCACTTGTGTTCGCATATTTGGAAAGTAAGTGCAGGCGAATCACTTTCAAATCGTTGGTAAATGCGGTTATTGTGTCGATATGCTGAGCTAATTCCTTTGCTTTTTCGTCATCATTTGTCGAAGTCAATTGTTTTATTTTCGCTATATCGTCTGCCTCGAGTACTTCCCAGAGATTTGTTGTATGAATTAAGTCACAAGATGCCGGACTAACGGAAAACTCTTTCTTATACGTGTCTGCCTCAAGAATTCCTTCAATCTCCGCTTCTGATAAGCCTACAGCCGACCAAACAAAATATTGTCCGTTTGAATGAATAATTGCTGCCGTAGATAAGGACGTATCAGCGGCGATAAAGGTTGCGGCGGATGCCGAAGTTGTAAATGCACCGTGTTGCTTTGCGTAAAGCGAAAGGGATTCCCCCTTTAAATCAGCGGGTGTTCCATTCTCCTTATCTTCGGCAGGTCCAGACGCTGGAATTTCGTTTTCAATCTTATCGACTGTCCGCTTCCCTTCCGCGCCGACAAAAATAATCCCGACAACTGCAATGGCTGCAATGCCAATAATGACACCGTGAAGCATCGCCATGAATACTGTTATATTCGAGTATCTTTTTCCAAATTTCATCTCTACCACCCCGTTTTCTTAACAGTAGCAGAATTGAATCGAAAAAAAACAAGACACTTGTCGGCATTTATTAAAAACTTCTCGACTTATACAAACAGCTTCCCATACCAATCGACAATCAGTGCGCCCCAGAAATAAACGATTAATGCTGCGACCGCAATCGACGGGCCAAATGGAATCGGCGTTTTTCGACCTTTCCTAGTTTTCTTCAAAATAATCAAACCGACAAATGTTCCAATTAGCGAAGCGAGAAACAACGTTAAAAGTGTCTGAATCGGACCAAGTACAAGTCCTATTACAAAAAACAATTTCACATCACCGCCGCCCATCCCGCCTTTGGACAATAACGCAATCACAAAAAGTACACCGAATCCAACAATCGCTCCAACAATACTGCTCCACCAAGGCGATAAAGGGACGATGATGCGCAAAATAACGAGGACGATTGCAAATGGAAACAAGATTTTATTCGGAATTAGCATATAAGCAATATCCGATACAGTGATGATCACTAATAAAGAAATGAAAAGCAGTGCTACAATTAGTTCCAAACTAAACCCAAGCATCCCATATGCAAGCGCAAAAAGAATACCTGTTATAAACTCCATTAAGGGATAAACCGGGCTAATTTTCGTTTGGCATCCTCGGCACTTTCCACGCAAAAACAAATAAGAAAAGATAGGGATTAAATCGATTGCCCGTAATGTTCGATGACAGACAGTGCACTGTGAAGACGGCAAAACAATCGATTCTTTTTTTGGAACGCGCAGCCCTACAACATTAAAAAAAGAGCCGAAGACGATGCCGTAAATAAAAAACAGTACCATATAGAGTGTCTCCATTTACTCGCCTCCAACGCCCGAATAAAATGTAGTGAGTTGAATTGTTACGCCAATGCTTTCATCAGGGTTTTCTGACGCCAACTCTTCCTCCCCCGCCTTAGAAAACTGAACATCATCCACCCGAATCACACGATCCAGCGCTTCAATCTCTTGAATAAATTGCAATAGTTGGTCATCTCCTGGAACAAGAACATGTACTTGAAGTGATAAAAGCTTCAATTGTTCAGGCAAAGACGTAATGTCAATATTTGTTTGCGGAACATCTTCTTCCTCGCCATCCTGCCCACTGTCTTCTTGCACTGCTCCTTCCTCTTCATCGTCTACACCCTCTATGAGCGATGAGTTTGAGACGGATGCATCGTAATCATTAAAAATAATGGACAAAATTTTTGCATCGCTAATAAGTTCAATTTCTTGAAGAGACATTAGCAATTTGCTTATCTCTCTTTTTTCCGGTAGTTTTTTTCTAAGCTGAAATTCATTTTCCGGTGCTGCCTGTACAACAGATGCATGTTCGATATTTTGTTCGAGCTGGTTAATTTCAAGTTCTAATGCTTCAACCGTTCGAAGCATTCGCTTTTTCTCCTCATTTTTGGGATAAACACCGTAATAGTAAAATGCGCCCGCAACAACAAAAGCTAACATAACGAGCAAAACAATGAGCGTTTTATTTTCATTTATCAATGCTTTCATTATTAATCACCATCCGCTCGTAAATACTGTAATCGAATCGGAAGTTCAAAAGAATTCGCAAACCGATCCACAACGTTAAATTGAGACTTGTCCTCCTCGTTAACTGGGTCAAACGCGGTCATTTCATTTACAAAAACATCTTCAAAGAAGTTACTTCTCGATAAATAATCGACATAGGAAACGACTTCCGGCATCGTTTCAAAATCGACTCGGAGCTGAACCGCGGTTTCTGTAAAGGCATATTCACGTAAATACGCATCTTCGTCTAAGCCTTTATTAATTTCAATGATGAGCGGCGACACTGGATAAGAAACGCGCTCAACAAACTCCACAGCTGTCTCCAAATCGAACGCCTCTTTGTCATCGATTACACTTAATTTCTCCAGTAAGGTCTCTTTTTCTATTTCTAGTGATTGTTGCTCGCTCTTAAGTCCTGTTAATTGACTGGATAATGTGATCGAACGATAGAGCAAGAATAGTAGAAACGCACAAAAAATAACAGCTATTGCGATGAATAGCCATTTCACACTCGCTGATTGCCGTTCTCTTTTAGGCAGTAAGTTAATATCAGGCACCATGCAAACTGTCTCCTCTCAGCGATAAACCGATTAACGCTGCATGCTCTGCCTTGAACGCCGGAAAATGTTGCCGCATCATTTCATCGTTTACAACTTGAATTGGGAGGTCTAGCATTGACGTAATTTGTTCTATAATAAAATCCATTTCTGGATTATCTCCCATCATAATCAGTTCATCGACCGCTTTTTCACCTTTATGTAAAGAAAACTGATAGAAGTTGAGAATCCGCTCCAATTCCATCGTCTGATCTGTCAATGGCATATGATAATCTCTGATATCTCCTTCGTAAACATATGTATGCTCGCCCGATTCCGTCGTCAAATAACGCCAATCTCGATTTTGCGTTTCCAGTGGCTGGTAACGAAGAAAATCAACATTCCCACCTGAATAAATACAAACAGATACGGCGTTCACAGACCATTCCGCAATTAAATACGTTTTATCATTTCCAAACAATCGAATTTCTTGTAAAAATCGAATATTACATAACGCGCGTATGTCTAATATGGCAGGCTCTAACTGAACATCCTCATATAAGCGCATTAATTGCACCACATCTTCAGAAGGCGCTGCAAATAGCGTAGCCGCTTGATCATTTGGGTTAGGGTCGTACACATCGATGAGCGGTTGCTCAAAAGGCAAATGAATCGTTGACCCGAGTTCCATTTCTACAAACTCTTTAATCGCTTCCGTACTAAGTTTCCCGGGATGCTCAATCGTCCGCATCAAGATAGCATGGTCCGGCACAAAAAAGCGAAGCTCATGTTTCGCAATACTCCACTCTTTTACAAGCGTTTTAATCAATTCATAAAACGCCATCTCATCTTGAACAACCTCCTCCTCAACAAGGTCAGCGGGCAACGGATGTTCAAATAATAATGATTCTAATAAATCCCCTTCTGTAAAACTGAGGGCACGTATGTAAAAGTCTGTCAGTTCAATAGAGACAGTACGTTTTTTCTTTTTGAAGGTAAACATGAAATAGTGCTCCTTTCATTGGCTTGCAATTTCATCACTAACAGTAGGGAATAACTTTTTTTATTCGCTATTGTGGGGGATGAAATAAAGTGGATTAGAAAATTTATGTGAAACGAGAAGATTAGTTTTGGACGAGAGCCTCATGCAATAAGACAATTAAAAGCGATTGTCTTATTGCAATAGCTTCCCTTTACTAACTTAAAAGATACCAATAACCCTAGGTATATGCATAATCTAATGATTAGTTTAATTGCCCAAATTTAGTCTGTTTTTTATCCGTTACCTGGCTCGGTTGTTTCCCCAATTGTATGAGTGCTATCTATTTGACTTCCCTTTTTAGAATCACCATTAATTATAGTAATTGTTGCATTTGTAAATGAGACAGACTTGCCTTTTGCAAATGGAATTGCAGTAGTTGTTATAGCTTGTGGCGTATTAATGCCTACTGTTGCCTTTCCAGGAATTGCACCAGGGGTTTCTAAGTATTTCGCCTTGACTAACGCTTCTACAGTAATTTTCTCTTTTGTATTCTCACCAGCCTCGGAACCCGATGGATTTGCTGCTTCTTCCCCTTCTGGATTATCCAAGTAATACATTTGAGCAGCATTGATTACATTAATCGCATCCGCTTTTACCGCATTATACTTACTATTTGTAATGATATTCCCAATAGCCGGAATTGCAATCGCCGCAATAATTCCTAAAATCACAATAACCGCAAGTAACTCAACAAGTGTTAAACCTTTTTCGTTTTTAAGTTGCTTTCTCATTCTATTAATCATATTATGACCTCCATTTTTTTCATTTTTGTTTTTCATTTTAATTAATTTCACCTCCTTAAAGTGATTAACTATGTATCTAGCGGGTGCCAGACGCCGCCTTTTGCGGAAAGACACAAATGGTTTTCAGTATCTTGTACCCGGAATATTATTAAATCTGCTCAAACAAACTAAACATCGGAACCATAATCGATAAAACAATTGTCCCAACGATACCGGCGAGTAAAATAATCATAATCGGCTCAATTAACGACTTTATCGTATCAACCGAACGATCGACATCGTCTTCGTAAAAGTCAGCTACTTTTTCTAACATGTAGTCCAGTGACCCCGTCTGCTCCCCGATGGATGTCATTTGGGTGACGAGCGGCGGAAAAAGCCAGCTTTTCGCTAATGGCGCGGATAATGAGCTTCCTTTTTCAAGACTGTCATGCGCCTCCAATATGACTTTCCCGATAATCGGATTGTTTACGACGCGTTCGACAATTTTTAATGCTTGTAAAATAGGCACTGAACTGCTAAATAACGAAGACAATGTACGCGTCATTTGCGCAATGGCTGATTTTTGAAGCAACGGCCCTAGCACCGGCATTTTCAATAAAAAGTAATGCGTTTGATAGTGAAATTGTGCATTATTTTTATATAAGTAAGAAAAAATGACGGGAATGACGACCACGATGAGCAGAAAAACCCACCAAAACGTCTGTAAAAAGTCACTGATTTCCAATACAAACAATGTAATAAACGGCAGTTCCGCCCCGAAGTCCTCGAACATTTCTGCAAAACTTGGCACGACTGTCAACAGCAATCCGATAGAAACAACGATAATCGCGGCGAGTAAAACTATCGGATACATCAATGCCGATTGAATACTCTTTTTTAATTTAAATTGTTTTTCATAATGACTTGAAAGCCGCTCTAACGTAGAGTCAAGATTTCCTGTCGCTTCTGCCACGCGCATCATATTGACGAAGAGTGTTGGAAAGACGGCCTCATTTTTCCCCGCAGCATCAGAAAAAGACGTGCCGGCACGTACTTCTTCTTCAATAGTAAATAATGCATTTTTTAAAGATTTACTTGATGTTTGGTTCGCTAAAATATGGGTCGCTTCCACGACCGAAACGCCTGCACGAATAAGCGTTTCAAACTGTCGGCAATAAATGACAAAGTCTTCATTTTTCACTTTTTTCGTAAAGGACAATTCTTTATGAAGAATGCTGTTCGATTCTTCAATTTCACGCGGATTAATGCCTTGGTTCCGTAATTTCGTAATCGCTTCTTTTTCAGACGGAGCGGAAATCGTTCCTTTCTTCATTTCCCCAGAAGATGTTCTTCCACTATATTTATAAACTGGCATTAAAACTCACCTTGCACAAGATAAGGCGCAGCGTCTTCATGACGAATGATATCGGCAGCAATTAACTGCTGAATAGACGTTTCAAGCGTATGCATGCCTACCCTTCTGCTAGTCTGCATAATGTTTTGAATTTGATGCACTTTTTCTGAGCGTATTAAATTCGCAACTGCAGGCACTTGAACTAATACTTCTGTCGCCGCAATCCGACCGCGTCCGTCTTTCCGTACGAATAAACGCTGGGAAATAACCCCTTGCAACACATTTGCAAGTTGGATACGAACTTGACTTTGCTGATGCGGTGGAAAAACGTCAATGATTCGGTCAATTGTAGTGATTGCGCTGCTCGTATGAAGTGTTGCGAGCACTAAATGTCCCGTCTCCGCTGCAGTAATCGCAGTTGAAATCGTCTCAAGATCACGCATTTCTCCAACCAATATGATATCGGGATCTTGTCGTAAAGCCGCCCGCAGGCCATTCGCAAAACTTTGCGTATCTGCCCCGACTTCACGTTGGTTAACGATCGATTTATGATGTGTATGTGTATATTCAATGGGGTCTTCAAGCGTAATAATATGTTTTGCATAACGCTTATTCACATAGTCAATCATGGCCGCTAACGTCGTTGATTTTCCTGAACCAGTTGGCCCTGTCACTAAAATTAATCCTTGTGGTTTTTCAGCTAAATCATATAAAATGTTCGGCATGCTTAACGCTCCAATGGTTGGGATTGAACTAGATACAAGTCTAGCTGCAATGGAAACTTCCCCTCTTTGATGAAATGCATTCACACGAAACCGGCAAAGGTCTTTCAATGAAAAGTTAAAGTCGACCTCCCCTTTTTCTTGGAAATCTTCCTTTTTATTTTCCGGAATAATGCCTTCAACCATTTCTTTAAGCTGTTCAGACGTATATGTTTTATCGTCTAAAGACTGTAATGTCCCGTCAATTCGATAAACTGCCGGGATTCCAAATGATAAGTGTAAATCAGAGGCGCTCTTTTCATACGCATTTTTGAATAAATTGGTCATCTCGTTTAACATTTTTTCACATCCTATTCAGACGTTGCGACACGTAACACTTCCTCTATCGTCGTAAGTCCTGCTTCTACTTTTAATAATCCGTCTTCTACTAATGTCTGAAAGCCTTTTTCACGAGCTTCTTTTCGAATTTCCATTGGACCACTTTTTAATAAAATATGCTCTTTTATCGAATCGTCAATGACCAGTATTTCATGAATGGCAATACGCCCCCGATAACCAGTTTGGTTACAGGAAGGACACCCTCTACCGCGTGTCACTTCGGCAATCGTTCGACCAAATTGTGCAAACACTTGTCTTTCATAATCTGTCGGGACTCTTTTTTCACTGCAATCCCTACAAACTCGCCGTACAAGCCGTTGTGCGATTGCGCCTACGAGGGACGGAGATAGCAGGAAGGGTTCTACTCCCATATCGGTCAAACGAGAAATCGATTCGATGGCACTGTTTGTATGCAGTGTACTTAGCACGAGATGTCCAGTTAAGGACGAACGAATCGCAATTTCTGCTGTTTCAGCATCGCGGATTTCCCCAATCATAATGACATCGGGGTCTTGCCTTAAAATGGACCGGAGCCCCGTCGCAAATGTCATGCCAATTTCTTCCCGTACTTGAATTTGGTTCACACCCGGAAGCTGATATTCTACCGGGTCTTCAACCGTAATAATATTAATCGTTTCGTTATTTAAATGATTGAGTGCAGCATATAACGTAGATGACTTACCTGAACCTGTGGGACCGGTAATTAACACAATCCCGTTTGGTTTCTTTAACATTGTTTGAAACTTCTTTAGATTCTCTGCTGTAAATCCAAGCATTTGAATATCATTCAAAGCCGTACTCAAATCAAGAACACGCATCACAATCTTCTCGCCATAAATCGTTGGTAAAGTAGAAAGACGAATATCTATCGGTTTAAAATTAACGACAGAGTTAATACGTCCATCTTGTGGAATTCTATTCTCAGTTATATTTAAATTCCCCATTATTTTCACACGTGCGGTGATAATATTTTGCATATTCTTCGGAAGAGAACGCTCATCCCTCAACACACCGTCGACACGATAACGCACTTTTAATTCCGTTTCTTGCGGATCAAAGTGAATATCACTTGCGCGCTCCGCGACGGCATTTGCAATAATTTGGTTCACTAACCTGACAATCGGTGAATCTTCATCAGTAATTTGGTTCTCATCATCCAAGTTGGTCGGCAATAAATCGTCAAGCGCTTCTTCCATCGATTCTTGTAAATCATAATACTTCGTAATTGTACGGAAAATATCGTCTTTAGCCGCAATACTCGTTTCAATTTGACAGCCCGTCGCCATTCGTAGTTCTTCAATCGCAAAATAATCCATCGGGTCTGCCATCGCAATTAACAATCGATTTCGGTCCCGGCGAATCGGCATGAGATTCGCTCTTTTCGCCAATTCTTTTGGCACTAACTGAATCAGTTCAGTGTCAATCGAATATTGGTTTAAATTGACGTGTGGAATGCCGAGTTGAAACTCCAATACTTCAATTAATTGTTGTTCTGTGATTAGTTGCTGTTCAATTAAATAATCACCGAGTTTCTCTTCCCGACTTTTATTTTTGAGTGCTTCTTCTAATTGCTCCGGTTGAATAACATTTGATTCAACAA
Organism: Sporosarcina ureilytica; assembly: GCF_001753205.1. Taxonomy (GTDB): domain Bacteria; phylum Bacillota; class Bacilli; order Bacillales_A; family Planococcaceae; genus Sporosarcina; species Sporosarcina ureilytica. The sequence goes on along the minus strand of NZ_CP017560.1, from coordinate 1,757,991 downwards.
GTAAGTCACCAAGTCTTTTACGGTGCTGGACTGGCAAAGACTTCCCCTCCTTTCTATTCTTCTTGGTCGGTAATGATATTGCCGCCTTTATCATATTTTACTTCTTTATTTGAAGTAGAATCCTTAACTCCATCATTATCTTTATCCTGTTTATCATCTATTGTGTTATGATTACTATCTTTATTCGCCTCTATATTGCTTCCTTGCTCTTCATTTTCTATTTCGGCAGTGTCTTCTAGCTCCTCTTTTGATGAAACCAATACAATTCTATGTTGCGGTGGATAAAAATCCCGGCTAATTTGCTGTTCTGCTTCATAACTCGCCTGATCTGCTATTTTTTTATATACCGCTACACGATATCCACTTGAACCGTTTTGAAGTACTTTTTCCTCGCCAACTTGCAGATCTGGAGATAAACGATAAATCGTTCGAGGTTTTACTTCTATTTTTTTAACAGAATAAGAGATATCCAAATTGTTTTCCAAAGCGTAAAGCTCAATGAGTAATCGGCCATTTTCAACGGAAGCTACGAATATCATCGGTGATTGCCCTTCATTTTCAAATGCAAAATCCCTTTGTAATCTCTCACTAACTTCAACCTCGATGCCGGGTTGTAAATAGTTCGGGATGTTATGTTGGGAATGCCTTTCTTGAATTGATGTATAAGCTTGTAAAACAACACTGTACAAAACTGAAGCAAAAAAATTAACCGACTCTTCATCACGGAGGATTAAATCGTCGTTAAATGTATTTAAGAATGAAAACGTTTCGCCAGCCATTATTGTCGTTTCATTCAGCTCTGTAGCTAGTGAAGAAAGCTTTGCACTATTCCCATGAATTTCTTGAATTTCAAATGACACTCTTTTCATCATATCTTTTGAAAATGAAATTTCTTCTGCAACTACGGGCGTCGTTTTCAATTCACTTGCATGTTCTCGAATCGCTTCTATAGTCTCATCAACATTGAATAAAGGTGCATTGATAAATGCTGTTTTCAACTCATCAGATAATGTGACATCAAGTGGAATATGAACACCTGGTACTTTCGCCCACGGCTTATACCACGGATTTTTGATCGCTTGCATATACTTGCCAACTGTTTCAGTAATATCAAATTGTATGTATTGAGTCGGAACTTCTACAATTGCCGATTGACCTTGAACGATTAGCGGCTGCTCTTTCCATTGCTGAATCTCTGAGGCTAGTAGAGCTTGAATATCTAATTCTTTATCTACGGTAATGTTGATGCCAGCAATTGTTGAATTGGCGTTATCATTTTGAGCCGATGCTGTTGAAAAAGAAAAGATAGATTGATAGAAAAGAAAGACAATGAGTACGCCTATAACGCTTGAAACTATATATTTATGTTGCATGAGAAACCTCCAATCTCGATGTAGAACTTTTAGACTATAAAAACCAGATTTTTAATATACCATCATTTATGTAGAGTTTAATATGAAACTATTTACTTAATTTTACCGGATAATCTTGGTACAATCAACAATTATCATTGAGAATCCATATTACTTTCTTCCTTCACGTATTCAATTTTCTCTATATAATTTAATAAATTTAAAAACACAAACATTATACGTTTGGTAATGTTTGTGTTTCTTCATGATTCGTATTATCTTGTTTTTCAAATACACCGACTTTGTTTCGACCTGCTTGCTTTCCCCCGATATAAAGTGCACGATCCGCATTTCTCATTACTTTCTTTGCTGTACGCGCGTCACCCGGAATAGAAGCAACACCTAAACTGAGTGTAATGTTTACATTGACTGGCTCCTTATTTATTGATAAATCAGGAATGACTTGAAATTTCGTTCTTTCCACTTCAGTTCGTATCTTCTCCGCAAAAGCTACCGCCTTTTCCTTGGACCTGTTTGGTAAAACAAATACAAACTCTTCCCCGCCATATCTCGCTAAAATATCATTTTCGTTTTGATAGCTTGCTAAGCGCTTAGCTAGTTTCACTAATAGTTCATTGCCACTTTCATGTCCGTACGTATCATTTACGGACTTGAAATGATCAATATCCATAACAATAACTGAAACTTTTTCTATTTTATTCAAGTGAAAATCATTGACAACTTCATTCAATTTTCTATCTAAATAACGATAATTATGAAGCTTTGTTAAACCGCACTTTTCACTTTTATTGAGCGTGTTTTCGAAATACCTTGCCTTTTCAAGCGATATGGCAAAATACCCTGTCAAAATATCAATAATTTGTATATCAGATGTTTGGAAGACATTTTTTCGTTCTGCAGTCAAAACCAAAAAGCCCTCTGTTGCATGATCACGAATTATCGGTGTTGTCATCACCGAACTTGCATTATTTTTGAAATGTATATTTTTTAAAGTCTTAATTTCATTTTCATTAAAATAAATTTTAGTTTTATACATATCCAGCCCATCATCAACCGACTTTTCATGCAGAAAAGAAATTCCTTGAACGTTTTTGGTAATAGCGCCCGATTCCATCCCCATTAAAGGAATAAGTGTGCGCTCACTTCTTAAATCAACGACATATGCATGATCGAAAGGAATGACATTCTTCAGTTTTTCGATAAATGTTTGAAGTACTTCATCAAAAAGCAGTCTGTCTGCGAGTTCATGCCCGATTTTCCCTGCGTGAGCAAGTTGGTGATGTAAACGATTTGAAGTGTTATACATTTTAATCGTTATTAAAACAATCAAGAAAGGTATTCCAACAAGAATTAATGATTTATTGCCAAGATATTCATGTAAAAAGTAGAGGGAAATACTGAACGGCACCATAATGAGTGTTGAAATATAGTCCCATATTGCCCCTTTAGAAAGTAGTGAATAGCTGCGTTGATGCCAAGCAAAATAAATTTTAAGTAAAATATTATTCACCAATGAATAAGTACTCGCATATAAAAGTCCGTAAAAAAGAATATGCCCAAAATGGAGTGATTCCATTGTCCCTCCGGTAACATAAAAAACAAATCCACTCACTATTGAAGTAATTCCAAAAATCGCAGCGTTAACAAAAAATTTATGAGTTAACGGTAAGGAGGTTTTTTCACTAAATAATAAAATCAGCATCGCCAATTGGATGAAAATAAACTCTGTAAACACGCCGTATTGAAAAAAGATTGTAAACGTAACCCATCTCTCTAAAGAAATCGATACGTTTTTAAATCGTATCGGTAATAACATCGTTAAAAATAGCATGATAAATAACAGGATAATATTCGTCCAATCAGGGCGACCTATAGGGAAATACACATAAGCGCTATAAAAAACGAGAGGAAAGACGAGTAACCAAACGATAAATGTAATCATCTGCTTTTCTTTAGATATCGTCATCTTACGCCTCCTCACTATCGTTTTATTTTACATATCCCGCTACCCTATTGCGTCCAGCTCGTTTTGCGCCAAGATATAGGGCCCGGTCAGCATTTCGCAACAAAGCATTTACATCACCTGTATCCTCAGGAATCGCAGAAACACCAATACTTACAGTAATCGTCACTGCTATCGGTGCTTTAGACGCTCCTAAATCAGGAAAAATTTCGAACTGATATGTTTCGATTTTTTTACGCAAACCTTCAGCAAAATCTATTGTATCCTCTTTAGCCATACCAGGGAGTATATAAATAAATTCTTCTCCACCGTATCGTCCAACAATGCCATTTTCAGGCGTATACTTCTCAAGAATCTCGCTTAATTTTATTAAAATATCATTCCCACTTTGATGTCCATAAGTGTCATTAATATGCTTAAAATGATCAATGTCTATCATGACAACTGATAACTCTTTTAAATTCCCATGCTGAAGTCTCGTTTTCTCAAACGCTAAACGTTCTTCCAAGTAAATATAATTATATAAATGAGTCAGTCCACAACGCTCGCTTTTTCGCACAGTTTCTTCAACGTAGCGTGCTTTTTCAACTGATACTGTAAAATAAGAACAAAGAATATCAAGAATTTTTAATTGATAGTCCGTATAAACGTTCTTTTTCATAGAAGAAATAAATATGACCCCTTCTATTTTTTGATTTCGCGAAATTGGCATCACCATGATGCTTTGCATTGCATCCGGCGTATAATCTTTCGATAAATTTAACCACTCTTCTCTTTTTGCGTAAATGACTGGTTTATTTTCCTTTAAGACGGTTCCAGCAATGCCTTCTCCAATAGAGAATCGACTCAAATCAATATTTTTAAATGCTCCTTTTTCATAAGAACGAAGGAGTTCTAACCATTCACTTTTATGATCAAATAGATACGTAAAGTCAGCTTTAAACATTTCAGATACTTTTTTAATAAACTGATTAATAACGCTCTCCTCGGACAAATGATTCGAAAGCTCATGACCAATTGAACCAGCCAGTTGTAAGTCATCATTAACTTTTTCTGTATTATTATAGAGACGTAACGTGATGACAATAAAGAAAAACGGTATCCCTAACAATAAAAAAGCGCCGAATCCAATATATTCGACTAAAAAATAGAGCATTAACGCAAAAGGAAGAATGATAATTACCGTTGCACTCTCTAGCAATAAATCTTTCGTAAAATAAGTACCCCGACCTTTAACACGGTTTATGTTAAACTTGGCAAAATCATATAACAACCTATGCACAATTTGGTAGACAGATACGGCAATAATCATTGGCCAGAATTCTAATGATCCAACCACACCACCTGCTAAATGAAAAGCTGCAGCAGCCGCAATCGATAAAATGAAAAATAATAGCGAGTTAACAAAAAAGTCGATTTTTCTATGCGTCTGATTCTTTGAATAAAATAACATGCCTAAAATAGATACTTGCATCAAAATCACTTCAACTAGCAGCCCAAATAGTAAAAACGCAGGAATGGTTATCCATGCGGCTAGGAGAATAGGCTTTCCGTTCATTGTAATTGGAAATAATACCGTTAAAAAACCGAACAGCATAAATATTACTAAATAAAACCAATGAACTCCTTGAGGAAAATGATTTTTAATAATATATATAACGCCTGGTGGAACGATAATCAGCCATAAAATAAAGATACTAACAGTACTATTTTTTAATCTAGCCAATCTTAGAATCCACCTCTCCACCGAAATCTAATAAAACTGAATATATTGATATCTTATCAAGTTTTTGATATTTTGTCACTAATATCTACCTAAAATATTTTCTGTTATAAAAACTTTAGTCCCGACATCAAGTACAGTGAACCCGTGACTATTTTCCTCCCATTATTACCATTATCTAGTATTATAGGTCTATTAAAAGAATTTGTCACGCTTTTTTCAAGATGTCCGCAATTTTTCATTAACTCCTCTCCCGTGGCGGCATCGGGGTGTGCAAAAGTTAAAAAGGTGAAAGATGCTGCTACTGGCATCAGTTCATCAAGCGTCCCTTTAATGTCTTTTCCTTTCAACATGCCGATGATAAAATCGACTTTTTCACCAGGAAATTCATTTTCTATCGTCTCCGTTAATGCTGCCGCCGCTGCAGGATTATGTGCACCATCTAGGTATACATTCGGCATCACTTCTTGAAAACGGTAAGACAATTGAGCTGTAGCTACTGCGTCTTGAACCTTCTTTTCGATAAGGTTTATTCCGGCAGTTAAGAGTGCCTCAATCGCCACTCCGCAGTTTATCATTTGATGTGTACCTTTCATTTTCCTGTATGGTAATGTGAAAATATGTTCCCCATTAAATATTTCTTTATCTTTTACTTCGATAAAAAACTGCTCGCCATAACTTTTTATGATTGTATCGTTTTTTCGTGCAGTTTGCTTCACAATTTCAAGCGCTTCAGGCGGCAATGCCCCTACTACAGCGGGAGTCCCTTGTTTAATAATCCCTGCTTTATGTGTAGCCACTTCTTGAATTGTTGAACCTAAAAACAGGACATGATCCAGTGCAACCGATGTAATAACAGAAACAATCGGTTGAACGACATTCGTACTGTCTAATAATCCACCCATTCCTGTTTCTATTAACACATAATCGGGTTGAAGACGTTCAAATGTAACGTATGCCGCAACCGTCAACAATTCAAAATCTGTTAACTTTCCACTTAACTCAACCTCCTTCATCTTTCGGAAGGTTTCATCTAGCGTGAATTGTGTCACAGGATTTCCATTGTATCGAATTTGATCGTGTATATCAATGATAGCCGGCGAAGAAAATACCCCTGTTGTATAACCATGCGCTTCTAAGATTGACTCCATGAATTGGATTGTCGAACCTTTTCCGTTTGTCCCACTAACATGAATCACATTTAATCGTTTCTCTGGATTGCCTAGTAAAGTAAGCGCTTCTTTTATTGCCTTTAGTCCCGGTTTGATTGAATGATCACTTTTTATATGCCATCGTTCTTTGTATTCGTTTAATTTTGGAATCATTTCTTTCCCTCCATATGGTAAACTACTCATAGAAAGTATAACACGACCGGAGGAATTTCATTGTACAGTTGTTGGATAATTTATAATGGCAGTTTGACAAGTGATAAATTTTACGACCAAGCATTTTTAATAAAAGAAGCTGCAGAACGTGCTGGCGTCCATGCAGTCATTAAGAAAAACTATGAAGTGATGATGAATTTAGCAGGTAAATTAGATAATAAACCGAACTTTATCGTCTTTTTAGATAAGGATATTTTATTAGCCCGTTATTTAAAAAATCAAGGCATTCCTGTTTTCAATGGTCCCGAAGTCATCGAAACATGTGACAATAAAGCCAATCAATACATACAACTAGCGAAACATGGGGTCCCTATGCCAGAAACGATTATTGCCCCAAAAGTGTATCCTGCTTTTACCATTCGAGAATCTGGATACTATGAAAAAGTGTTAGAACGGCTAAAGTTACCGCTTATTATTAAAGAAGGACGAGGTTCCTTTGGCATGAAAGTATATTTAATTGAAACAGAAGAAGATTTTTATGAAAAAGTAGATGAACTTCGCGGTGTCGATTATGTTTTTCAACAGTTTATTGCTTCGAGCAGGGGCCGAGACATCCGGGTTAATATTGTTGGCGATGAAGTTGTCGCGGCGATGTATCGATATTCCGAAACGGATTTCCGTGCGAATATTACCAATGGTGGTGTGGCGGAAGTCGTGGAATTGACTGAAGCGCAAAAATCCTTAGCAATCAAGGCTGCGGATGCGGTTGGCGCTGAATTTGCTGGTGTGGATTTATTGTTCGGGGAGAATGAAGAACCACTTGTCTGTGAAGTGAATGCTGCAGCGCATATTCGAAATATATTAAATGTAACGGGCATTAATGTGGCGGATGCGATGATTAAGTATATATTGGGGGAAATTCAATGAAAGGCTATTTGTATTATGAAACGGAAGATGCGAAAAGAAATGAAAGGTTTATAGAAGAGTTAATTAACGAAGCAAAGAAATTTAGTATTGAATTACAATTAATTGTAGATGATGAGAGACCAACAGAAGAAGCACGATTCGTCGTTTTCCGAGGACGCGACTACAAACTTGCACAAAAATTTGAAGCAGACGGATTCCGAGTTTTTAACCGTAGCGAAGTGAATCGCATTGCCAATAACAAACTGAGCACATTTGAACTCGCTGTTATGCTTGGGATACCCACAATTGAAACACATAAGCTTTACACACCAAAACAAATCGACAAATATCCTGTTGTTGTTAAAACGGCAGACGGGTATGGCGGTCAAGAAGTGCATTTATGTAAAGACAAAGTAGAAGTTGAAAATATCCAGGAAAAATACACTAACCGCCTGCTCGTTGTACAACCATATATTGAAACCAATTCGACGGATGTGCGGATTTTTGTGTTGGGAGAGGAAATCATCGGTGCTGTCAAGCGAACAGGAGTAGACTCGTTTAAATCGAATTATACGTTAGGTGGAAAGGTTGAAAAGTATAAACCTTCCAAGAGAGATAAGTTGATGGTGGAAAAAATTACGAGTGCACTGCATAGCGATTATATCGGTATTGACTTTTTACGACTTTCGAATGGACAATTATTGTTGAATGAAATTGAGGATCCAGTTGGGGCTAGAAGCTTGTACGGAACGCACGGATTTTCATTATCCCAGAAGTTAATAGACTATATACGACAAATAATTAAAGATTTATGAGAGTTTGATGCCTGTGCAGGACAAAATTCAGAATTGCGTCCTGCACAGGCACTCAATCTATAGGTATTCACATGCTATCACTATTTGTAAATGGCATTGAGTTCTGGTTGGACCTCCCACTCAAGGCTCTCTATCTCTGGTTCTTCTCTTTCGGTTTCTGTGATTTTACAATTTTTTTTCTGGTTTGATGTCAAATTTTCAAATGAAGGTAACTTCGGGACGTTGTTCCCACTGACCTCGCCTTTTACATATATAACTTCACTACTCTTAGATTTTAGCTTATTTCCAAAATAAGCATCACCAAAAACAACTATCGTAGCATTATTTTTGTTTTTTATATCTATATCTCCATCTACTCTCAAATCACCTTCAACTACTATACACGCATGATTATTAAAACCAATATCCCTTGCTACATGTAAGTTCTTTCTCACCCTTAAAAAACTAAAATTTTTTCCACCACCGCTGTCTATATTCAAATTACCAGTGACATATACATGATTAGCTATTGATAGATGTTCTCCTTTTCTTACTATAAAATAATCATACTCCTCAACCCCGTCACCTGTTGGCGGCTGATTCTTTTCATTTTCTTGATCTCCGCTTATCCTTGAAGATGAAAGCATTATTTCCGCTTCAACCTCTTTAGATGACTTTGTATCCTTGCTAACTTCTCCTGTACTTTTTATGTACATAATCAGATATTCTGTATCCGATTGAATGTCTCCACACACAATATTTTTACTAGCATCTCTCTCAACAAAGTAAGCTCCAATTTCTAGGTCATCACTATTCACATCACCTATATTTGCAGCATTGCAAACAGCTTGTTTATACTCTCTTTCCGATTTATCTTTTAAATAATTCCCGTCTGAGTCATAGTACTTTTTAAATTTAATATCATTAACCATATCACTTATCATAGCCTGATAATGCAAGACCCCCATCTCCGCTAAATGCCTCGCCTGCACTTGTTCTTCTTTTTTATTAAACTGCTTTGAAGCGGAGATGTTCATAGAAAGCAGACCTATTCCAAGAATTGAAAATACGGCGACTAGTAGCAGGACTATCAACAATGTACTGCCTCGCTCATCCTTTCTATTAATCATCTACCTTCCCTCCTTAGCGAAGTTTACTATATGTCGTTCCAATTTTATAAGACAAGGTTTCTTTTCTAAGTTCAAGTTTAAAATCATGATTAATACTTTTATTAATAGTGAACCCTTGCTCATCTTCCAACTTTTGTTCATCGTCGCAATCATCGCCATGACAATACGTATAGCCCTCTGAAATAATTATACCGTTCATTTTCAAGGATTTTTCGTCGTTATCAATCATAAATTCAATCAATTTTGGTTCTTGCTTCAAATATTCATTTCGAATCGTTTCAGTTATATAATTTGCTTCTTGCTGCAACCTTTGATTTGTCGTACTCCGGTCAGATGCATTCATTCCGTTCATTAAAACTGAAGCAATCAGGGTTGTGAGTAAGCCAATAATTGCAAGTACGGCAAGAAGTTCAATTAGGGTTATACCTTTTTCATTTCTCATGACGAAACCTCATCAGAATCAAAATACATTTCAGTTGTGAAGGAAGACTTTTTCATGCCTGTTTCAGGAAGAGATGTCACTGTGATTAGCGCTTTTTTCAAGTCTGCCGGTCCATTGTCTATCTCAATCGCTATTTTGTAACCTTCATACCTTTTTCCAGCGCTTCCTATAATTGTTGTCGACTGTTGGTAATTTCCACTTCGAACTTCTGCAACAATCTCCTCTGCTACTTGCACAGCTGTCAGTTTTTCTTTATTGTATTTTGTATGTTTGGTAGATTGTAATAATAAACTTGAAAAACTAATAAGTACAATGGACAAAATCACAATGGATGCCAAAACCTCTATAAGTGTCAAACCGCTTTCTTTTCGATTGACGTTTATTCTCTGCATCACTGTCCCCCTATTCGTGTCGTATGTGAACCTGTTACTCTTTATCCTACTGAAATAAACAGTCTAATATGCATATGCCTATTTTACCATACTATTAATTTAACTGTCATAAATTCTTTACAAGAAGAGCTATATTACCTAATAACACTTACAATTTCATCAAGAAGTTTTTCAGATTACTCAAATATAAAGTATACTTATTCACTATTAGATGGCGGACCTGGGGGCATAACAATTTTACAATCATCTTTTACAAGTTTTCAATAAAAAAAGCCTCGTGCTGACGACAATTTATGTCAGTCAACACAAGGCTCTTATCTACCTTATTTTCCTAGCATTTCGTTTACTTTGTCTTGATTATTGTCAATCCACTCACGTGCAACTTCTTCTGGATCTGCACCTTCGTCCTCAATTTTTACAATCATTTCTTCAACATCATCGATTGATATGTTCCAATTAGTTAAAAACTCATGGACGTCTGGCGCATTTTCTTTTAGTTCATTATTCGTAATTACATGAACAGCCGCTTTTTCAAAGAAATTTTGCTCGTCACTTAATACTTTAAGGTCATATTTATTAAACATTGTATGTGGACGCCATCCGAAAAAACTAACAGGATCCTCATTTTCTATAGAACGTTTTGCCTGGGCAAGCATACCGCCCTCAGATGAATTCACTTGGGTTAAATCTAATTCATAACCTTCAATCAGCTCATTAATGATGCCAGTTACATTGGCACCGCTTTCAATGCCATATACTTCATGATTAAATAAATTTTCGTTTCCCTTTAAGTCACTGATTGAATTAATATCTTCCATATATGCGGGAACAACCAATCCAGTCTCGACGTCGGCATAGCTGGTTGCAGTATCTTCTATTTGATCTGCATATTTTTCTAATAGGTTATCATGTAGAGGTAGCCAAGAATCCATAAACACATCAATGTCACCACGCGAAAGACCTATGAAGACGTTAGTTGCATCCGCACTAATTTCCTCCACATTATATCCCATATCTTGAATAATGAGACTTGCGATTTTTGTCGGTGGAATTGTGCTTGTCCAAGGCGTTACGCCAAATGTAATCTTTTGATTTGCGGTTGTATCTTTTTCGCCTCCATCTGAAGCACAACCGGCTAGGAATCCTAATAGTAATACAATCATCATACTCAATGAAAATTTCTTCAAAACTATCTTCCTTTTATTTTATATTTTTTCCCTAAGTTATGCGTAATTCGATCCAACATAATGGCTAACAACCTGTTTAAACCAAAAATTCGGATTGATTTACGCCAACCGAAATCCCCTCCTTTTATAGTATACCATATTAACGTTCCCCGATTTCCGGATGCTCTGAGCATTCTTGCAAGCCTCAAATAAGTTCTTCAGATTATTTACTGCAACCTCATATATTTAAAGATTTAAATCAACAACAGCCTATCGCCTAATAGCAATCTTTCTTCCCACTTGTTTCGGAGTTTCTAATTGTTTATCCGCTTTCCATAGTTTTTCAATGATTGCTGCAACCGCTTTCGGAAACGGCGCCGCTTTTCCGTGCGTCGTATCAATTCCCATGAGCATTTGTTCACTCGTCGAAACGACGTCATCGCCGCTATTCTTCATTACGAAAAATATGTGAAGACGTTTTTCATCCACATCTAGTAGTTGCGACGTAACATATATTTTTTCTCCCTCATTCGCCTCGCGTAAGTAGCATAAGTGCGTTTCTAATGTGAAAATTGTATATGCGTGCTTATTTCGGCCTTTTTCATCTAGCGCGATATAATCCATGAACGCATCTACTGCTAAACTAAAAGCTTGTGCATAAGCTGCATCGTTCATATGACCGTTATAATCTACCCACTCAGAACGTACATGGTCTTCATAGTTAAATGTTGTGTGTTCCATTTTTATGCTCCCTCTTTACGTTTCTGCTTAATTTTATTCGGCACATGCCAATACTCTTCAACTAAATCTAGTAATTTTACTAAAAACTCGTTACGCTTCACTTCTAATTCAGCGATTGGCACATCTCCTGCGTGAACTTCACATCCCGTAATCACTTTTTCTTTTAAGTCATTGGTCAATTCAGGTGCCTCTAATTTTGTCCATGGCAGCTTAAGTGCAGGACCAAACTGCTCCAGCATATGACGCATTCCTTTATCGCCGCCGGCTAAATGGAATGTCAAAAATGGTCCCATTTGCGCCCAGCGTAAACCGGCCCCGTAAATAATCGCAGCATCGATTTCTTCAGTCGTTGCAATACCATCGTTTACTAAATGTAAAGATTCGCGCCAAAGTGCTTCCATTAAACGATCCGCGACATGGCCTTCAATTTCTTTTTGAATAATCAGTGGCTTCATCGCAATCGATTGGTAAAACTGATTTGCCCGTTCCATAATCGATGGCGTTGTCGCCCCGCCGCCGACCAGTTCAACGAGCGGCAAAATATAAACTGGATTAAATGGGTGTGCCACAATTAATCGTGCTGGATGTTGTAATCCTTCTTGTAATGTACTCGGTTTAATTCCCGATGTACTCGATGCAATAATTGCTTCTGGCTTTGCGTATTGATCAATGTTTTTTAACACATTCTTCTTTAGTTCTTCTCTTTCTGGTACATTTTCTTGGATCAAATCTGCATCTTTGACAGCCTCTTCAATTGTCGATACAAAAGTAACCCGCGAAGTTGATGCACCTTCCCCAAGCCCCATTTCTTCTAAGGAAGGCCATGCACGTTCCACAGCTACACGTGTTCTCTCTGCCGCATCCTCAGCAAGATCAAAGGCAACAACGTCGTATCCCATTGCTAAAAAACGGGCAATCCAACCATTCCCAATGACACCAGTTCCGATGACGGCTAGTTTCTCAACTTCTTTAATTGGTGAATTCATGATTGATTTCCTCCGTGCGAATTTCTCAAACCAAATTGGACCCGCGCCTCTTCAGGTGACATCACTTCAATCCCATTCGTGTGTAACATTTCAACAGCCTTATCGACAAGTTGTTCGTTCGTTGCAGGTACACCTCTTGTAAGATATAAATTATCTTCTAAACCAACGCGAATGTTGCCGCCTAACATGGCTGTTTGCATCGCAATTGGTAATTGCATGCGGCCAATCCCAAACGCAGACCAATATGCATTCTCAGGGAGACGATTTTTGAAGTACGTGATTGTTTCTACATCTGCTTCCGCTCCCCATGGGATACCAAGACAAAACTGGAACATCGGATCTCCATCGATTAACCCCTCATCTATTAATTGTTTGGCGAAACGCAGATGACCTGTGTCAAAGCATTCCAGCTCTGGTTTCACACCACTTTCCTGAATAAGCTTTGCATGTTGTCTAAGCCAATCTGTCGGACTAAGATAAATCATATTGCCAAAGTTTACACTTCCGCAGTCAAGCGTACACATTTCCGGAAGTAATTGGCCAACCGGAGCATGACGTTCATCAGGCGTTTGAATCCAAGTCCCATCTCCTCCGGCTGCGGGTGTATCAAGACTTGGGATAAAGTCTCCGCCGCCGCCTGCTGTAATATTGATCACAACATCGGTTTCAGAATCTCTAATCCGATCAACGATTTCACGGTAGTGTTCGATATTATGGCTAATTCCGCCTGTTTCTGGATCACGTGCATGCACATGTGCAACCGTTGCACCTGCTTTTGCAGAAGCAATTGCTGATTCCGCAATTTCTTTTGGCGTTACAGGTACATGTTCATTGATTTTTGTAGTATCACCCGCACCTGTTACCGCAGCTGTCAATAAAACTTTGTTTTTCACTTTTTTCTCCCCCAAAACAGTTATGTATTTACTGCACCGTCCAGACGGTTTTGTAACATTAAGTTACACCATACTATGTAGGTCATCTTCATTTAAACCCTCTAAAAATGAAAAAAGGCATACCAGCATGACTTATGAACTGCACATTCATTGTCTAAATACTGTTATGCCAAGTTTTATTCGTTCGTCCATTTCCTTAACGTTTCATAAATTAATTCTTTTTGCTCACTTTCAATCGGGTCAATACCAAAAAGATCTGCTAACCAAATCCCATCCGTCGCTAAACGAATGATTGTTGCCATAATTGGATCAAGGCCATCGTCTTCAATTTCATGCTGCCATTCCGAAAAAGCTTCATGAATTGGATTAAGTAATGCTGGATTCACTGCCTTTGCTGCTAATAACCCAGAGTGCATATCTTTATTCTTATAGGCTTGTTTAAACGTGACATCTAAATAAGCACGTGTCCACTTACCTTTTTCTTCTTTGTCTTCTACTGCACTTTTAGCGATTTTAATTCTGTAGTTTGTTGCCAAATGCTCTACCATTTTTTCAACTAATACTTCTTTTGATCGATAATGATAAAGTAAACCGCCTTTACTAATACCGGCTTCTTCTGCTACGGCATCTATCGTTAAATCAAAAATTCCTTTCTCTGCCACGATTTTCGATGCGGCATCAAGAATTGCAATTCTTCTAGAATTTCTATTCATTGCTGTCACCTCAATTGCCTATTTTCATTTGACTATACTATCCAGACCGCGCTATTTCAATCAGATAAGCAGTAATATGATGTTTAATAGACTCTTCTTTGGTCTCATTCATTTCTCAATTAAACAACCCCCACCAATATTGGCGGGGGCGTTAAATGTATCATTTAAATTTCTTTCAATTCCTCCATACGCTTCTCAACCGTCGCGTATTTCTCGAGATAATCTTGTTCTTTTGCACGTTCTTCAGCAACGACTGCTTCTGGTGCGTTCGCTACGAAACGTTCGTTAGATAATTTGCCTTGAACGCGTTTCACTTCGCTATCCCATTTTTTCAGTTCTTTTTCTAATCGAGCAAGTTCTTCTTCAATATTGATAAGCCCTTCTAGTGGCAAGAACAGTTCTGCGCCTGTAATGACTGCAGACATCGATTTGCCTGGTGCTTCAATTCCTTTGCCAATCGTTAACGTTTCCGGGTTACAGAATCGTTCAATGTACTTGCGATTCGCTTCCAGGATCTCAGTTGTTTTTTCTTCTCTCGTTGAAATATAGAACGGAACTGGTCTACTCATTGGCGTATTTACTTCTGCGCGGATATTACGAACTGAGCGGATAATATCCATAAGCAGTTGCATTTCAGATGCACGTGCCTCATCAGAAAGAGACGCATCGACAACTGGCCATGATGCGATTGTAATGGACTCGCCTTCATGCGGTAAGTTCTGCCAAATTTCTTCTGTAATGAATGGCATGAATGGATGTAATAAACGCATTGTGTTGTCTAACACGTATGCAAGAACTGAACGTGTCGTTTTCTTCGCAGCTTCATCGTCACCGTATAATGGAAGCTTCGCCATTTCAATATACCAATCACAGAAATCATCCCAAATGAATGAATAAAGCGCACGGCCTACTTCACCAAACTCATATTTATCTGCAAGTCTTGTTACTTCTCCAATCGTTTCGTTTAAACGTGTTAAAATCCACGTATCCGCAACTGATTTTTCACCTGTTAGATCAATTTCATCATAGGTCATGCCGTCCATATTCATGAGCGCAAAACGTGAAGCGTTCCAAATTTTATTCGCAAAATTCCAGTTTGACTCAACACGATCCCATGAAAAACGAATGTCTTGACCTGGTGATGCACCTGTTGAAAGTGTATAACGGAGCGCATCCGCACCGTATTTTTCAATGACTTCCATTGGATCAACACCGTTATCAAGTGATTTCGACATTTTACGGCCTTCCGCATCACGTACTAGTCCGTGAATTAACACGTCTTTAAATGGACGTTCGCCTGTAAATTCAATTCCCTGGAAAATCATGCGGGACACCCAGAAGAAAATAATATCATATCCTGTAACGAGTGCATCTGTTGGATAGTAACGCTTAAACTCTTCGTTATCAGCATCTGGCCAACCGAGCGTTGAAAACGGCCATAATGCAGAGGAGAACCAAGTATCTAACACATCTTCATCTTGTTTCCAGTTTTCACTGTCTGCAGGTGCTTCATGACCGACGTACACTTCACCTGTTTCATTATGATACCAAGCTGGAATTCGGTGACCCCACCATAGTTGACGTGAAATACACCAATCATGAATGTTTTCCATCCAATTTAAGTACGTGTTTTCAAAACGGGATGGAACGAAATTAACTTTTTCTTCACCTTTTTGAAGTTCAATCGCAGCTTTCGCAAGTGGTTCCATATTAACAAACCATTGTGTAGATAAATAAGGTTCAACAACCGCACCGCTTCGTTCCGAATGTCCAACAGAGTGTAAATGGTCTTCGATTTCAAATAAAACGCCCATCTCTTGTAGGTCTTTCACAATTTGCTTACGGCAATCAAAACGGTCCATACCTTTGTATTTACCTGCCAGGTCATTCATTGTGCCATCTTCATTCATGACAAGCACACGCTCTAGATTATGACGATTTCCAATTTCAAAGTCATTCGGGTCATGAGCAGGTGTAATTTTTACTGCACCGCTTCCAAATTCCATATCGACATAATCATCCGCGACAATCGGAATCTCACGTCCGACAATCGGAAGTGTCACTGTTTTCCCAATTAAGTGTTTGTAACGTTCATCTTCTGGATGTACTGCAACTGCTGTATCCCCAAGCATTGTCTCTGGGCGAGTTGTCGCAATTTCGATACTTCCAGTACCATCTGTCAGTGGGTAACGCATATGATAGAATGCACCTTGCACATCTTCATGAATGACTTCAATATCGGATAATGCTGTTTTCGTTGCGGGATCCCAGTTAATAATATACTCTCCGCGATAAATTAGGCCTTTATTATAAAGTTTAATAAAAACTTCCTGAACCGCTTTCGATAATTTTTCATCTAGCGTGAAACGTTCACGGGAATAATCGAGTCCAAGTCCAAGTTTCCCCCATTGTTCACGGATATGAGAAGCATATTCTTCTTTCCAATTCCAAGTCGCTTCAAGGAATTTTTCGCGGCCCAAATCATAACGTGATTTTCCTTCTGAACGTAGTCGCTGTTCAACACGTGCTTGCGTTGCGATACCCGCATGGTCCATTCCTGGTAACCAAAGCGCGTCGTATCCTTGCATACGTTTCATTCGAATAATAATATCTTGTAATGTTGTATCCCATGCGTGTCCTAAATGTAAAACACCCGTAACGTTCGGCGGTGGAATAACCACTGTATAGGGTTCCTTGTCGCTTTCTGGTTGTGCTTCAAAATATTGCCCTTTCAACCACCATTCATAGCGGCCTTTTTCAACTGCTTGTGGTTCATATTTCGTTGGCATTGATAAATTATCATTTGACATATTACGTCCTCCTTTTATTTTTAACAATAAAAAAACTCCATTCGCCTAAAAGGACGAAGGAGCTATTCGCGGTACCACCTTTATTTATGCACACTAAAAAAGCTGTACATCTCAAATAAAAATAACGGCTTCAAACCGGCTTTCGCTACTCTATTTGACCACTAATAAACAGCCAAAATGATGTTCACGAAAACTGCTCGTGGGTGACATTCAGTAGGTCGTTGACAGGGCTTTTTCACCGATAGCCCCTCTCTTTAGAAAACAAACAGTACTTACTATCCCGTTCATCGCATCTATATGCAGTTACTAAGAGTATAACGGAATAGCCTTTCATTCGTCAAGTTCAATGATTGCTTTTCAATACCTTTTAGAAAGGATTTTGTTATGAGAAAAGGATATAACCCGTATCTCCTTCCCCCTTGGCTACGGAAAACGCGATGTTACTGCAAATCGATTATTATCCCCATCGCGGTATTTCAATTAATTCGAATGATCATTGTCCCAACAACCGGTGATTTTTTTGTGCTTTGTATCCTTTGCGCATTAGCTTTTGCCTTGCACAAAGACATCATTTAGGCGGAATCCAGTCGTTGAAATGCCGTCTTCTAATTCAGAAATAAAAGAGAGCACTTCATCTCCTTCAGAAAAGGAAGAATTTTCGACGACTACTTGTGAAGTATTTCTGACCGGTTCACTTTCTATACTTGCCGCGGCCGCCTCAGTTTCAGTTTGGTGTTCCGTTGATTCTTTTGTTGCCGTAAATTCTTCTTTAGCACTAGCTTCCTTTTGCTTCTGTTCATTTGCAGCTTTTGTTTGTTTCTCTTCAGCGTCAGCTTCTTTTTTCGCGGCTTTTGTTTGTTTTTCTTCGACAAAAGCTTCTTTTTTATCAGCTTCGGAATTTACGGCTTTTGCCGATTGTTTTTCTTTCTGTTCTTCGCGTTGTGTTTGATGAATGCCAACTTCTTTATAGGAGCATTCTACGTCCCAAATAATTGACAGACATCCGTTCTTATCAATTTCATGTGTGGTATTCAATGTTTTAATATCAATTGGGTCATCCGCTTCAGGTGGAAAATCGATATTAAATGGAACTGCATACTCAAAATATCCTGTTTTTCCGTCAATATCTAAATCATCAATTAAAATTGCTTCATTGACTTCGCTATGGCCGTTCGTTCTTTCCTCTAAATTAACATTTACAGCAAGATGGTATATCCCTGTTAACTTAGGGCGGCCTTCCACTTTTTCTAATGTAAATCTTGGCGTCACTTTAAGTTGATCGGCAGATGCTGGAAAACCTATTTCTGGTGAGAAGGCAAAGTTCTCTTTCATTTGCCATTTTACATTTTTCATACGATCTCTCCTCCTATTCCTTCACAGACAATTGTATGCATGGATGAAGTTACTTAGAATAGAGTAGACATAAGTTAAGATAAAAGCCTTTCCCCATCAATCGTGGAGAAAGGCTTCGTTTGATTATCTTGCAAGCTTTGCAAATACTTTATGAAAAGCTTCAACTGTTTTCGCAATATGTTCTTCTGTATGCGCTGCAGATAAGAACATCCCTTCGAACTGGGATGGTGGAAGGAAAATACCTTCTTCTGCCATTAAACGGTAATATTCTGCAAACAACTCAAGGTCAGATGTTTTCGCTTTATCGTAATTCACGACTTTTTCATTCGTAAAGAAGAAACCAATCATGGAACCTGCACGGTTAACCGTATGTGGAATGTTATACTTTTCTGCTGCTTCACGGAAACCTGCTTCTAACTGGTCGCCTAGTTTATTAAAGTATTCGTACGATGCTGGCGTTAACTTTTTCAATGTTTCAATTCCGGCAGTCATCGCAAGTGGGTTTCCTGATAGTGTTCCAGCTTGATAAACTGTGCCAGATGGTGCGATTTGACTCATAATTTCTTTTGAACCACCGTATGCACCAACTGGTAATCCACCACCGATTACTTTTCCAAGACAAGTGATATCAGGTGTAACGTCATAGTAACCTTGTGCACACTCATAGCCAACTCGGAATCCAGTCATCACTTCATCGAAAATAAGAAGTGAACCATTTTCAGTTGTTAGCTCACGTAATCCTTCCAAAAATCCTGGCTCTGGTGGAACAACACCCATATTCCCTGCAACAGGTTCAACGATGAGTGCAGCAATATCATCACCGTATTCATTCATTGCCAATTTAACGCTCTCTAAATCATTATAAGGAACTGTAATTGTGTTACGTGCAATAGATTCAGGAACGCCAGGGCTATCAGGCAATCCGAGCGTAGCTACACCGGAACCTGCCTTAATTAGCAATGAATCTCCATGACCGTGGTAGCAGCCTTCAAATTTCATAATAATGTTTCGACCAGTATATCCACGGGCTAGACGCAATGCACTCATTGTAGCTTCCGTCCCCGATGAAACCATACGAATCATTTCAATTGACGGCACACGGTCAATAACAAGTTCCGCTAATTCATTTTCAGCTAATGTTGGTGCGCCGAAACTTGATCCGGTTGCCGCTACACGTTGAATACCTTCTACAACGTCTTCATCAGCGTGTCCTAAAATAAGTGGGCCCCATGATAAGACGTAGTCAATGTATTCATTGCCGTCAATATCTTTAATCATTGCCCCTTTTCCGCTTTCCATAAAAATCGGGTCCATGTTTACCGATTTAAATGCACGTACAGGTGAGTTTACACCGCCCGGCATAAGGTCTACTGCTTTCTCAAATGCTAGTTTTGAGTTCTCATAACGTTTTTCCAATTATTTACCCTCCAACCAACGTGCTGCATCTTTTGCGTGGTACGTCATAATTAAATCCGCCCCTGCACGTTTCATACTCGTCAATGTTTCAATTACAATTTCTTGTTCATTAATCCAGCCATTTTGCGCGGCTGCTTTAATCATCGAATATTCTCCGCTCACGTTATACGCGACAACTGGTAACGTGAAGTTATTTTTCACATCACGCATAATGTCGAGATAAGAAAGTGCTGGCTTTACAATTAAAAAGTCCGCCCCCTCTTCAACGTCTGCTTCTGCTTCGCGAAGAGCTTCCATTCTGTTAGCTGAGTCCATTTGGTACGTTTTACGGTCTCCCGATTGCGGTGATGAATGCGCTGCATCACGGAATGGACCGTAGTAAGATGAAGCATATTTAACCGCATATGACATAATCGGAATATTTTCGAATCCTTGTTCATCAAGTCCCTGGCGGATTGCCGCTACAAAACCATCCATCATATTAGATGGTGCAATAATGTCTGCGCCAGCTTTTGCCTGACTCACTGCAGTTTGTACTAATAAATCAAGTGATTTGTCATTGACTACGTAACCACCTTCTACTACACCGCAATGACCATGGTCCGTATATTGACAGAGGCAAGTATCTGCAATAACGACAAGTTCAGGATGGCGCTCTTTTGCAAAACGAATTGCTCTTTGAACAATTCCATCTTCCGCATAAGCTTGTGTACCAACAGCGTCTTTTTCATTTGGAACGCCAAATAAAATAATAGATGGAATACCGAGTTCAACGACTTCTTCAATTTCTTTTGCAAAATGGTCAAGCGATAATTGATAAACTCCAGGCATTGAAGCAACTGGATTTTTAATATCTTCGCCTTCCACTACAAAAATTGGATATATAAAATCTTCTTTTTGTAATACTGTTTCACGTACCATTGAACGAAGTGTTGCAGTATTTCTTAAACGTCGATTACGACGGAAATTTAAGTTAATCAATATGAACATCCTTTCGGCTTGCCAACTTTTCGACAAGATCTTTCAATGTGTATGTATTAGGCCGAACATGAACGTTAGCCCCCACATCCGTAAGTGCCTTTTCCGTGATATGCCCAATTGCGCCAATTGTATAGCCTTTCCAGCCGATTGATGGTACAACTTCTTCTGAAAACACTTCAACAGCGGATGGACTCGCAAATAGGACTGAGATTTGTTCCTTCTCTTTTAATAAGTTAATAAGGGCCCCAACATTTTCGGTCGCTCTAGCCGTCTTATAAATTGTCCATTCATCAACTTCAAACGGCAATCCTTCAGGAATCGTTGGACCTGCAATAGACCCTCTTAAAAACAAGAGGCGCCCTGTTTCATTTGCCGGCGGTCGAAATTGTTTTACAAAAACATCTGCACTGAAAACGGTAGGTATGAATCGAACCGAAAAACCAAGTTCTTCAAGAGCAGCAGCAGTTCTTGTTCCAATCGCCGCAATATGCGAAGGGATTGTGTCGACAGAAACATTAAAACGATTTATCTTTTCTTTAAAAGCTGCAACTGCACTTTGGCTCGTAAATATGAGCCAATCGTACGTTGCACATGCTTCTAACCGGAGTTGATCTGTTGGTTCCACTAATTCATCCACCTTAATTAGCGGTAATGAAACCGGCATTCCTCCATATAGTTCGACTAAACTAAAAACATCTGTTGACCTTGGCGTTCCAGTAAAAACAACCGTTTCACCATTGAGAGGTGGTTCACTTGTTCTCATTTTCTAAGTCAGCCAACACTTTCTTAATTACTTCATCGGCACCTTCAGCACGCAATACTTTTGCGACCTCTTTTCCTGCCTGAACAGGATCAGCATGGACTACAGTATGTTTAAACACTTGGGATGCATCCGGTGAAGCAATGAAACCTGTAAATTCAACGTCGGAACCTTTTAATTGCGCATAGCCAGCGATTGGAACTTGACACGATCCGTCCATTTCAGATAAAAATGTTCGCTCAGCTGACACTTCATCCCAAGTTTTCGAATCATTGATTTTTGCAAGTTCATCGAGTAATTCTTGATCATCTGAACGGCATTCAATTGCAAGCGCACCTTGCCCAACTGCCGGTATAAGATCTTCTGCTGATAAAAATTCAGTAACAACGTCTTTATCCCAACCGACACGTTCTATTCCTGCCGCGGCTAGTAAAATTGCATCGTATTCGCCTTCGTGTAATTTTCTCAAACGCGTTTCAATATTTCCGCGAATCCATTTAATTTCAATGTCAGGACGTAATAATAGAAGTTGCGAACTGCGACGTAAACTGGACGTTCCTACGACTGCACCTTCCGGCAAGTCCATGAATTTTACGTGACCGTTGGAAATGAAAGCATCTCTCGCATCAACACGCGGCGGTATACATCCAATCATTAGGCCTTCAGGTAAATCTGACGGCATATCTTTCATGCTATGTACTGCAAAATCGATTTCTTTATTAAATAAAGCATCTTGAATTTCTTTAACGAAAAGGCCTTTCCCGCCTACTTTAGAAAGCATGACGTCAAGGATTTTATCGCCTTTTGTCATGATTTCTTTGATTTCAAATTCAAATGGAGCGCCTGCTTCTTTTAATTGTTCAATTACCCATTTTGTTTGGGTCATTGCTAGATTACTTCTTCTTGAACCAACAACAATTTTTCTCAATGCATTCAAACCTTTCATGATGTTGTCTTTGTTTTAACAGTTAAATATTAGTAAAATCATAGCCAAAAATGAAACTCGGATAAAGTACTTCCAAGAAAAAAATTAATAATGACAAATAAAAAGGCAAATATATTTGCCCACATATGATTATTACCTCGTAGTCTCCCTGTTTGAATCCCAAACAAGACTAGACTATAAACAATTAATATGAAAAATGAACCTACTATTTTCATATCGAAAAATGACCATTCAGATAAGACGATATGCGCCCATTGCATCCCAAGTACTAGACTAATAAATAAAAAGGGAATCCCTATAATAATCCCCGTTTTCATACCTGTTGCAGTTTGTTGAAGCGATGGCAATCGACCAAATTGCTTTGTCCACTTTTTCTTTTTCAAATTGCGATAGAGGAGTAAATATAATATCGCACAGACAAACGATATCGCAAATGCAACATAAGACAATATCGCAAAAGTAATATGGATAAATAGTAATTCTGAGATTAACGCATCCCCTATTGTTGACTGCTTAATTTGCACAGGGGCAAATGTATGGATTGTCATAAAGATAAAACCAATGATATTTAAAAAAAATACCGCATAGCCAAGTTTTGTAAAGAGATGAAGGGCTATTGATATTGTAATTAATAGCCAAGCATAAAAGTAAATCCCTTCAAACAAGGACAATACGGGGAAACGTTTCGTTTCGATTATAAATAGTACAAGAAAAATCGATTGCATACTAAAAACGAGCGTTAATAACCCAAAAGCATTGCGGTGTGCGATGCGATCTTTATTCAAATAATCTATAAAATAAAATACAAGACTGACCGCGTACAAGACGACCATTACTTCATGCAGTCTTGACATCGTTATATCAGTCATCATGCCACTGCCTTTCTAAAACTGCCAAGTCTAGCGGAAAAACAAAGGAATTTCCGTATTATCATATAGCATTCAAATGCGGAAATTCCTTATTCGCTTTAAAATGTCCACTCAGGTTTAGGCACCGGATTATTTTTCGCACGAACTTTTAGTCGTTTTTTCGCTAACTTTGCAATTGCTTCTTTTTCTTTCTCTCTTTCTACTTCTTCCTCAATTCCGAAAATCTTTTGGAATAACTCTAGTTTTTCAGCAGAGTTAGGTTCCATTGCAAGTTCTTTTGCTTCTCTGATAGGTTCTTTAATTAATTGGTTAAGAATCGATTTTGTATGCTTACTTAATACCTTTTTCTCACGTTCTGTTAAGTCGGGAATTTTATTTAAAATACTTTCCATTGTTGTCCGTTGTATTTGCAAGCCTTTTTCACGTAGCGCAGTAATCACTGGAACTACACCAAGCGTTGCAAGCCATTCGTTAAACTCAATAATTTGACCTTCAATCATATACCCAATTTTTTCGGCAGCACGTTCACGTTCCGCCAAATTTGCATCGACAATACTTTGTAAATCATCGATATCATAAAGAAATACATTGGAAAGTTCACCGATACGTGGATCTAAATCGCGTGGAACAGCAATATCAATTAAAAACAAAGAATTGCCTTCACGCATACGCTCTACATATTTCATTGTCTGATAATCAATGACATATTCGGTCGCGGAAGTAGAACTAATTAAAATATCCGCCTCTAGAAGCGCACATTGTAGCTCATTCATTGGCTTCGCAACGCCACCAAATTTCCGAGCCATTTCTTCAGCTGTAGAAAACGTTCGGTTCACAACCGTCACCTTTTCTGCACCGCTACCTTGTAAATTTTTAAGTGCCAACTCTCCCATTTCTCCGGCACCTAAAATTAACACATGTTTATGATTCAAGTTTCCAAAAATTTGTTTTGCTAATTCAACTGCTGCATAGGAAATGGATACGGCATTTGCACCGATGTCCGTTTCTGAATGCGCTCTTTTTGAAAATGTTACCGCCTGTCTAAAGAGTTGGTTAAAGACAGTTCCAGTTGTCCCAATAGATTGCGCCTCTAAAAAGCTATCTCGAACTTGTCCTAGTATTTGAGTTTCTCCAAGCACCATAGAATCCATGCCGGCCGAAACTTTCATTAAATGTTCAATTACTTCATCGTTTTCGTGAATGATTAAATGGCTTTCAAATGCTTTCATTGGAATCGAAAACCATTCCGATAGAAAGCGTTTTACATAATAACGTCCAGTATGTATTTGATCGACTACTGCATAAATCTCTGTTCTGTTGCAGGTTGAAATGATAATGTTTTCTAAAACACTTTTTTGTTGTTGAAGTAATCGCATTGCTTGCGGCAGTTCAGATTCAACAAACGACAGTTTTTCTCTTAATTCTACAGGTGCCGTCCGATGGTTAACGCCTACTACAATTGTATGCACTTTGGTGCTCACACCTCTCAACGTTCTTGAATTTCATTATGACCAGTATAACATATCTCGACTCTTTCGGGTGCATTAAATGTGAACACCTTATGAAGTACAAAGGTTTACAGCCTGTTTTTGGAATTAGTCTAATGTGATACTGCTAGTTAGATATGTTCAGTTCAATGATTAAACGCTTAATTTACGCCATTTTCTGTTAGGTTAAACAAATAAAACGGCTGATCCTTTGATGATCAACCGTTTTATTGTTTAATGAAGCGAATGCAGTCTACTTTATTATTTGCGCCAATTTTATATTGATTGATGTACGCATTTGGTACATCTAACTTCGGGGGATAGATGCTCGGGTCATAAGTCAATCTGACACTGCGACAAAAAACGCCGCTGTGTCAGCTCGCCTTATGCCTGTCGCATCTGGGCAATCCCCCTCAGCTTTTGGTTACATCTAGCTTCAGACGCCAGACGTTCGAGTCGTAAGTCAATTCGACTGCGTGGCAAAATGCGCCACTCCGTCGACTCGCCTTACGCTTGTCACGTCTAACCGGCGTCTTCAGCTTTTAGTTACATCCTTTTTTCGATTTCTTTCCAGGCTTCTTCCATTCCTGTTGCTTTTTCGGAGGAGAATAAGATTAATGGGTCGCCTTTTCGGATGTTTAGCCCTTCACGGACGATTTTTAAATGTTTATTCACTTTTCCTCTTGGAATTTTATCTGCTTTTGTCGCAATGATGATGGCTGGAATTTCATAATGAACTAAAAAGTCATACATTAACCGATCATCTGCAGTGGGTGGATGACGAACATCGATGATTTGAATAACCGCACGTAATTCTTCACGTGTCGTTAAATACTCTTGAATCATATGTCCCCAAGCTTCACGTTCGGTCTTTGAAACTTTTGCATAACCGTAGCCAGGTACATCGACAAAAAACAACTGTTCTTCAATTTTATAAAAGTTAAGTGTTTGTGTTTTTCCTGGCTTAGATGATGTTCTTGCTAAACTTTTTCGTGCAATCATACGATTGATAAAAGAAGACTTTCCTACATTTGAACGTCCTGCGAGCGCAAACTCAGGATATCCCTCTTCCGGATATTGTTCAGGTCTCACCGCGCTCATAATCATTTCTACGTTATGGACTTTCATTTGCCCTTAGCCTCCAATGCGATATCGAGGACTTCTTCGACATCTGTTACAAATTTAAATGTTAATTGTTCGCGGACACTTTCAGGAATATCTTCAATGTCTCGCTCATTATCAAGTGGTAAAATAATTGTTGTTAATCCTGCACGGTGCGCACTTAAACTTTTCTCTTTCACGCCACCAATTGGAAGTACACGTCCACGAAGCGTAATTTCACCAGTCATTCCCACTTCTCGCAATACTTTTCGTTCTGTTAATGCAGAAACAAGTGCGGTTGCCATTGTAATCCCAGCGGAAGGTCCATCTTTCGGAATGGCTCCTTCTGGAACGTGGATGTGAATGTCATAGGTTTCATGAAACTTCGGGTCAATCTGAAAGGCCTCTGTTTTGGAGCGTACATAGGAAAGTGCAGCTTGTGCAGACTCCTTCATCACGTCACCCAATTTCCCGGTTAGCATTAACTTCCCTTTACCAGGAGAAAGAGACACTTCAATTTGCAATGTGTCGCCGCCTACTTGCGTATAAGCAAGTCCTGTCGCCACACCGATTTGGTTCACCGTTTCTGCAAGACCGTACCTAAATTTCTTTTTACCAAGTATATCTTCTAATGTATTTGGCGTAATGACTACACGTTTTTTCTCGCCAGTCACAATTTGTTTTGCAGCTCTTCGGCAGACAGATGAGATTTTACGCTCTAAACCTCGGACGCCCGCTTCTTTCGTGTAATACCGAATAATATCGAGAATCGCCTCATCATTAATCCGTAATGCAGCACCTGTTAAACCATGTTCTTTCATCTGTTTCGGGATTAAATGATTTTTAGCAATGGTGCTTTTTTCTAATTCCGTATAGCTCGACAGCGAAATAATTTCCATTCTATCTCGAAGCGGACCAGGAATCGCACTTAAATCATTTGCAGTTGCAATAAATAATACTTCCGATAAATTAAATGGTTCTTCAATATAATGGTCACTAAACGTTGCATTTTGTTCTGGATCTAATACTTCTAACATCGCAGCTGATGGATCGCCGCGAAAATCATTGGACATCTTATCAATTTCATCCAACAAGAAGACAGGATTTATTTTCCCAGCTTTTTTCATACCTTGAATAATTCTTCCTGGCATCGCACCGACATACGTCCGTCTATGCCCTCGAATTTCCGATTCATCACGCACACCACCTAGTGATATACGAACAAATTTACGGCCAAGTGATTCTGCGATAGAGCGAGCCAAGGATGTTTTACCAACACCTGGGGGTCCTGCAAGACATAAAATTGGACCACGCAGTGAATTTGTTAATTGGCGAACGGCTAAATATTCAAGGATCCGTTCTTTTACCTGTTCTAACCCATCGTGATCCCGATTTAAAATTTCAGCCGAACGGTTGATGTCTAACTGATCCTTTGACGCAACGGACCAAGGTAGCGCGACAAGCCAATCAATATAACTGCGTATGATGCCACTTTCAGCTGAGGCTGCAGGAATTCTTTCATATCGATTTAATTCACGCTCTGCAACTTCTTTAACATCTTCTGGCATGTTTGCTTGTTCAATTTTCTCTTGAAGTTCAGCAATTTCTAATCCTTTTCCGTCTTTATCGCCAAGTTCCGTTTGAATCGCTTTCATTTGCTCGCGCAAATAAAATTCTTTCTGCGTCCTTTCCATTGCTTGTTGGACACGTTCAGTAATTTTATTTTCCATCAAAAGAACTTCTTGTTCATTGTGTAAACAGCTAATGAGCCACTCTAATCGTTCTTCAACTTTTAATAATTCAAGCACTTCTTGTTTCGCTTCGATTTTGATTGGCAAATTAGAGGCAACCATATCCGCTAATCTCCCAGGTTCACGAATTTCTGCAATTGAATTAAACGTATCTTTTGAAAGCTTTTTAGATGCTTTCACATATTTTTCGAAGTACTTACGAAGCGTCCGCATCAGCGCTTCTAGTTCAACATCCACTTTCGCTGTATTATCTTGATATGTTGTGACATCGACGATACTAAACAAATCATCTTCTTCATACTTTGTCCATTCAGCCCGCGCAATGCCCTCAATTAAAACACGGTGCGTACCGTTCTCCAATTCCTTAACCGATTTAACCGCGGCGAATGTACCTATATCGTATAAATCATCTCGTTCTGGATTTTCAATTTTTGTATCTTTTTGGGTTGCTAAGAAAATGAGGCTGTCTTGCTCAAGTGCGCGTTCGATTGCCAAAATAGATCGTTCACGTCCCACATCTATATGCAAGATCATTGTCGGATAGATGAGGATTCCACGAAGTGGTAATAAAGGGATATTTGTATGTTTATTTTGTTTCAAGCAAAAACACCTCCATTGGAATAAAATATGTATATGGAGAAGGAAAAAGCTGACAACCAACATGCGCAAATATCTATGCACAATCGGTGTCAGCTTTGTCCTTCAGGCATTACGCCGAGTCTTTGTCATCTAATATTGTGTATTCGGACCCATCTTCTTTTAACAAAATAGGACTTGTTTTGTTTAGGACTGAATCTTTCGTAATAACACATTCAGTCACTTCTTCAAGAGATGGTAATTCATACATAATATCTAACATGATGTTTTCAATGATTGAACGCAATCCACGGGCACCCGTTTTTCGTTCAATTGCTTCTTTCGCAATCTCGATTAACGCATCTTCCTCAAAACGTAAGTTAACCCCGTCTATTTCTAACATCTTTTGATACTGCTTAACGATTGCATTTTTCGGTAACGTTAAAATTTGGAACAATGCATCTTCATCAAGCGGCTCAAGGCTTGCAAGTACCGGTAATCGGCCAATAAACTCCGGAATTAAACCATAATTTTGTAAGTCTTCCGGAATTAATTTTGAAAGAAGTGATTCTTCTTCAACTGGCTCTGTGCCTGTACCAAACCCAATGAGTTTTTGACCAATTCTTCTTTTAATAATATCGTTAATGCCGTCAAATGCACCACCGACGATAAAGAGAATATTCGTTGTATCTAATTGGATAAATTCTTGATGCGGATGCTTACGTCCTCCTTGAGGTGGAACACTTGCAACCGTACCTTCTAAAATTTTCAAGAGCGCTTGTTGAACACCTTCGCCTGATACGTCTCGTGTAATCGATGCGTTTTCAGATTTGCGTGCAACTTTGTCGATTTCATCGATATAAATAATGCCTCTTTCAGCTTTTTCCACATCGTAATCAGCTGCTTGGATTAATTTTAGTAATATATTTTCGACATCTTCACCAACGTAGCCCGCCTCTGTTAATGACGTTGCATCTGCAATTGCAAATGGTACATCAAGGATTCGTGCTAGCGTTTGAGCGAGTAAGGTCTTACCACTTCCAGTAGGTCCAATGAGAACGATGTTAGACTTCGCAAGTTCTACATCATCAATTTTACTACCAGAATTGACACGCTTGTAATGATTATATACAGCTACCGCGAGCGATTTCTTTGCTCGGTTCTGCCCAATTAAATAGTCATCAAGAATACTTTGTATTTCTTTCGGTTTTGGGACATCTTTTAACTCGAAGTCTTCTTCAAGCTCGATCTCCTCTTTGACGATTTCGGCACAAAGTTCAACGCATTCGTCGCAAATATAGACCCCTTGGCCTGTTACAAGCTTCCGAACTTGTTCTTGGGATTTTCCACAAAAGGAACAGTTTAAATTATCTTTTTCATCGTTAAATTTGAACATTATGCTCACCCCTTTTCAAGTGACAATATTACAAGACTCATTCCGTATAATCAACTATTTAGAATTCAAATGATACGAAAATGCTTATTTTATGTAAAACAAGGTACGGTCTACCGTACCTTGTCCATATATCTTTTTCTTATTCAGTAATCTTTGCGTTTTCTACAAGGAATTCAACTGTTTTGTTGAAACGAAGGTCATTTTCAAGAACCGTCGTACCGCCAAGCGCTGCTTTAATCTGTTCTACATCCATACCGAATTGATCAGACATTTTTTGAAGTTCTGCGTTAATATCTTCTTCTGCAACTTCAATATTTTCTTCTTTGCCAATTGCTTCAAGTGTTAATGAAACACGCACACGGTTGATTGCATCGTCTTTCATTTGCTCGCTTAGCGCCTCTTTATCTTGTCCTGAGAATTGGAAATAAAGATCAAGGTTCATGCCTTGCTGTTGTAGACGTTGTTCGAATTCACCCATCATGCGCTCAACTTCTGATTCAATCATAACTTCTGGAATATCGATTTCTGCATTGCGTGCTGCCGCTTCTACAAGGTCATCACGAAGTGCTGTTTCAGAAGCAGTTTTCTTTTCTGTTGCTGTTTGTTCCTTCATTTTTTTACGTAGCTCGTCAAGACTTTCAACTTCTTCGTCGATTTCTTTTGCAAGCTCGTCGTCTAACTCAGGAATTTCTTTCGTTTTAATTTCATTCACTTTTACTTCGAAAACAGCTGGTTTACCTGCAAGTTCTGCTGCATGGTATTCTTCTGGGAAATTCACTTCGATTTCTTTTTCTTCGCCGACTTTCATGCCAACCATTTGGTCTTCAAATCCTGGAATGAAAGAACCTGAACCAATTTCTAAATCGAAGTCTTGTGCTTCTCCACCTTCAAACGCTTCTCCGTCAGAGAAACCTTTGAAGTCTAGTTTCACTGTATCACCGTTTTGTACTTCGCCGTCTTCTTTTACAACAAGTTCAGCGAAAGCTGTTTGGCGATCTTTTAATTGCTCTTCAATTTCTTCATCTGTAACTTCAGTTTCTTGACGCGTAACTTCTAAACCTTTGTAATCTCCTAGTTTCACTTCAGGTTTAACAGTAACTGTCGCTTTGAAAATAAGTTCTTTGCCTTGTTCCATTTGCTCGATGTCGATTTCTGGGCGATCGACTGGATCAATGCCCGCTTCTTCAACTGCATTCGAATAAGCATCTGGTAAGATGAAGTCTAATGCATCATTGTATAGAGCTTCTACACCGTACATTTTTTCAAACATTTTACGTGGCATTTTTCCTTTACGGAAACCTGGAGCTTGTACATCTTTTACAACTTTTTTAAATGCTTGATTTAGACCTTTTGTAACTTCTTCTGCTGGAACCTCAACTGTTAAAACGCCTTGGTTCCCTTCTTGTTTTTCCCATTTAACTGACATATTAAAAAACCTCCGAATCATTTGTAAATCTATTTTTACACGTATATGCAATTTTGACAACTGTTTCAGTATAGCATAACGCCTTTATCTTTCAATATTTTTTTATACTGGCTCAAAATCTGAATCGTTGTCCAATTGTTTGATGAATGCAAGAAGGGGTGTGTATGGAAGTTCTTCACCTGAAAATAAACTTTCTATGTATACAATATAGGAATTTGCAATCTCCTCAGCAGAATAACTTCCCCAATCAAATGGAAATGCAATAATCATAAATTTCTCGACAAGTCCATAAGCTAACTCCAATCGTGACGGATCTTGAGTTAATAACTTTTCCAACTCAGCCAGAACTGCTTGCGTTCGTTCATCCTGACCTGGTAACGCCATCGAGGCTGGTATGACTTCTTTCTCGAGACCAAATTTATGGACAGTCACTTGTTTTGAGTATTGCGCTTGGTGTAAAAGCGTCAACGCAAATGTGATGACAATTGGTGAAAGATGGACACTTTCCACAATGTCTTCTAACAGTTCTGTCACCGCATGAAGATCAGTCCCATCTAGAGAAGCAAGCAACTGTTGTTGACCTAGTACATCCATTGCCATAAACTCGTCCAACGTGAAGGGCGCTTTCGCCACAATTGATTCTTCGCTCCCGTATCGCAATGCTAAGCGCTTGTTTAAATCGCGTAAGTATGTGAATTTACTTAGCATTCCTTTTGGAACAAAACCTTCTTCCAATAAGATATCAATTTTCATTTCAACATCTTCATACTCTTCCAAATGGATTAAAATTGTTAAGTACAATTCCATCGTTCCTATATAATCTTCGGGTCCACGATTTAATAACATTGACGTTATATCTTTAGCACGTCTAAACGCTTTTATTTCATAAAGTGCAATTGCATAAGGAAGTAAAAACTCATCCGATTCTGGCTCAAATTGCATCGCTTCTTCAAACGAATGGACAGCTTGTTCAAATTGATGATGCTCAACATAATGCATGCCTTCACGAATTAGCTTTTCAGCTGTTCCAGGAAATACAATTAAGTTGCCTTTTTTTCGAAGCTTACCATATTTTTTGCGCACGTGAACCACCTACTTTCATCCATCATAACTATATCACATGAAGGGTTTGATTCAAATAGTTTTCATATGAATTATGAGGAAGAACCATCGACTTTATTCTTTTTCGTTGAATTTCTTCAAAAAAAAAGATGGAAATCACTTTATTGCTCATCATCTTTTTCAAAAGTGTTTTTTGAACTACTATATAATCCACTTGCCGATAATCCAAGCATTGCGCCAACAAGGATTCCTTGCTTCCAATCAAAGTCTGTCACATAAACGACCCCTACAATAATTCCTAATAGTAACGAAATTAATGGTAAGAATTTTTTATGCACACCTGTACGTTTAAATATCTCTACGATGCCCACTATTAAAGGAAGCAAAATAACATCATATACTTCAAACATCGTATCACCCCTTTATGTTATTTTATGTTCAAATTAACTTAACAAGAACGGCGAACCGATAATGCATCTGTATTTTCTATTAATTTATCTATCTACAATAAAATGAATGATTAGAAGAACTAGATAGGTAAACGCATCCGGCATCATGCTGATGTTCATAAAATAAAAGCGACTACTCTAGAAATAGCCGCCTTTTCCTATGCCCACCTATCTGGGACATTCATGTTTGGATTTTTTATTTTTAATTACCAACGTCTGCCAAAGTTACAGAAGTTACAGAAGTTACAGCGGCTTCTGCGGTTTCTGCGGCAATCACGCTCTTCTCGAACATCTTCACGCCAATGGTCTCTACGATTATCTCGCTCGAAGCGAACTTCATTTTCGTGGAAACGATGGTGGCGATTTTCTTCGCGTTCGCCTCGCACTTCGTGACATCTGCAAAACAATGTAACTGGTTGTCTACGATTGTTTTCTTCATTACATTCACAAACAAATCTATTTCGTCGATTTTCATTATGATGATTATTTCTACAACCCATTTTTCTCCCCCCCTTTTTATGAATTAGATACGGCCGCTCTATATACTATATGGACAAGTAAAAACATGCGTTAGACATACCGCCTTTACTATTAATATTTTCTTTGAAAATGCTAGTAAATAGTTTTTTCTTTGATAGTTTTGATAATGTAGTACTTCCCAACTTATGTGAAAAAAACGCGTTATTTTTTAATGATTCTATTGAGTTCGTACCTGGTTTTAGGACCAAATATGCCATCTATTTCCGTTGGTGTATAGACGGACTGGAAGCGCTTTACAGTATCGCGCGTTTTAGTACCGAAATACCCGTCAACACCATAATTTTCGGATCCTTTATCAGGATAAAAACCGACACTAGCTAATGCCGCTTGCATCGCTCGGACATTGTCTCCTTTATCTCCAACCTTTAAGACTTTTCTAGAGACAGATTGCTTTACCAGCGCTTCTTTTAATGCTTTTTGCGTTTGCGGACCAACAATTCCTTCTACTGTTAATTTTAGAGATGCTTGAAATGCCTTTACTGCCCGTTCTGTGGCCGGACCAAATGAGCTGTCTATCGTTAGTTTGTAGCCGAGTTTGTTTAAGTCGATTTGGAGCTGTTTAACTGCTTCTCCTTGACTTCCGTAAGATAAATTACTAGAAGATCTATCAGCTTTTGTTGGAAGAAGTCTTTTAAATGAAGCCCAGTCTATTCCTTTATCTCCTTTACGCAAATGACGTGGGCAATCTTTTCCACTCCAATGATGGTGTTGCACAACGTTAGCACTCGGAATCCCTTCATCATGCATAATTTTCTTCACCAAAGCCGCAGCATTTACGACGGCTTGTTGAAAATCGCCATCTACATTCACACAAATCTCGATTGCAATCGAGTGGAAGTTGCCATTTCCTGCACCATCTCCTGCATGCCAACATCGAACCGTGTGTGGAAATGATTGTATCGCTACCTTGTCATCTACTTGCCAATGCCAGGAAGCTGAAAATCCACTTGATTGCAAATCGGCATGCATTTGAGCGCCTGCACCCTTCGCATAATTTGCCGTTTCGTGAATGGTAATAAAATTACGTCCATTTATTCCTGAGAACGTCCTCATCCGGCTTGAAACCAATTGCTTTTTTATCGTTACCATTGAAATCCTCCTTATTTATATAACATGTAAAAGCGAGAACTTTTGTACAGGTTAAATACATAAAAACATCCCTACATTCTCTATATAGCGCGCTACGTTAAAAAAGGATACAAAAAATGCCACCCCAACTATTCTGGAATGGCATCTTTTCACACATTGTTTACACTTCTTTTTGTACTTGTTCATCCTCATGTGGTTTCGCACGATAAACAGTAAAGGCTAAAATCACCGCGACAATGGACATCGCAAAAGCTATGAAATAAACCAATTCAACACCCACCACCATTGCTGCTCTCATTGTAGCCGGGTCATTTGGTGTGCCTGACTTTTGCAAGAAACTAAGCTGTCTCGCGTTCAGAATACTGATAAACACGGAAACACCTATTGCACCGGCAACGGGCTGTAATGTAGACATGACTGCGGTTCCGTGCGGGTAAAGTGTTTTTGGAAGCTGGTTCAGTCCATTTGTTTGAGCCGGCATCATAATCGCGGAAACAGATAACATAATTAAAATATAACCAATCACGATAATCCATAAAGATGATTCCGCAGTCAAACGGCTCATCATAAACATCGTTCCACTTAAGACAAGTGTTGCAGGAATCATTAAGACGCGCGGTCCAAACTTATCAAAAAGATGCCCCATTAATGGCGACATGATTCCATTCAAAAGACTACCCGGTAGCAAAACTAGACCCGCTGTAGCAGCTGTTAACATTAAAGGTCCCTGCATAAACATCGGCAAAATAATTTCCGAAGCAAACATTGTCATAATAATGATTAAAAACATGATGACCGCATGTCGATACATCGGATATTTGAATACGCGCAAATCCATAACCGGCTCATCTAATTTTAGTTGTCTCAAAACGAACAGTATAATTCCGATTACACCGATCATAATTGCAATCAACACATTCGTACTAAGAAACCCATCTGCACTTGCACCCGAAGCACTAAAGCCATAGACCGTAGACCCAAAACCTATTGTAGAAAAGACAATAGAAATAATATCGATTTTTGGTTTTGTCACTTCAGATACATTCACTAAAAACTTATAAGCAAACGCGATAGAAAATAAAGCAAACGGAATGACTGTGATAAATAAATAACGCCAACCTAAATATTCAACGATGACTCCGGAAAGTGTCGGTCCAATTGCAGGCGCAAACATAATGACAAGACCAACCATCCCCATCACTTTTCCGCGTCGCTCGGGCGGGAAGATTAATAAAAACACATTAAATATAATCGGCATTAACACCCCAGTCCCGACCGCTTGAATTAACCGCCCGATTAATAAAATTGAAAAAGTCGGTGCCGATGCACTAATCATCGTACCAAATGTAAAAATTATCATCGTACTTAAAAATAATTGTCTCGTCGTAAACCATTGTAATAATAAAGCCGAAACAGGAATGACGACACCCATAACAAGCATAAAACCAGTTGCCATCCACTGTACTGTTGTTAACGAAATCCCAAACTCATCCATTAGAGTGATGAGTGCAATATTTAAAAGTGTTTCATTTAATATCGCAAAAAATGCCCCAATTATGAGGGAAAGCATAATCGGTAATACTTTCACGTTTGGATTGTCAGCAAGAAATTCGTATTGCTTTGATCCAGTTGATTGTTCTGTCATATAGGATAGTTCTCCTTTTATTTATATTTCTTTATCATGTGCTAGCTAGTACAAAAATAATCGGAAAAGCGCATACCTATCCTATATCTAAAACTTAAGTTATTCTGCTAAAGTAAAAGAGAACAACAAAAAAAGAGAGAAAAGCCCCTCTCTCTCATTTTTACATATGGATTTATAAAAAGGCAGACCTATCCCGAATGCTCTATACAAATAGAGCTTGTACAACTATTCAATTAGCTAATAGACCTGGAAGTCATCCGGATTCTGATAGACTGCATTTTTATAAAGCCTCCGATCGATAATAGTAAAATCCATAATAACATCCACATACTCATAATGCAATGTTATTTGGAATGGTCCTATACCTGTTTAATTAAGTATGTTTTAATTAAAGAAAAAGGAGAAGCCATCTGAACATTTGATGTTCTTTAAGCTCCTCCTTCTATTCATACTATGATAGCTTATTGGCCATACGTATCTTGTACGGTTACTCCGGACCGGACTATTTCACAATCGTTACAGGGCACTTCACATACTTCATCACCCGATGGCTCACACTGCCCACAATCATTTCTTGGAATGAATTGAGACCTCGACTACCTACAACAAGCTGATCAATCGCATTTTCATTCACATATTGAATAATTTCTTGACTCGGTTTTCCTTTTAAAATTGTTGTTTCAACATCAATCTGTTGCTTCTTAGCTAGTTCAATAATAGGGTGTACTTTTCGTTCTCGGTTTAATCTTAAACTTTCAGCACTTTGGGTTAATAAATACTCGTCTTTCGCCTTGTCTAGATCAATCACCATAATGACTTCTAAACTTGTTTCTGGTAAATATGTGGCGAGCATAATCGCATATTTTGCAGCACGCATCGCATTATCCGAACCGTCAACTGCAACTGCAATTTTCATTTAAACCCCTCCCTACATGAGTTGTTTATACAATTCCTGACTTGAAGAATTTAATCCTGAAATTTGCACATCGATGCCTTTTTGTTCAAGTTTTTGCCGCACTTTCAAAATCGCACCAACTGCCGATTCATCCCAAATTTGACTGTTTTCAAAGTCAATCGTTATTTTCTTACCATCTATATGCTCAAACGACTGGATAAATTTCGTTGTTGAGGCGAAAAACAAGGGGCCCTTTACGCTATAATACCCGCTCTCCTCTGAAACTACCACCCTAGAGATACGAGCGACGAAAAATAGAGAACTTAAAATAACACCTAAGATGACACCAATTGCTAAGTTATGGGTATATAAAATAATCGCAACAGTTACGATCATGACAATCGATTCTGATTTGGGTGCTTGTTTGAGAAACTTAAACGAACGCCAATTAAACGTTGTCGCACTTACCATAATCAT
This sequence comes from Sporosarcina ureilytica, assembly GCF_001753205.1. Taxonomy (GTDB): domain Bacteria; phylum Bacillota; class Bacilli; order Bacillales_A; family Planococcaceae; genus Sporosarcina; species Sporosarcina ureilytica. The sequence continues at coordinate 1,720,415 of NZ_CP017560.1, read as the reverse complement.
CACACCAACTAGTACTGGCATTGGTATATCGATGACAACATCTCCTAACACAATAATCAGGAACATTAGAAATGCCCCTGCGACAAATGTTGATAGTCGACCACGACCACCAGATTTTGCATTAATGACAGATTGGCCAATTAATGCACAACCAGCTAATCCACCAAAAAATCCATTAATAAAATTCGCAATCCCTTGTCCACGGGCCTCTTTGTTTTTATTACTTGATGTATCTGTCATATCGTCTAGTACTTGCGCGGTTAATAAAGATTCCAATAACCCGACAATCGCTAACGCTAATGAATATGGCAAAATAATTTTCAATGTTTCAAAATTCAATGGAATATCTGGTAGGAAAAACACCGGTAACGTAGACGGCATCGTTCCTAAATCACCGATCGTTTGCAAATTCACTCCGCTTATAAAAGCGATGACCGTCATAATGATAATCGCAAGTAATGGCGCTGGTATCAGTGTAAAAAAGCGCGGTATTGCGTACACTAAAATAAGCGTTACAACCGCAAAAACATACGTCATCATACTTCCGCCGATCAAATAAGGCATTTGCGCGAGAAATATCATAATGCCGAGCGCATTTACGAAGCCTAGCATGACGGAATTAGGAATAAATCGCATTAAATTCGCGACCCCGAATATTCCAAGTAAGAATTGGATAATTCCAGTCAAAATTGTTGCGGCCAATAAATACTGTAAACCGTGTTCAGCGACTAAACTAACGACGACTAAGGCCATAGCACCTGTCGCAGCAGAAACCATTCCAGGTCTTCCCCCAACAAAGGCAATAATGACAGCAATTGTAAATGACGCATATAGTGTAACGCGTGGGTCAACCCCAGCGATAAATGCAAAAGCCAGTGCTTCAGGAATAAGGGCTAGTCCAACTACAATACCCGCTAAAATATCAGCGCGAATATTCCCAAACCACTCAAGTTTTAATGTCTGCATAGAAAATCTCCTTTATAGTGATATAATGTAGTTATCATATCATCTTTCTTCCCAAAACTAAAGACTTTTGGGAACACAGGAGTGAAAAAATTGAATTACGGATACATGCGCCCAATCGTTCGAGATCCGCTTATGCAAAAGCAATTAATATCAATCGAAACCGATCAATTATTTACAGAATCTCATGCCTTTGCCCAAAAGAGAGCTGAACTCGAAAACTTATTTATGTCAATCCAAAAAGGCGATAAACTGTTCGTCCAAAACATTGAAACACTCGCGGACTCATTACATCATTTCTTAGATATTTTACGACTTGCAAAACGTGATGAAATTACGATTCATTTCCTAGATGAAAAAATCACGAATCAGCACATCACAGAGGGTTCCCTACTTACATGGGCTGAGTTTTTTACCGAATTACAATCAACTTTTTTAAGCCATACGTCTACATTTGCGATTCAAGCAGCAAAACAGCGCGGAAAAACAATCGGGCGACCGAGAAAATCAGACGATAACTTGAATAGAGCTTTTGCTATGTACCAAAGTAAGCAATATACACTTCATCAAATTAAAGAAGAAACAGGTATCAGTAAATCGACACTTTATCGATATTTAGATTCAAAAAGATAACACTTGAAACCTGGAGCCGGTCCTTTCAGTGTTCGTAGACTATTCTGCACGAACTTTCACTTCAAAAATGGACGGCTCCATTTTATTTTTTATTACTATTTCATTAAATATGGCCACTATGTCCTTCCTCACTTCATCAGAAACTTCGGTGTTGGTTAATAAAAATTCAATACGAATATCATCTTTGGAATACACCATACCTTGCATAATATGTTCATACCCTTGTTCGCTTATTTTTTTACTCACCTGATCAAAAAAACCGCCATCTTCAATTAAAGACTCCTCAAAAACCTTGAGTTGCCTATCTTCAGAGAATAAAGCTGATGTATGTTTCATCACCGTACTTTTAAGATCGTCGACGTTTGACAAGACTGGAAATAACGCAAGCACCACGACCAATAACACAATTATCGTCAAACATCCTTTTTTCATAAACATTCACCTCTTCTTCCCTTTTTATAAAGATATGAAAAGGCGATGCTCCTTAATTACACTCATATTAATTGTTTTCCTGTTGTCTAAAATAAATCCCCCATCTACCGGCAAACGACCGATAGCTGGAGGATTGTTTTTCAAGACTTATAACTTTTACTCGTTAAATACGTAGCATTAATCCATGAAGTAATTGGAATAATAATCGCGATGCCAATACTAGCGCACAAGATTGTAACAATTTCTGCAACAAATATCTTTGAATTTACAATTTCACCAATAGAATACGATAAATCTTTAAACAATAGGATAAGCGCCAAATAGCCCCCAATAAAAGCAAAAAACAACGTATTCGTATCCGTTCCTAAAATATCTCGGCCTATGCGCATACCCGATGTAAACAAATCTTTCCGGCTCATGTGCGGATTATGAACTTTCAATTCACGCATCGGTGAGGAGATTGCGATTGCTACGTCTGTAATGGCTCCAACTGTACTAATGATGACAATGGAGACACTTATCTTTACAAAATCGATGCCAATTAACAACGAAAACGGCGCTAACTCCACAATTTCTTCTTCGCCAAATCCTTGGATCATCGCAGATTTCGTGATGTAATGAATGAACAAAAATAAAACTATGAGCGTGACAATCGTTGAAATGAACGCCATTTTCGTCTTACTATTCACTTCATTAACATAAAATAGATTGACACAAACAATGACAATACAAGCCATCAAAGTTAATACAATGGGATTTGTATTTGGATCCATCATAAAGAAAACCATCACTAAAATAACCCCGAAATTGATAAACAAAGAAATAAAAGATTTAACCCCTTTTTTTCCACCAACAAGCACCATTAATCCGAATAAAATCATCGCCAACACAACTAAAACATTCATAAGCGTGCCCTCTTTCGATTAACAAAAAATATCGCCGTATAAAGTCCAATTGGTATCGTGAGTACGATGCCAATCCCTCCTGCTAGCGCTCTCGCTAATTCCAAGGAAAGGTTCATGGACAACGTAAATCCTAGCGGTGCAGCATTTTTCAAGTATAATATTAACATGGGAAGCGAACCACTTACATAAACAAAAAACAAAATACTCGTCATCGTTCCCATAACGTCCTTCCCAATTTCCATCCCTGATTTTTGTAATGCTTTTGAAGTGACATCTGGGTTTTTCTCGTAGATTTCAAAGATCGAAGCGGACATCGTAATCGCAATATCCATCACCGCACCGAGCGATCCGACAAATAAACCGGCCATGAAAACCATTTGGTACGGTCTCGAAATAAACTGCATTTCTTCATAACGGAGACCATTTTCTGCTGCAATCCAAATGACAAGGTAAGTAATCAAAAGTGATGCGAATGTCCCGAGCATTGTCGCGATAATCGCAGCATACGTTTTTTCATTGATTCCATTCACAAGGAACAATGAAATGACAGTAAATAAAATGGCGGTCACACCGCATATCAATACTAAACTAATCGTCGAATTTTGTACGTATACGTCTAACGCGTAGGATAGTAATGCCGCATTAATTATCAAGCTGACAACAGAATAAAGCCCTTGTTTTTTACCGACAATGAGCAACGTGAAAATAAATACCCAGGTTATGATGACCAGATACTTATCCCGTTTCACGTCTTTAATCGTCCCGGTTAGCACCTGATTATTCGAAATGTTTTTGTCGATTAATACAAATAATTCATGGCCTACTTTGTATTTTTGGTCATAGGCACCTGAATCAGAATATTCATTAATCAACTCAATACGCTGCCCTTTTTCCTGCCCATTGCTCATTTCAGCCACGAGACGTTGAGTGAATAGTTTATCTTTATTATTTCTAAAATCAGTCACTTGCATCTCATCTATGATTTCTACCTCTATCACCTTAGCAATTGGGCGATCGTAAAATGACGCATTGTGAAAGACGAATATAAATGAAGCAATACAAGCAATCGCTAATCCAACATATAAGCTAAGCTGTTTATATTTATTCCGAAATAATTTCAAAGGAGCCCCTCCAACACTTTCGACTCTTAACAATGCGGTAAGGTTATCAATAAAAAAGTGAACCGTCAAGAATTCCCATTTCTAAAAGCAGACCATGCTTTCTGCTATAATAAAATCAATCTACATTTAGTTTTTTAGGAGGAGATTTGTATGTGGACATGCCCTATTTGTGGACGTGATTTCAAAAGGAGAAACCAGTCTCATTCATGTAAAACTGTTTATTCAATTGATGAGTATATTGCACAGTTTCCCGAAACGGAACAAACACATCTTCAAGAACTAAGGACAATCATTCGTGAAGCAGCACCCGAAGCAACGGAGAAAATCAGTTGGAATATGCCGACTTTCGTTCAGAATGGAAATTTAGTTCATTTTGCAATGCACCAAAACCATATTGGGTTTCACGTCGGTGCGCCGACGGTTACAGCGTTTGAAGAGAAACTCGCAGGCTTTCATTATGCAAAAGGAACGATTCACCTTCCGCATGCACAACCTTTACCGAATGATCTTATTCAGGCAATCGTTCAGTTCAATATAGAGCGTAAAACAAATCAAAAAAATAAATGAATGAATACTCAATCACTTTAAGTCATGATATACTTCAATAAAGGGGTGTGGGTAATGAAAACGTTCATTGAAACTAAAGGGGAAATTTTACAAGAAAATGAAGTATTCATGGCAAATTGTATGATTACAATACCGCGTACGACGATGTCCGTATATAGCTTTGCCGTGGATGGCGTTTTAATTGATACAGGATCGCAGTCTCTTAGAAATGAATTCAATCATTTCTTTAAAACATGTGATTTTGACCAAGTTGTCCTAACACATTTTCATGAGGATCATACAGGAAATGCCGCTTTAATTCAACAACAATATGAGGTACCCATTTATATCCATCAAATGTCAACGCACTTAACGAAACAACCACAACGTATTCCAGTTTACAGAAAAGAAATTTGGGGAGATGTCGAGCCGTTTACTTCACAGCCGCTTAGCAAAACATTCCAATCACGAAAAGACACATGGGAAGTTATTGAAACGCCAGGACACTCAAAAGACCACGTTGCTTTTTATAATCAATCAAAAGGAATTTTATTTACTGGCGATTTATTTATTACGCCAAAAGTAAAACTCGTCCTAGTCGACGAAAACATTCTTTCGACACTGGATTCATTAAAAAAAATCCTAGCCTACGATTTTGAACAAATGTACTGCTGTCACGCAGGCCTCGTCAAGAATCCGAAAGCGATGATTCATTTAAAAATTGATTACCTTGAAGAGATGGAAGGCAAAGCACTCGCACTATCGAAAAAAGGAAAAGATGTCTATGAAATAACTGCCGAACTTTTTCCAAGGAACTACCCTTTAATCGCCGCTTCAAACTCAGAATGGTCGGCCGTTCATATGGTACGTGCTTTTTTAAACAGAGGTTGATAATGGTGACAGGCACCCAAACTAACATGATAATTTAAACTATCCCGTTTGTTAAAACTTTCATGATTGTTTAGGTGCCCGATTTTTCTGGGGGATTTCCTTCTCCAAATGATTAGATTCCTTCACTAATTGGTATCCTAAAATTAATTAAGAAATTGAAAGAGGTTAAACCGATGAAACGTCATTATTTCATAGGCATTCCCATCCCCGCACAGGTTGAGGAGATTGCAGATAAGTTCAAGAAAGAATATTCCTTACGTAGGTATTATAAAGTGTTAACTTATCGAGACGATTTGCATGTGACCTTACTATATTTAGGCGCGGTTGAAGCACAACAACTTCCATTCGTGAAAAATCAGTTAGCTGAGATTGCAAAAAAGACAACTTCTTTTTCGTTATCAATTAATGGTCTGTCCTATTTTGGTTCAAAGAGCGATCCTAGAGTCATCTATCTAGCTATTGACGAAAATCTTTCACTCACCCACTTACAGCAAAAGATAAATGCATCAATTCCCTCTCTGTTGGGGATACCAAAAACAGATCGATTCGTTCCGCATATTACAATCGCAAAAAAGCGGAAAACGCAGGAAAATTTAGACATCGAAAAACAAACCATAACTCCTATAGAAGTTTCTGTTCCAAGCTTTTCTTTATTTACAATTTACCCGGAAAAGCTGCCAAAATACGAAGCTATCGCGACTTTCAGTTGCCTGACACTTTAAAAAGTATTTATTTATTAAAGCTTATACTATATACCATGACATTGTTTTTAAATACTCGGCCTACAGCTTGTTTATCTTTCAATTCTTCTAGAAAATTAAGGTTTTAATTGTAATTTATTTGTTACAGAATTCGAAAATGATATGGGTGCGTACTTCCCTATCAAATTCATTTCCTGTTCGCTAACGTTCTGTTTTTGAAGAAATCGTTGAAATGATTCGAATTCAGGCATTTCGATTCTACTAGGGAATGATTTTTGATAAACCAGTTTATGTTTCTTTTCAAGTAAAGGCCAAAAACGATTAAAAACAGCCTTTTCTTGTTCTATATTCTTCATTTCATTTTCCATGTCTACTCGCATTCTGTGTAGACGTTTTCTGGCTTTCTTCTCACCAAGTTTATATACAAAGTGTAAGTCCATTTCTATGATTTTTAGAAATAAATTTTCAGCGTAAAAATACGATTGATCTACAAATTCATTCACTTCATCCATTAAGCAATCCACCCGTTCTTCTATATCCGAACTGTCCTTATCATAACTCCTTCCTGTTAACATCGTAACAACATCTATATTTAAATTTTCTAAAACAGCATAATGGGCATTTTGATATTTCCCAATCATCCATTCCTTATAATACTCACCGTATGTTTCATAGTATAGCCCACAGCCCGAGACAAACGAAGCTATCGAGTTTCCTCTAAACTCTTCAAAAAATTCTTTGACCTTTTTGTAATCTTTCTTATCAAAAGTGGCATCAATACTTTTTGAATAAAGATGTCCTGAACGATCCCACGGAGGATCCAAATTATGTGATAAATAATACTTGCGTCCCACCAATAAATCATAACCAAGAAGTGGTGGAAATTGCATCATTATTTCTTTTTCTATTCGCAAAGCTTCTTCTTTCAAATCGACAGCAATATGATGAATGAGACGTTCAGAACTTTCCATTCTACTCCCTCCAATTACGAACATCGTAATATATTAACAGTACTATTTGATGAAGCACTCACCTTTCCTTCAGACAAGCATTTCTTTGCTTTAATTCATTTTGTTGAATTACTTAAAATATCACGCAAAAACAAAAGAAGACACCTGCACCTTCACAACTCAACCGCACTAAACGTATCGCCCCCTTCAATCGTTCCGTTTTTAAACCCTTTCATAAACCAGCGTTTTCTTTGCTCTGAAGTTCCGTGTGTGAAACTATCGGGTACGACATAGCCCCTTGCCTGAAGTTGTATCGCATCATCCCCAACTGCGCTCGCTGCATTCATGGCCTCTTCGATGTCCCCCTCATTCAGGAAGTTCATTTCTTGCTCATGTTGCGCCCATACCCCGGCAAAATAATCCGCCTGAAGTTCCAAACGGACTGAAACTTGATTAAACTCTTTTTCGCTTAATTTTGAACGAAGCGCATTCACTTCAGCGTTGGTCCCTAGTAAAGTTTGAACATGATGACCGACTTCATGGGCAATTACATAGGCCATAGCAAAATCACCTGGTGCTTGAAATCGGTCTTGCAATTCTTTAAAGAAACTTAAATCGATATACAGTTTATGATCGCCAGGACAATAAAATGGACCTACTGCCGAATTAGCTGCGCCACAAGCGGATTGCACACTGTCCGTGAATAAAACTAATTTTGGATTTTCATATTCCATTCCTTGTTCGCGAAATATTTCAGACCAAACATCCTCAGTATCTGCAAGTACAACAGAGACAAATTCAGCAAGTTCCTTTTCTTCCGCCGTTTCTACATAAGGATCGGTATTTTCTTCTGTTCCAATTTGCGACATATTCAAAACATCACCAAGGTCCCCACCGCCCAAAAATGCAAACAACAAAACTATAATAAGTCCGCCAATGCCGCCGCCAATTGCGAGTCCGCCTTTTCTTTGCCCTCTTCTATCTTCGACATTCGCGCTTTTGCGTCTACCTTTCCACTCCATTTTAAACTTCCTCCTTCAAACGAAAACAATCAAAAAAAAACATCCTTTTAGTTGGTATACCCAAAATTCAAGAGAAAACATCCAAAATTAAGTGATCGTAGAGGAATATTTTTTAAAAACAAAGGAATGCTAAAGCATGCAAAGGAGGGAATTTTATTGCCAAACAAAAATTTTACAATAGCGGGTACAAATATTGATGAAGTGAAGAAACAAAATGCCAAGTCTGGGTTATCATACAATGAAGTATTAGCCGAAATTGCGAAGACAGGTGGAAAAGGCACAGCTATGTATAGTGATACGAATCCAGAACAAGTTAGAAAAGCGAATAACCCAACTACTGATTAATTCCACCTAAAAGGAACGCAAAATACCCAAGTTCCAAAAATGGAGCTTGGGCGATAGTTATCATTTAATGAAGCGTTTGAAAAAAACCTCAATTCTCTTTTTGTACTCATCTTTAGCCAACACAAACGCTTCGCCGTGATTAGCACCCGGAACAAGAAGTAGATCCGCATCACTTGCGGTTGCATGGACAAGGTGTCTCGTCATTTCAGTCGGTACAAAGGTGTCGCTTTCCCCGTGTATATACAATATCGGAACTTTCGTCTTTTGAACGGCATGTAACGCATTGGCTTCTTTAAACGAATAGCCCGCCCTAATTTTTGTTAAGGCACTTGTGCTATCTAATAAAGGAAAGGCTGGAAGATAAAACATTCTTCGCATTTGATAAGAAAATAACTGATAGACAGATTGATAGGGGCTATCCGCAATAATCGCTTGCACTTGAATCGGAAGTTCTTCTTCGCCGCTTGCCATTAGCACAGTCGCCGCGCCCATGGATAAACCATGATAAATTACTTTCGTTTCATCGCCAAGTTTATCAACTAATAAATTTGTCCAATCAATTAAATCCAGTCGATCGGGCCAACCGAAACCATAATAATTCCCTTCACTTTTTCCATGCCCACGTGCATTCGGCATAAAAATGTTATAACCCAAGTCCTTATTATAATACTGTCCAAACAAGCCCATCTGCTTTGCGTGCCCTAAATAACCATGTGTTAAAATAACTACTTTATCAGTAGGCGTAGCAGCAGGTAAATAATAGCCAGACAATTTCAACCCATCACGTGATGTCATTGTCAATTGTTCAAAGTCTTGTGCATTCACCCAATCTATCCAGTCACCATTCAAAAATTGCTCCATTGCTTCATCCGACACTTCTAAATCTGCATTATTTTGCAAGAACTCTTTCGGACCACGTTTCACAGCTAAGCCGTAAAAAAAGAAGCTTCCAATAATTTGACTCGCTATGAAAACAATTGCAAAAAGAATAAGTACTCTACTCCAGCTCATTCGAAACATACTCATTCTCCTTTAACATCTTAGATTCCTATGACTATTATAGTAGAAAAAGAGTAGAAAATGAATGAGGTTATGACGTTTACATGATTTTACCACGCCATTAGCTGACGAATAAATTGTATGCGCTTGGACAAAGTACACAGAGGGAGGTGAATGACTTTGAATAAAAACAACAAAACAACGATGAATGTGCGTACACATAATCCTTACGAGATTTACAAAGAAAATAAAAACAGCAATAGCAATAATCAAAGTAAAAATGAAGAATTTGGTGCGGATTTTAATACCAATCAGAAAAATAGAAACGATTCACCTAACAAACGAAGTAGTAACCAAAAAGAATAGGATATGCCGAATAATATGATGGCCAAATTTTGTAATTTAGAATTTGATACTATCTAAATGATAAGGACGAGGGGTGAAATCAATGCCAAAAAAACCTAATCATAATAAAGGAAAGAAAGCAAATAGCGTTACACCTCAAGGCTATGCAGATACGGAATTCGCACAAGAACCTAAAACAAAATTAGAAGAAGCCGCAAAAAAGAAAAACACAAAATAAAATATAAATTAATGACGCAAACATGCCCACCTATTAAATTGGTGGGCATGTTTATGTTATTGAATTCTGTGTTGTATTTGTTCAACTGTTCGATTGAATGCATTTTTTAGTATTGTCATTCGACCTTCAATAAATGGTTGCCATATTCCAAGAACCGGTTTATTCGATAACAATAATACAATTCCCGCAGATACGATGGCTATCCCAACAACATCGATGAAATGACTCACTTGGAACAAGTCTATTTGCCGGAAAAACTGAATAAAAAATCCGTGGAGTAAATAAACGTATAACGTTCGCTTACCTAATTGCGTAAACCAACTATGCTTTTGCGGAATCCATGCTAAAACACTCATTGCCATCATTGCAGAAGTTACATAAACAAGTAATCGTGCAAGTCCGCCATATGCCGGCATATCTAAAGCGCCATATGATTTCGAAGCTAATAACCATCCCGAGTTAAAATCAGGCGCAAAATAAATTGCCACTGCTACCACGAATAATACGATGAGTGACGCTATTTTAACACGTTTCCGTTTCAACCACATAACTTGTTCAGTCGTACACCAATAACCGAAGAGGAAAAACGGGAAAAAGACAAATGTTCTTGACAGACTATACGTATGGCCAATTTCTCCAAAATACCCGACGACTAATCCAATCAATACGGCCAGTGATACACTAATTGTCGCTGGGAACTTTTTAAACCATACTAATAATATATGCCAACTGAACAAACTAAATAAAAACCAAAGTGACCATTGCGGATAAAAGATTCCTTGCCATCCGCTCTTCCCTAAGAGAAAATAATAGCCCGTGTAAAGCAGTTGAAATATTAAATAAGGTACTAATAATTTCTTTACCAAATTAATGATATATTTTTGATTTCCTGACCCTTTCGCAAAAAATCCTGCTAAAAATATAAATGCGGGCATGTGAAATGTATAAATCCACATATATAAGGTATTGATACCCGCCCCGTCAATAAAAGGCTGAATCATATGACCAAAGACAACTAAAAAAATTAACACTAACTTCGCATTATCAAAATATGCGTTACGCTCCAAACTCATCACCCTTATGATTATGTCTACACTCAGTATATTTATTATTTACCCTCATTTAAACAGATAAAACGGTATTTTTGTGCGATTTAATATAGATGTAACAACTGTAAACGAAATGATAAATTATGACGAAGTATGTAATATATAATAAATGAACGATGATTCACAAAAACCTTAATTAAAGTAAGCAAAAAAGCGTGCTCAATCATTTAACGTGCTAATATACAATTATCGGTACATATTAGAAGGTAGGAGGTTTTAATAATGGCATATATTTTACAAGTGGATTTCAAACACGAAGGACCTTTTGGAGAAGAAATGGTCGCAGCATTTTCAGATCTTGCAAAAAGCATAAATGAGGAAAAAGGATTCATTTGGAAGATTTGGACAGAGAATGAGGAAACAAAAGAGGCTGGTGGCATCTATCTATTTGAAACGAAAGAAGATGCTAAAAATTATTTAGACATGCATACGAAGCGATTAGAAGATTTTGGCGTAACAAACGTGAATGCGAAAATCTTTACAGCGAATGACGCTTTGACTGCAATTAATCACGGAAAACTAAGCTAACTCACAATCCTACGAAGACATGTACCTGGCACAGGAGTATGATTGTGCCAGTACAAGCCTTTGCGATAAGATTTCTTCCCATTCATACGAATAAATTATTTTGTATTTCAACGGTTATCTTTTCATATAAATCCATTTATTATCATGCAATTCCCTCGTACAATCCCCCGTCGACCTTAAATATTCCAAATGCGCCAACGTTTCGCCAATCGCAAAACGAGTTTCATGGATGGTTAATTCCCATTGAAATAACCGCTTGTATATCTCGTTCACAGTAGATTTCTCGGATAGCGCTGCCAATGTCTCATTTAACCGATCATCGTGATGCTTTTCGATTTCTTCAATTCGTTTATTTGCATCATAAAATGGTTTCCCATGAGAAGGAATGACAAAACGAGCATTCAACTGTTTCACTTTTTCTAATGAAGCAAGATAGGATTTTAACGGATTGCTGTCCCCGTGAAACCAGTAAGAAATATTTGGTGTAATTCTCGGTAAAATATGGTCCGCAGAAAAAAGAACTTGATTTTCAGCGTTATAAAAACAAACCATTCCGTCTGCATGGCCAGGCGTTACAATGACTTCATATTCATAATTACCAAACGGAACTTTTTCTCCTTCTACAATATGATGGTTAATCGTTGGTGCTGGCGTGACAAGCGGTTTGAAATCCGCCGTGTTTTGTACCATTTGCTGTGCTGTTTTTAGAGAAATTCCTGAAGCGACATACCACCCTACTATTTTATTAATAAATTCATCTGTCCACGCTTTCCGACCATTTTCCGCGTCAATTTTTGACATCGACACACGCGCCCCCGTTTTCTTTTGAAGTGCACCCGCATGTCCATAATGATCTGGATGATAATGCGTAATGTATAAATCTGTAATATGTTTATCACGAATGATTTCTTCCCATAACCTTGATGTTTCCTTATTATTTAACCCTGCGTCAATGATTGTCCACCCATTTTCCCCTTCCGCCATAAAACAGTTAACATGGTTTAATCGAAATGGCAAGTCCACTTGAATCGGAATAACCCCTAACTTTTCCAACATGAAACTCCCCCCTTTTATGTATTCATCATACATGAATTCGGAGTTTTGTGTGAAGTCTAATTTTAAAATACTAAGTTGAGTTGAACGGTAATGCCTATGATATTTCAAGTTTTATTCGATTCAATATGTTATTATTAGAAAGAAATTCTTTGAAGGGCTAAACAGCTCAATGGAATGTTCATTCTTCTTAATGAAGATGCAGTAATCGAACAATGATTTTCAGGAGGTTTTTATATGAATAATAATGATGTGTTAATTAGATTAAGATATGCACTAGACTTGAAAAATGCGGAAATGGTTGAAATTTTTAAGTTGGGTGATTGTGAAGTAGCCATTCAAGATATCTCACTACTTCTATCAAAGTCAGATGACGAGTATCTTGAGTGTACAAATGCGATGCTCGATTCGTTTTTAAATGGACTCATTATATTTAAAAGAGGTAAACAGGAACCAAAACCAGGACAACCTAAAAGGCAACCACTCCCTGTCTTGAACGATGAAAATGTGAATAATATCATCCTGAAAAAATTAAGAATCGCACTTACATTAACTAGCGATGATATGATTGAAATTTTAGAGGATGCAGGCATCAGAATCTCTAAAAGCGAATTAAGCGCTGTATTAAGAAGAGAAGATCATCGAAATTATAATGTATGTGGTGACCGCTACGTGCGAAATTTCTTAAAAGGCTTAACCATAAAATACAGAGGCTGAAAGAAAGGTGCCAGATCCGAGCGACTGGCGCCTGTACCTACTTGACAACTTCAATTGTCGCTGAAATATCGGTTCCTTGCAAAGCCTGGGTAGCAAGGCGATCCGCTTCTTTATTTGCGTTTCGATTGACTAAATAATAATCGGGATATAAACCAAGCGATTCCATTTTTGCTTCGATTTTATCCGCCCAATCAGACAAATCCCTCTCAATTGCTGGCCATTCTTCAGTTAAATGGTTAATCACGACTCGGGAATCCCCAATGATTCGAACTGGTAAGTGATGGACGTTTAAGTACGCTAGCTCTTGTACGGCCATGTATAGCGCCGCATATTCGGCTTCATTATTAGACTTGAGCCCCTCAATCGCTTCATTCTTTCTTAGTCTGTATGACTTTCCATTTTGGTCATAAAAAATGACACATCCCAAACCTGCTGAACCTGTTGGCCTGTCGAATCCTCCGTCGAAATAAACAATTAGATTATGCGGTTCTGTCTCGATGCCCTTCAAATAACCTTTCATTTCTTTTACCGTCCACTGGTTATCAAACTGATCTATAAATACTACATTTTTCGTCCGTCCAGTTTTAATCAAATCTTCGGCAATTCCTACTGCTTGTGATGCCTCTATCTCTTCGGAATGAAATGCAATTTCTGTGCTTTTTGATTTACTATAATGCCATTCAATTCGAACTTTCATGATAACACCCTCCGCCCGACGTTTAAGTTTATTAATATTCATTATGTTTAGTATACCTAAAACAGCGGCATTTTTTCATTTATTTTCTCCCAAGATATTCATTTACCTAACTATTGAATGAACGCTTTAAACATCAGCTTTTCTTTATTATGAATATTTAAAGTTCTATTGAAAATGTTTAGATCCCATTAGGTTAGTAAATAAATAATATTAAGCAATAACCATATAGGAGGAAAATCATGATACATACACTTGGCTTTACCGAAGATAACGAACTTCTTTTTGATTTTCCTTTGAGCGAAATTCATACGCGAAATTTTCTATGGTACTGGGTTGACTTTGACCGACCAACCGGGGAGGAAATAAATTTATTAGCTTCATTTTTTCAATTTCATCCGCTTGCAATCGAGGATTGTTTGCAACGTCTGCAACGGCCAAAATTGAACTACTATGAGGACTACACTTTCTTTGTCCTACATTCAATTTGTCGAGATAATATAGAGGCTGAGGAAGTTAACATGTTTTTTGGTACTAATTACGTTGTCACCTTCCACTTTCATGAGCCGCAAGAATTGAAAGATGCAAAAGAACGCATTATTCAAAACCCAACGAAATGGGAAGAAGGACATGTTTTTACCGCCTATCAGATTATCGATAAAATTGTGGATAATTACTTCCCTATTCTTTATAAAATAGAAGATCATTTAAATGATATTGAAGAAAAACTTTCACCGTCCACGGTTCACCTTTCTATGGACTTCGTTTTTGATGTGCGTGGCGACTTACTTAGACTCAGACGAACGATTATTCCAATGCGGGAACTTTTATACCGTATGTTGAATTCAGAAGTCCTCTCTTTTTCAACAATTGAACGCGCTTATTTTAGCGACATTCATGACCATTTACTACGTCTCGTAGAAATCTTGGAATTAAATCGAGATTTGACCTCTGATATTCGAGATAGTCAACTTTCCATTAATTCTAACCAAATGAACCGGATTATGATGATGCTGACCATCATCTCTTCTGTTTTTATACCACTCACTTTTATCGCTGGTGTTTACGGTATGAACTTTGAACATATGCCCGAGCTTCGATGGCGTTACAGTTACCTCGCTGTGTTGGCCATGATGATTTTTATCGGTGTTGCCATGCTAGTATGGTTTAAACATAAAGGTTGGCTGCAAATATTTAAATCTTAGTAGACGGACGCTCAATAACTGCTATTGTACAAAAGGAGTTAAAATCATGACCAATCAAAACGAAGAAATTATTGCCTATTTCAAAAAGTTAGACCGCAGCTTTTTTATGGATTCGCTTAAGGAATTTGCCTATATGGACGAAGCGATTCCCATTGGGCATGAACAAACGATTTCCCAGCCTTCACTTGTACTCAATATGACACAATCACTCAATTTACAACCCCATTCAAAAGTGTTAGAACTTGGAACGGGTTCAGGTTTTCAAACGGCCCTCCTCGCGGCTTTTTCGGACTCAGTTTATACCATAGAACGAATTGAGCCTTTATATGAACGGGCCAAAGAAAGGCTAAAAGAGGCTGGATTTTCGAACATTCATTTTAAGCTTGATGACGGAAGCACCGGTTGGGATGAACATGCGCCTTATGACCGCATTATGGTAACTGCAGCCGCTAGCGAAATTCCTCGTGAATTATTAGACCAATTAGCCCCCAGTGGAAAAATGATCATTCCAGTAGGAACACCACTTTATCAGGAACTGCTTCTAATAGAAAAAGATGAATTTGGGAAGATTCATCAAGATGCATTGGATAATGTAAGGTTTGTTCCATTGAAAGGAAAATATGAATGAAGAAACAACGAAGCGCTTAACCTAGAAGGTCAAGCGTTTCATTCCTAATTTGAAAATTGTCAAACATTCCCTTAAGATAGACAAATGATACAACCGTCAGTCATTTTTAAAAATCAGCCTATTTTAAGTAATTTCCCCGCCCAATACTTCAATCCCTAGTTTTTGTCAGCATGGAAATTACAAAAAAACAATTATTTAGTATGCTGTAATTTAGTATCCTTTCCTCCGCTAATTACATATATATAGATTAAACAAACCGAATGACGAAAAAGTATTTTTAATAAGATCTGTTATTCATAAACGCATGGATTATACCTCGACTTTAGATGAGATATTTATGTATACCTACTACTAGACGTAGAAGTTTCAAAACTACATATACCGATCCCCCCCCTATCATTCTCAATGACGACTTAAATAACGTATTTAATCATATCTTGAAATTCTTATTTACTTTTGTAAGATGGAATTGGATGTCATTATATATGTATTTTATTGTGTGTTCAATGAATGATTTTTATTGTGAAATATTACCCATATAGATTTTAAAAATACGCAACTTATTCAATCTTGACTAGATCGTTATTAATTTAACAGAAAAGAGGGTATGAATTTTACCCTCATAGTTAACTCTGAACAACTATCACCTCATGTTCGTTTATCAATTTGGTGATTGTAAGTAGAGTTCATCACCCAAGTAATAGCAATCACGATTTCTCTGAAAGTTTTGCTGATTCCTTGTTCTCGTGCCTTATTGAATTACGAACTCAATTGGCTTTTTGCGCTTTATCCTGCGAAAACGAGTTGTACCCAGAAATATAACAATATCAACGTTACGATTGTTGAAATTGGAATGACAATGAATGATACGCTTAAATAATCTTTCCAATAAACTTTCACCTTATTTTTTCTTAAAATATGCATCCAAATGAGGGAAGCTAATGTACCAATGGGTAATAACAAGGATCCCATATCGCTGCCTATAATATTTGCCAGATAGATGGTCTTTAATGTTATTGGATCTAGCCCCATTTCAGTTAAGGTTATCGTCCCAATCATCAAGGCCGGGTGATTATTGAAGAAGTTGGAAAGGAGCGATACTAAACCACCCATAATCATACTTGCTTGAAATAATCCTTGATTGACGATTGGTTCACACCATTCTACTAACAACGCTGTGAGTCCCACATTATGCATGCCATATATGATTACATACATAGAGAAGGCAAATATTAGAATGTGCCATGGCGTTTTTTTCAAGATGTCCACTGGGTTTGTTCCTAAGTGATACCATCTCCACGCAAGTAAGACGACCGATCCGAGGACTGCGACAATTTCAATGGGAATGTTGACATAAGAGGCAACAAAAAGGAGACAACGCATAACAAATACAAACAGTAAAATCTTCATCATAAATTGTGTACGTTTCCGTTTTGTTTCAACAGAAAACCTTGCTTTTAACGGGTGGAAATTTTTAACGAAAAAGTAATCCTCAATATCGATAATCGAATCAGGTAATTTTTCTGGTAGTTTCTTCCTGATTACTCTATACATCAAATATGACATAAAAAACAATCCTAAGGTTCCTGGAACGAACATCATTGCTGTATGCATCCAAAGTGACATATCAATGATATTCAATGCGATCAAGTTGACTATATTACTAACGCCAATTGGCGCACTAGAAGCAGTCGCAATAAGTGCTCCACTTAGTAGGTAAGGAATTTGTTGATGGGGTTTTAATTGAATGTTTTTTAGTAGAAGAATAAGAATTGGTGTTGTGATTAAAATACTTCCATCATTATTAAATAAGAGTGTCATTAAAAAACATAGTAACTGGATATACCAATAGAGCCGGTGGCCAGAACCCTTTGATAATATCGCAAGTTTTGCGGCTGCCCAGTGGAAAAAACCAAAACTCTCCAATATTACCGCCATGACAATGGTTGCAATAATCGTAATTGACGCCCCACCAATTTTGCTAATGATATCAATTATATCTAAGCGTGAGACAATCCCTGTTAGCAAAATGATCCCTGCTCCTATCGACGCTGGCCATGCCTCATTCACATCTCTAGGTCCCCAAAAGATGAATGACATAGTTGCAAGGAACACCATACCTATAACCACAACTTCATAACTCATTCCAACACACATATCCCTTCTTTCAACTTGATAAAAATCTGGTGAATTGTTTGTCCGTTTCCCTATGTATATTCACTTCACTTTACTAGGAACGAGATGTCTGTCCACCCTATTAAAATGTAAACTTGTCCATATTGAACATTATTTTATTGGACAAGTATTTTTTCAGAATAAATGTGCAGCAATTGAGGAAAACACCAAAAACTTATTCACCGCAGGATATTTTAACGCTTCGTTGAAAGCCTTTCTGATTTAGAATCCGAAATGAGCTTCTGAATAAAGAAAAAAATCCATCCATTGGATAGACAAAGACATGATTTTACATATTCAAAAATATACACATAAAAAGAAGGATGAATGATTTCACACCTCTTTCTACGTGTATTCGCACTGCTATGACAGTCCTAATAGATATTGGCTGCCGATAATATCTCGTCAGCCACTCAGGGGGATCTTCAAGCCAATAAACATGACTTCACTGAAAAAAACTTAGTTTTTCCTACAGGCTACACTTGGTGCATTGTTTTGATGTGTTTAAAGTTAAGATAAATGGGATGCGTTTTTACTGTTTGGATTTCAATAATTTGATCTTCAAAATCGTTTAACTTCCCCAAGTAACTCTTATTTCCACTAATATTAAAGACAACGATTTTATTTTTAAACTTTTCCACTTGGGCATCAAATGCACTTGCTAATAACTCCTTATTTGCCTGCACGGGGATTGGATAATTATCTAAGCCATAAGGTTTTTTAATTTGCGTATACGGGATGAGCCACTTCAGATGATGTAATGAAATATACATCGTTTGATAAACGGGAGATTGGAAAACAAAATAGTCATTCATAACGCTTGTAATATGACCATACAAGGGCTGGTCGCCTGTTACATAAATTTCAACAAATGTACCTATCGCTTGCGTAACAACCTCTTCTAAAGATAAATCTTTATTAGTATCTTGCGCAATGATGCTTGGGAATCCAGTTGGTGATTCGATATCATCTAGAATGTCACGATCCACGTCAAAATTTTGGATATGATCTATGGAGATATACATAAATTCCTTTCCGTTGAAAAGCACGATGATATCATCTCCAACGTCAATTAGCGTTCCGGTAATCGAATGCGTACCCGAAGATTTTATCCGAACAACTTCATGGACAAGATTTCGAATAATTTTATTCAAATTTACATCTCCTTCATTGAACATTAATCACTTAATTGCCAATACATCTTTGCAGCATGATTCATTAAGGATATATATTGCCCTTCAAGAGCCGATTTCTTATCTATTGGACTGATTTTTCTTATAGGCATTTTAAAGATATCTGTTTTGGAATGTTCACGTTCGATATTATCTTCCAATTTAAGTAAATACTCAGCAGCATGCTTCATAAGTGAAGAATATTGCTTCTGCAACATTTCTTTTTCTTCTTTCGGACTTAGTTCTCTGCTAGGCGTGTGAGTGGGATTCGTATCATCCTGCGCTGTTTCTTCCATTGTGATTACTCTTTCGTCATGAATTTGACAATTATCTTCCTTTATTGGGTTACTAGGCCTACTTTCATAATGAATGGGGCTACGTTTACCACGAGGTTTTCCGTTTTCCTTCTGGTAAGATTGAACTTTGCTAAAGGATTGCTCAACACCGTTATCGGTATGATGAATTTCATTTCCAACCTGGTTATCCACTTCACTTAAATATTCTTCATCCTTATTCAATAAATCTTCAATATTTCGTTGTAGATAATTTAAATTCTCTTTAAATTCAACTAGTTGGTATTCTTCTAGATAGCCGTCATGCAAAACCTCAGCTACTTCTTGCTCTACAGAGGAGTTCGCCAATTCCTTCGATGCTTCTGCCAAATCTAGAACGGAGTTTTCAGCGACTCTTTCTTCACTTAGGTTTAATTCAAAACTCGCTTCTTCATCAATAGGTAAATCGACACGCTCTTCAGATTCAAGTTTTGATGAAACTTCCGCATTGGCATCACCGATATCGCTACCTTCAATTACCTCATCTGAGCTTCTACCAACCGAAACTTCTTCCATTTCCTCGTCCAAACTGGAGTTAGCTAGCTCTTCCGATGCTTCCGGTAAAGGTGTAACGGAGTTTTCAGTTGCTTTTTCTTCACTTAGTATTAATTCAAAACTCACTTCTTCATCAATAGGTAAATCAACACGCTTTTCAAATTCAAGTTTTGATGAAACTTCCGCATTGACATCACCGATATCGCTACCTCCAATTACCTTATCTGCGCCACTACCATCCGGAACCTCTTCCATTTCCTCGTCCAAACTGGAGTTAGCTAGCTCTTCCGATGCTTCCGGTAAAGGTGTAACGGAGTCTTCAGTTGCTTTGTATTCACTTAGTATTAATTCAAAACTCACTTCTTCATCAATAGGTAAATCAACACGCTCTTCAGATTCAAGTTTTGATGAAACTTCCGCATTGGCATCACCGATATCGCTACCTCCAATTACCTCATCTGCGCCACTACCATCCAAAACTTCTTCCATTTCCTCGTCCAAACTGGAGTTAGTTAGCTCTTCCGATGCTTCCGGTAAAGGTGTAACGGAGTTTTCAGTTGCTTTTTCTTCACTTAGTATTAAATCAAAACTCACTTCTTCATCAATAGGTAAATCAACACGCTTTTCAGATTCAAGTTTTGATGAAACTTCCGCATTGACATCACCGATATCGCTACCTTTAATTACCTCATCTGCGCTTCTACCATCCGAAACTTCTTCCATTTCCTCGTCCAAACTGGAGTTAGCTAGCTCCTCCGATGCTTCCGGTAAAGGTGTAACGGAGTCTTCAGTTGCTTTGTATTCACTTAATATTGATTGAGAGGTAGACTTTCTATTATTGATAGTTAAATAGAGAATCTTCATTAATTCGAGTTTCTTTGAGAGTTCCACATGGGGAGTTTCTTTGCGCACTTCTAATACCTCATGCGTACTATCTTTCTGAACCTCAACGATTTCTTTATCTGCTTTAACTTCACTTGAAATTGGTTGGGAATTATCCTTTGCATCTTCAAGAAGTGGACGTACACTTTCCGTTAATTCAAGCTCTGTCGAATGTTCTATATCGGCCTGATCTACTTCCAATATTTCCTTAGTGTTTATTGCATCCTTTATAAGTTCGTTGTCAACTTCATCAGTCTCTATATTCATAGTTAAATCAACTATTTTTTTGTTTTCTAATAATGCCCTCTCATTCATCAAGATTATGTCAGATTCGGATATCGAACTATAAATGTTTGTTATGATTAGACTTGGAATATAAAGTATTTCTTGATGACTGATTAAAATAATATAATCATCGATGATTTTACTAATGACCCCATAAATCGCTTGATTGCTCGACCCATTGATGATGACCCAGCTGTATTGCAAATCCTTCAATACTTCCATCAAGTATTGTTTATCGAGATAAGGAACATCTTTAGATGAAACATAAAAGTCTTTTGCATTCTTTGATATAGCTTGGATATGTTCATGGGCAATATAATGAACGTGTTGATTTACATCAACAACTATGTGATCTTGTTTAATAGCTAACAAAACGCCTTCCAAATACTGATGTCCACTTAGAAACACACCAATTTTCGTATCCTTAAGGCTGCCAAATATTTCCATATCTTTTTGCTCTCGCAACTTTTGGGCGCCCCCTTCATAGAATATCGTCGCTTCTTCTATTAAGAAGCGACGAACATATCATATGTCTAAATTATTTACCCTTTTCTTTTCCACAATCTCCCTTGCCATTGTCCGATTCTTTACATTTATTCTTTTTGTCAACTTTGATGCCATAGCTAATATTGCGGATATGGAACATTGAAACTCGAACGATTTCTTCGTTCGCTACAATTGTTACAAAATCATCCGTAACAACATCCATTACCCCTTCTAGAGTTTCTGGCCCGCCACGGTTAATTTTTACCCATCGAAGCGTTAATTTCTCAAGAATACCTCTAAAATCCTTGGCTTTAATGTACGTAAAGTCATCAGGAATATCAACATCAATTTCTACTTGGTCTTTAGAATTATAAGTTAAGCTCTTAATATGGTGTGTGTTGTAATAGATGATTCCTTCTTCTTCATGCAATAACGTGATGTGGTCCTTTTTTGCTCCCAACAACATGCCCGTGCGGGACTCCGGTCCACCCCGATCGACTTTTATTACCCTATCTACAAGCGAATGAAAATTCACAGTTGTCAAACCTCCTTTTCTAATATCCTTATATCTATATGTGTCCCGGGAAGTTTAGGTAATGGTCATTCGCCCATTTGGGAATAAGAATCCTCTATTTTTGTTATTTCATAATAGAATAAATAGAAGAATCCATACAATGTTCAGATCCTATTATCAACGGTACTTCATTTACTAAAGCAATTAATAAATTCCTTCATACTAAGTTAGCATTCAAATAAGACAAACCATTGCCGATTATTGCATCGAAAAAAGGATTAAACTTTTAACAAGCAAAATTCGTTGGGTTATCTTCCTATATATAATCTATGAAATTGTACATGATTCTGCCCTAGTTTCTTGATTGCCTAATGGGGTTAAAAAATATTGCATACTATGAATTATCTTCAATAGAAAGGTGGGATTCTTATGCCTAAAAAAGGGAAAAAAGGTAGAGTAACTACTACAACGACCGGGACTACGACGACTGGCACTTCAACAACTGGTCATACGACAACTGGCCATACAACGACTGGTCATACAACAACTGGTCATACAACAACTGGTCATACAACAACTGGCCATACAACAACTGGCCATACAACAACTGGCCATACATCAACCTGCCATACAACGACTGGGACTACGACGACTGGCACTTCAACAGGATGTTGGACGACAACTGGCACAACAACAACTGGTACTACTACAACTGGCAATACTACAACTGGTACTACTACAACTGGTACTACTACAACTGGTAGCGGTCCTAAGAAAGGTCATAAAAAAGGTCGTCGCGGTCGACGTCGAAGATAAATAAATAACATCCGCTTGATCATGCATCTCTTGATCATGCGGATACTTTTTACTTCATAACTTAATCCGTATGCTGTTCGTTTCACAATGAAACGAAGCACTCATTCATTTTTTCGGTATCATTTCTTTTTTACGGATTAACTAGAAAGGAAATAGTGATGATGTCCTATTTGCTACCATCTTTTTCTTTAGTGTTTGAAGAGGAAAATTTAGAGGAGTTACGTAGTGACTTGTGGAATAATGACCCTGTTCCCGCAGATTTAATCGTTGATGACGTCACTTATGATATTGATATCGCCTATCGTGGTTCATATACACGAAAATTCCGTAAAAGATCTTATCTCATTGAGTTCGTTAACCCGGAGACATTTTCGGGGAAAAGAATGATTCATCTCAATGCAGAATATAAAGACCCTTCTTTAATCCGCAATAAACTTTCCTTCGATTTTTTCCATGATATTGGGGTTTTATCACCTGAAAGTCAACATGTCAATTTAATTCGCAATGGGTCTCCTAAAGGCGTCTACTTACAATTAGAATCTGTTGATGAGTACTTTTTAAAAAAGAGAGGGCTTCCTCCTGGTCCGATTTACTATGCAGTCAACAACAATGCAAACTTTTCCTTACTTAGAGATGAAAAGATGAAAAAGTCACTTCTTTCTGGCTATCAACGAGCCGTCGGGACAGAAACGGATGATACAATCCTTCTTAATTTTATAGAACACGTCAATCATACACCGCTAGCAGACTTCCAGAACAAAATTCCAGATTTACTTAACGTTGACACATTCCTACATTGGCTTGCAGGAGCTGTTTGTACAATGAATAATGATGGATTCACCCACAATTATGCGTTATACCACAATAGTCAAACCGGACTATTTGAATTTATTCCATGGGATTATGATGCAACTTGGGGGCGGAAAGTCGATGGGGGTCCTATGCAGTACGACTACGTCCATATCGAAGGAAAGAAGAGCAATCATCTTTGTTATCTTCTAATGCGCGTACCAGAATTTCGTAAACGTTACCGGAAGATATTGGGAGATATTTTAGAAAATAAATTTACGGTGAACTATATGGAAAATAAAGTTAGGTCATTGCATGAAGCACTTCGACCACATATCCTTCTAGATCCATATAAACATACGAAGATGGATATATACGATCAGGAACCTGAATTTATTTTTCAATTTATCCGTGATCGTAACAGCTATTTAAAAAAGCAACTAGTGAATTTTGATTAATCGAAAGGAGATTCTACTGTGTTACCCATCTGCATAAAAGATACTGGAAAGTACGGTAGAGGAATATTTGCTACACGTGACATTAAAAAAGGTGAACTCATAGAAGTATCGCCTGTTATCGTATCACATCGAAACGAATGGAAATATCTAAAAAAGACAATATTGAATGATTATTGTTTTAGTTGGGGTGAGAAATACGAACATACAGCGCTCGCGCTTGGTTATGGTTCGATTTTTAATCATTCCTATTCGCCAAATGCATACTTTATATATAACATGGAGAATCAATCGATTGATTTTTATACACGACTCGATATTAAAATGGGTGAGGAAATTACAATTAATTACAATGAAGATGCGGATGATACATCATCATTATGGTTTGATGTGCTCGAATAAAATTCTTATTTCATTTACACTCGTTTTCATTTATAGAATATGGATTTTTAAAGTTAAACTACATTGAAGTGCCCCCCAAAAGTTAGCGTCAAAATCTAACTTTTGGGGGGCACTTCGGTAAGCAACGTTATTATTATTTGTAGCTGACTAATCAGTTAAAACTTCACACATACTGGCTATACGATATCCATGTAAATGCGATGAAACATAAGTAAAACCAATCGAACACTCACTCTCGTTGCGGACTTCACCTATGTTGGTCTATTAGAATCGGGTTACCGTCTGGATCTTCAATCATAAAACTGGCTGGTCCTTCGCTCGATTCATCCGCCTCAGTCAACATTTGAATTCCTTCTGCCTTTAGCTGCCTTTGAAGGTCTCGAATATCTGTAAATGAATCAAGATTTTCGGCATTTCCATTCCAACCGGGATTAAAAGTCAGCATATTTTTCTTAAACATTCCTTGGAATAGGCCAACGATGCAGCTTCCATTTTTCAATATTAGCCAATTTTGAGTAATGTCCCCGCCCAATACTTGAAATCCTAGGTTTTCATAAAATGAC
This sequence comes from Sporosarcina ureilytica, assembly GCF_001753205.1. Classification (GTDB taxonomy): domain Bacteria; phylum Bacillota; class Bacilli; order Bacillales_A; family Planococcaceae; genus Sporosarcina; species Sporosarcina ureilytica. Next base: position 1,695,024 of record NZ_CP017560.1, on the reverse strand, counting down.
TTTGATTTGTTAATATCTTTAACACTTAGACTAATTGAGAATGCACCTAGCTCCATATTTCCTCCTCTTCCAAAATGTATTTCCCAAACATTCAGTTTACGTTAATTATACACGATTATCATAAAAACGCATCTTTTTATAGACTAAACACAATATCATTCTTATTCGATTTTTTATCCTAATTTATATACTTACTTCAATTTTCGCTGATTTTTTCAACTCTTCAATATGTGCAACTAACTGTTTATGCTGTCGTTCTTGTTCTATCTTTGCTTGGATTTCCTTCTTTATTTCTTCTAAGGGCTGCAGCAATTTCCCTTTTCCTTTCGCTTCCGTTACTAGCTGATCGTAGTAATTTTGGATTTCTTTTTCAGTAACATCTTTTATAGGCACCACTTTATTTTGATATTTATTAAACGTTATGGATTCAGCAATTTGTTCTTTGATAATTTTTTCATCTACATTTTTACTCTCAAATTCTTTTTCCATCGCTTTTTCATCTTCAAATTGTTTGGCGAACATTGCGTACGCTTCTTCAATCTCTTCTGCGGACACTTGAATTTTTGCTTCTTTTGCTTGTTGAAGTAGCAATGTCTGATTCACAATCGTATCAAGTGCTTGCTTTTTTAATTCCTCAGTAGAATCATGCCTTGCTGTTTCACCATTTTGTTCTATTTGACTAAGAATCGATCTCAAAACCGCATTATACTTCTTTCCTTTAACTTCTTCGTCATTCACCTTTGCAACAACTTCTCCTTCATCTACTTCTAGAAGCTCTTCCTCCTTCAATTGTTCCTCGTCAGCCGCAACTTCTACTCGAACAACCTCTTGTTCAGAAGATCGTTCGTCATTTCCTACATTTCCTTCCTTACCGTAAGCAACTAAAGTCATTGTCAAAGTCACTGCTATTAACAGGAATAGGATCTTTTTAACCTTCATGTAGTATTAGCCCCTTTCAAATCTGTCGCTCCAAATTTCTTATGCGTACAGTGCATCCTATTGAAACTCACTGGCGTGTAAAACCATTTATTCAGGATGTCATCTAATTGTTACATGATTGTCATTTAAAGATTTATAGCTTGCTTAATTTGACGCAATTCTCGAACTTACTATTTCAATAAGATTACAAATTAAAACTGGTAGCTTTCATCTAATCGGAAGGTTGTCCAATATAAGGTATTTGTTTTTAAAATTAAAAAACAGGATATGAGCAACCAAAAGGTCGTTTTTTTGTAAAACCATTTTGTGGATTTGGCGGTTTTCAATGCAATTGTCATATATAAAGAAGTGGAGCGAGGAGTATAAACAAGCACAAAAATAACCTTTGCCTTCATCAGCAAAGGTTAATGAAAAATTTAAGCTTTCATGGCGCTATATCCTTACGAATATACCATTCACGAATCCGTGCGACATATAGACATGCTACTGGGCAGTATAGCCACCATCAATAATTATCGGTTGGCCTGTAATCCCTTTTGCTTTATCACTTGCAATAAATAATGTCATATCAGCAACTTCTTGGACTGTCAACAATCTTTTTTGTGGGACGAGTGGATAAAGAACTTCTTCTAACACTTTCTCAAGTGAAACATTTCGAGTTGCCGCCAAATCGACGAGTTGATTGCGCACCAGCGGCGTTTCAACATAACCTGGACAAATTGCATTCACAGTAATCCCATATTCAGCACCTTCTAAAGCAGCTACTTTTGTTAGGCCAATAACACCGTGTTTCGCACTATTATATGCCGCTTTACCTGCAAATCCGATAACGCCATTAATCGATGCGATATTAATAATGCGGCCAAACCCTTGTTTCTTCATCATCGGCATCACATGTTTAATGGCCATAAACGGTGCTACAAGCATAATTTTAGTCATTAATTCAAATTTTTCAGTTGGAAAATCTTCAATGAGCGCAACATGTTGCATTCCAGCATTGTTCACTAACACATCGAGTCGTCCGTAATGTGTTACTGTTTTATCAATCGCTTGTTGAATGTCTTCTTCTTTCGTTACATCACATTTTACACCGAAACAATCATAACCTTCAGCAACTAATTGATTGACAGCTTCTTTCAGCTTTTCTTCATTGATATCAGAAAAAGCTACTTTTGCGCCTTCTCTTGCAAACGCAACGCCAATCTCATAACCTATGCCGCCTGCAGCCCCCGTAATAAATACGACTTTGTTTTCTTTCATGTTCTGATGCCCCCCTTAGTGATAACTGTTAACTATTTTCTTTTAGAAGATGTGGACCGACAGTAAATGACGTTGTGATTTCGATTTTACCTCTACGACAACGCCAAGTCTCTAATCCCCTATCCATCGCACCACCCACCCCTTTCACCATTTTACCAAGGATCACCCAATTGGCAAGGTCACCATTTTTTTCGTGACTTCCATTGCGCCAAGGATTGCTATCAATCTGACCACCTCGAATCATCTCAAAGAGCTCAGCACACAGTCGTACTTGTTTCTTTTATAGCATTAATTAAGTCCGAAGTCCTAAAACGTATAAACAAATTATGAAGGGGCCTGTTATCGAGTGATTCCATATTCTTTACGCAAAAAAATCCCAAGTAAATAAACTTGGGATTTAAGCTATCTGATACTATTTATTCCGTGAAGACCAAGGCGTTCCTAATCGCGGCAATACCCAGCGATCTAGTCCATACCAACCGGCAACTTTCCATGCCAAGATTAAGACAATCGCAATCATAAACATGACTGGGTTTGAGCTTACAGTACCTGCCAATAAGAAAGACATATTCATTGTTGCACCAAAGAATGCTGCAATTCCCGTTAACAATCCAACGATTAAGCCGAGCCCTACTAATACTTCACCCCATGCGACCATGTAAGAAAATGGAACCGCATTTGGAATGACAACACTTTCTAGAAACCAAGCATACCATCCTGCAACGTCCCCTGCTTCAGCTTTTGCAAGGGCACCCTTCATAAAACCCTGTATTGCAACGCCTGCTTGATCGCCTGTCCATGCATCAGACGTAACTTTTCCGATACCTGCCTTCAACCAAGAATAACCAAGGTATACTCTTAACACTAACCATATCCATGCAGATATTGTGTTCGAAAATAACCATCTTGATAGTGGATTTTCCTCAACAATTACATTTTTCCCAAATTGGGAATTTCTTAATTCAACCATGTCCTCACCTCATAAAAATTATATAAATGATTTAGTTCGTGTAAGTTAATAATGCACTTTCTTCAAACTGCTCAAGTGCTACTAACGCTTCAGCCTTATCTTGGTATTCAAAAATCCTAACACTTGTTTTCTCAAAAACTGTAAGTAACCACATGTTGTATCCTTCCTTTCAAATATTTTTTTATATTGTGTAGAGAATTGACACTATAAGATTGTTTATCTTATTAACTAGTATTATACGCATTTCCTTGCCTATGAAAAGAACTTTGTGAATTATTTCACATATGCTTCATAAGTTTTTGTCTGTTTTGTGAAAAGCTTCACGTACTAGTTTAATTATTTAATGAAGGGAATTATTTTAAACAGCCAAACATTGATTTTGTCATAGTCCCTTTGAGTAAACAAAAAATTGGTAATAATCATTATTTTACAACATTATTATTTTTATAATATTCTTATAGCAACTTAAAGCGCTTACATGTATCATATGTTTAGAGTAAGGGGGATGTATCGTGTCGAAATTAACTAAACAACAAATTATTGAAAGTGCCCCGCAAAAAGGTTTCTTCGGGCATCCAAAAGGGTTATTCACATTATTTTTCACTGAGTTTTGGGAACGCTTTTCCTATTATGGAATGCGCGCAATCCTTGTCTTCTATATGTATTATGAAGTATCAAACGGCGGACTTGGATTAGATAAGACAGTTGCACTGTCTATCATGTCGATTTACGGTTCACTCGTCTATATGTCAGGAATTATCGGAGGATGGTTAGCTGACCGGATATTTGGAACGTCTAAAGCTGTTTTTTACGGTGGAATTCTGATCATGTTTGGTCATTTAGTTTTAGCGATTCCTGGGAACTTAACAATGTTCTTTATTTCGATGGTGCTTATTGTACTTGGTACAGGACTATTAAAGCCTAACGTTTCTAGCGTTGTTGGTGACTTATATGCGGAAGACGATAATCGCCGTGATGCCGGATTTAGTATTTTCTATATGGGCATTAATATGGGCGCATTCATAGCTCCGTTAATTGCCGGAAGTTTAATGGATACAAGTTTCCATCTAGGATTTGGGGTTGCGGCTGTCGGTATGTTCTTAGGTTTGGTCGTATTTATTGCAACGAAAAAGAAAAATCTTGGACTTGCGGGTACACAAGCGCCAAACCCTTTAAATGCTACAGAGAAAAAACGGACTCTTACGATTTCTATTGTGTCGACAATCGTTATTGCACTCCTAATTGCAATTTCTATTCCACTAGGATGGTTAACGTTTGATTCGTTTGTAGCGTTTGTTGGAATTTTGGCTTTTCTCATTCCGACTGCTTATTTTATCGTGATGTATAGAAGTCCAAAAACGACTGAAGTAGAACAGTCAAGGATTATCGCGTATATTCCCCTCTTTTTAGCATCCGTTTTATTCTGGGTCATTGCTGAACAAGGGGCAACGGTTTTAGCGCTATATGCGGATACGAGAGCGAATTTGAATTTCATGGGGATAAAACTTTCACCAGCTTGGTTCCAATCATTTTGGCCATTATTTGTTATTATTCTTGCGCCAATGTTTGCTTGGCTTTGGGTGAGACTTGGAGATCGTCAGCCAACAATCCCACAAAAGTTTTCATTAGGGTTATTATTCGGTGGTTTATCATTTATCGTCATTTTACTGCCAAGTTATTTTGGCGGCGGAGATGCGCTTGTGAATCCGCTTTGGTTAGTTTTAAGTATTTTCTTCGTTGCGGTCGGAGAATTATGTCTCTCCCCTGTTGGTTTATCTGCAACGACAAAACTAGCACCTGTTGCGTTTTCGGCGCAAACAATGAGCTTATGGTTCCTATCGAACGCCGCAGCGCAAGCATTAAATGCACAACTGGTTAAGTTTTATTCAGCAGAAACTGAGATTATTTACTTTGGTACAATTGGCGGTTCTGCAATTGTCCTCAGTATCATACTGTTTTTCATTTCACCGGTGATTCAGCGATTTATGAAGGGAATTCGTTGATTCTTTTAGAGAAATGCTTATTTTAAATATTGATTTCCACAGTAGAGTCAATTTCATAATTACCTAAAACCGCTAAGCTGATACAATATATAGTGGAGAATGGTTTAACTCAACAGAGGCAATTTCATAATTGCCCAAACTATATATTGTATCGGCGCAGCGAAAAGATTGGAATATGAAATTGACCAAGTAGACAAAGCGTTGTGCTTTGTCTATTGTTGTTTTGTTGAGTAACTTTGTTTTCAAAGCACATAATATATAAAACCTGACGTTTGATGCATTAACATTCCCCAAAAACTTGTGCATAGTCTAATTGCAAAAAGAGCCCTTTATTACTTTCTATTAACCACGGTTCCATATTGTTAGCAGAAAAGTGCTTTAAGTACAGATCCCATTCCTTCCCAAAGTGGCAATAATTCCCGTTTAATTTATATCTAGAATGATTTCCCGGCACCATTATAAAGTTAAAAGTCGGCTTAATATCCGCTAGTAATAGGCTTCATCACCAACCTACTTTTTTATCTAAACTGTCTAACGATTTAAATTGCTTTTTTAGACTAGAATTTTTAAATCAAATATAGTACATTGTTTATTCATAAAAAGAAAATCAAAAAACAAATGTTATTGTAATTGTTACATGAAAGTGAGGTTGGTTTAATTATGAATTTCCCACTGACTGAACCAGTTCTTATATTTGGTTTGGCCGTTTTAATGTTCTTGTTCTTTCCTATATTGATGGAGAAATTAAGGATGCCAGCGATTATCGGCGCAATTATCGCTGGAATTATCGTTGGCCCCAATGGGTTAGGCATCCTAGCACGCGATTCGACTATTGAATTGCTTGGCACAGTTGGTTTATTGTTTATTATGTTTATTGCGGGTCTTGAATTGGACTTTGATGGGTTTAAGAAATACCGGAACCGAAGTATTGTTTTCGGATTACTTTCTTTCGGATTTCCTTTTATCCTTGGAATTATCGTAGGATTATGGCTTGATCTTGGTGTACTTTCGGCTATTTTATTCGGTACGATTCTTTCATCGCATACGTTACTCGGTTATCCGGCTGTAAGTACCTTCGGGGTGACTAAAAATAAAGCTGTCACAACTGCAATTGGCGGAACTTTATTAACGGACAGCTTAGCAATGCTTGTGCTTGCTATCGTAACAGGCGCATCCGCAGGAAATTTAACATTCGGATTCTGGATGTATTTATTAATTTCAACAGCTGTTTTTGCTGCCGGTATTCTCATCATTACACCTTATCTGACAAAGTGGTTTTTTAAACACTCTAAAAATGAAGCAGCATTAGAGTTTAACTTTGTCATGGCCGTTCTATTCGTAGCTGGGGCAATCTCATTATTTGTAGGTTTAGAACCGATTATCGGTGCATTCTTGGCCGGTCTTGCGCTAAACCGCTACATTTACGACCATGGGCCATTAATGAATAGAATTCGATTTACAGCGAATGCAATGTTTATTCCGTTTTTCTTATTATCTGTTGGAATGTTGATGGATCTACGCGTGTTGTTCTCTGATCCTGATGCATTAGTGGTAACAGGCTTAATCTTAATTGCTGGAATTGTCGGTAAAGTGATTTCCAGCTGGATTACTGGTAAAATATACGGTTATTCTAAAGTGGAAACAAACCTGATTTTCGGTCTATCTATATCACAGGCAGCCGCAACATTAGCAGCGACACTCGTTGGGTTTAGACTTGGATTAATTGACCAGCAAATCGTAAACGCTGTAATTGTGATTATCTTGGTAACTTGTATTATAGGTCCCTACTTCTCTGAAAAATATGCTAAAAAACTGGCTATTTCACAGGATAAGGGCGGTTCAGACGAATCACTTCCTGAACGAATCTTAATCCCGCTTGCGAATCCGAAGACAATGGAATCATTAATGGATATGGGATTTGTTTTGAAAAAGGCGTTGAATTCAGATGCACCGCTCTATCCACTAACAGTTGTTCAAAAAGATTTAAAAGAGGCAAGCGATGAAGTATCTCAAGCTGAAAAAATGCTAGAAAGTGCTGTCATGTATGCCTCAGGTGCAGAAGTTCCTGTTAAGCTCCTGACAAGAGTAGACCAAAATGTTGGTTGGGGAATTGAACGTGCCTCTACGGAAGAACAAATTACAACGATTATCGCAGGTTGGGATGGTGTCACGGAAGAAAACAATAAGACTTATGGAAGAGTAATTGATAACTTCCTTGAACATACGTTTCAGCGTTCACTGATTACGAAAGTCAGACAACCGCTCAATACAATGGATCGTATTATTTTAATTTTGCCGAATAATGTTGTTTATAAACCGGGTTTTGAAGATGCCATTTCTATTATTAAGGACATCGCTTCCCAGTTAAGTACCTCAATTAAAGGCCTTGTCCTCCGCGATGACTTAGATGTCTATCAAAAAGTTTCCGGACGTGTGCGCCCTAATATTAAAATCGACTTCCATTCAAAGGATAGTTGGGATTCACTTTATGAAAATGACTTGAACGATATTAAATCAACGGACCTGGTCATTTTATTAAGTGCTAGAAAAGGAACTGTGGCATGGAATCCTGAATTAGAAGATGTGCCTAAAAAACTTGCTGCTTTAAATCGCGGCAATTTCATCGTGTTTTATCCGACAGAAATGAAAGAAACAGATATTCGCGGCTCACGTGATTAAATACTGAGCTAAATAAAACCATAGATTCTCCTAAGGGAGTTTCTATGGTTTATTTTTTATCACCGCTCCCCCACTTATTACTAAATGATTCAGTGTACCTCTCATAGAACGATTATGATTGTTTTAACCTTCACGTTTGTTCAATAAAATGTAAATGTTTACTGCATAAGCACGCTTCACTAGTGAGTATCTGTTTTGAATGATTCCACTTAAACTGGCTGCTTCAAAAGATTTACAAATGTTTCAGCGGAAATCACCGGTGCGAAATAATTATTAATGCGTCTCATCGCGGCCGCTTCTTCTTCTGGATATTTGCACCCAGTCGCATCACCAATGACAATTGGCAAATAACCGTGATCACGTGCAGAGCGAACATTTCCTTCTATACACCAATCGAGATGAATCCCCGTAAATACAATGACTTCGACCTGCTTGCGCGCCAACTCTAGCGGGAGAGGTGTTCCGACAAACGCGGTTTGCAGAGCAATTTCATTGAATTGTAAATCCCCAGGTTCCACTAATTCCTGCAACTCATCCACTAGCTCGTTATCCTTTTCCTTTTGCTCTTCAGTAAAATTAAGGTTTTCAACCCATGTTTCATACTGCACTTTATCGAATATCGTCTGCGGATAATCTTCCCTGAAGACGCTATAGCCAACCCAACTGAATGAAACGAAATTACTTGCTTTCCGTGCTGCTTGAACTACATCTATTGTTGCTGGTAAATTTCCTCTTTCACGATGATTCTCAAATCCTTGTGCGCCCCAAGGTTCATAAAGTGATTTGTTTTGGCTAACAGAAACAAACGCTGCGTTCCTTTTAAGAATTTCCGCGAGGTTTAGTTTCTTCCATTGCGGTGCAAGTTCAGGAATTGCGTGTATCCCACCAATTTTTTCTTTAACTAATTCGATTTTTGTCATTTTAAATTCCTCCCTATTCTTTTTAAATTTTATTATTCCGATATTAGTACTAGGTAAGACACAAAAAATAACACCCCTTCCTATTATTAAAGAAGAGGTGTCAACATAAAAGTTCATTTCTCTCCTTATCTTTCAAGCTTTACGCTTGCTGGAATTGGCACAGTACGATAATGTCTGTTGCCGAGGTTTCATTGGGCCAGTCCCTCAACCTCTCTTGATAAGAAAATACAATATTTTATTAATCTGAATAATACAACACCAAAATACGAATGTCAAGCTCTTGTAAATCCTTTTCAAAGTATTTGTGCAGTTATGGTTTCTTTAATCCCTTGTAAATAAGTAGGATTAATATAGATTAATTTGTTATGATAAATACGAAGCAGAGAATTATTAGAGAGGAAGATTACTATGCGAGTTGTTAATAATATTGCCGACCTGATTGGAAATACGCCACTTGTAAAGCTGCAGTCATTATCTCCGAAAAATGGAGCGGCAGTCTATGTGAAGCTTGAGTTTTTCAACCCTAGCCGAAGTGTCAAAGACCGCGCTGCTTATAATATGATTGTAGCGGCGGAGGCAAGCGGACAATTACAAGTTGGTGCAACGATTATTGAACCGACGTCTGGAAATACTGGTATCGGACTTGCCATGAATGCTGCCGCTAAAGGTTATCGGGCAATTATGGTTATGCCCGATAACGCAACTGCTGAGCGCATTAATCTATTAAAAGCGTACGGTGCAGAAGTTGTTCTTACGCCGAGTGAAGAGAGGATGCCGGGCGCAATCGCTAAAGCGAACGAACTCGCCTCCACGATTGAAAACAGTTTTATTCCGATGCAATTTGATAATGAGGCGAATCCTACTATTCATCGGACAACGACTGCCGTTGAAATCATTGATGCAATGGCAGCGATTGACAGAAAACTTACTGCTTTTGTTTGTACTGCCGGAACAGGTGGAACCGTGACAGGAACGGGAGAAGCACTCAAAGAGTATGATCCTTCAATTACTGTTCATGTGGCCGAGCCTGCTGGATCCCCGGTGTTGTCCGGCGGCAAACCTGGAAAACATAAGCTTGTTGGAACAAGTCCAGGTTTCATTCCGCATGTACTCAATACAAATGTGTATGATGAAATTTTCAAAATAGAAGATGATGAAGCCTATCATATCGTGAGACAATTGGCCGCTAATGAAGGTATCCTACTCGGACCTTCAGGGGGTGCATCGGTTTTTGCAGCACTAGAGGTTGCCAAGCGTTTAACACCAAATGATACAGTCGTCTGTATCGCACCCGATTCAGGTGAACGTTATTTATCGAGCGACTTATTTCAATTTTAAAATTCAACCTTTTGCCTATGAGAGTAGGTGAAAGGTTTTTTCATCTGTACATAGTTGACAATTCCGAGTAGTATAGTAGATTATAGTTAATACATTTATTCATATTGATTTAATAGGATTTATGAATGAAGGAGGAAATTCAATATGTACTTGAAGATTGATGGGATTGAAAAAAGTTTTCCTCATAAAGAAAATGGGCAAGTGAAAGTGTTAGATACCATTGATTTAGAAGTTGAGCAAGGCCAATTCGTGTCCATTGTGGGCCCCTCTGGCTGCGGGAAATCAACATTACTATATTTAATCGCAGGGCTTGAACAACCAGACGCAGGAGAAATTCTGATTGCCGGAAAGAAAGTAACAGGCGCGGGGCCAGACCGAGTAGTGGTCTTTCAAGAAGACGGATTATTTCCATGGCTAACGATTTTAGATAATGTTACCTATGGATTGCGTTTGAAGAAAATTACCAAAAAAGAAGCTGAAGATAAAGCGCGTAAGATGTTGAAGATGGTTCATTTAAGCAATTATGCGGATGCCTATCCGCACCAATTATCAGGCGGCATGAAACAACGTGCATCCATTGCACGTGCACTTATCATGGAACCGGATATTTTATTAATGGATGAGCCGTTTGCTGCTTTGGATGAACAAACGAGAATGGTTTTACATAATGAACTTCTGGAAATTTGGAAAAAGACAAAAGTGACGATTTTCTTTATTACCCATAATATTCGGGAAGCTGTTCTTTTATCGGAAAAAATCATAGTTTTTGAAACACGCCCAGGAAAAATCAAAGCAACTTTTAAAGTGGAAACAACGAAAGATGGCATTACGCCGAATGATATTACGCTTCAATTAGAGAAACAAATTTTAACAGCTTTGGAAGATGAAATTGAGAAAGTTGTAAAGGAGGAAATGGGCGATGACTACAGTTTTAAGACGCGTGATCTTCATCGCGATGCTAGCGGGGATATGGGAAGTCACATCTAGATTATCAGATTTACCCCCTTTTATGTTTCCTAGTTTTACCCAAGTCATTCAAACATTACTGTCTGGTTTGATTAGCGGACAAATGATTTCCGCAATTACGAGCAGTTTAGGTCGGCTCCTCCTTGGATTTTCGATTGCAATCATACTTGGTCTGCTATTAGGCTATTTAATTTGGCGATATAAGTTGGTGGAAGATACACTTGGGTTCCTCGTAACTGCCCTGCAGTCTATTCCAAGTATTGTTTGGTTCCCACTTGCAATTATTTGGTTTGGTTTGAATGATATTGCGATTTTATTTATCGTGACCATCGGGGCAACTTGGACGATGACCATTAACGCGACGAGCGGTTTTAAAAATGTTCCGACGCTTTACCAACGAGTAGGCAAAACATTTGGGTCAAACGGATTTCACTTTTTGCGAACCGTTATCCTCCCCTCCTCTGTTCCCCAACTCATTTCGGGGTTACGAATTGCATGGGCATTTTCATGGCGAGCATTGATGGCAGGAGAATTACTCGGCGCTGGAAATGGCTTAGGGCAACTACTTGAGACAGGCAGATCTTTGGGACAAATGGATTTGGTCATTTCCGTCATGATTATTATCGGAGTCATCGGTACGATTATGGATAACGTCGTCTTTTTACGACTAGAACGCAACGTCCAGAAGAAATGGGGAGTTAGTTAGGGTTTATTTTATTAGCTAAAAGCATTAAAAATTAGGCAAAATTAGAGGAGCGATTTATATGAGAAGAAAATCACCAGTACTTATGCTGATAACAATATTTTTGCTCAGTATTTTAGCGGCATGTGGAAATGAAGGCGAAGCCGACATTAAAGAAGTGAACATCGGGTACTTTCCAAACTTAACGCATATTACAACGATTGTCGCATTGGAAAACGGTTATTTCAAGGAAGCTTTTAGCGATGACATTGAAATTAAAACAAAAACAGTGAGTAATGGCGGATTATTTATGGAAGCGATGGCAACTAAATCGATTGACGTAGGTACAGTTGGACCGGGACCACTTCTGAACATCTATGTGAAAGATCCGAGATACCATATTATTTCTGGCGCGGTAAATGGCGGTGCCGTACTCGTTACAAGTGATCATAGTAATATATCATCACTAAAAGATTTAGACGGCAAAAAAGTTGCCATTCCAGTGATAGGCAGTACGCAAGATGTTATGTTAAGAAAAGCACTCCAAGAGGTCGATTTAAAACCGACGACAAATGGTGGAACAGTCGAACTATTTGCGGCAGCCCCCGCCGACACAGCAACACTATTCATTCAAGAATCAGTCGATGCAACTGCAACCCAAGAACCGTGGGGATATATTTTAGAATCACAGGCAGACGGTAATTTGCTACTGGATTGGGAGTCATTTGCTTGGGGGAAAGATTCAACAAATACTGTCGTGGTTGCTAGAGAAGGTTTTCTAGAAAACGAAGAGCTGGCGAAAGCTTATTTAACAGCGCATATGAAAGCCGTTGAATTTATTGAACAACATCCAGAAGAAAGCCAAGAACTTGTCATTCATCATATTAAAGAATTAACAGGAAAAGAGATTGACAAGGAAGAAGTAGAAGTTGCCTTTAGTCGACTACAAGTGACAACATTGGTGAATGAACAAGTTATTCAAGAAATGGCCACAATCAGTGAAGAGGCTGGCTATGCGAAAAGCGCTGACATTGATGGTTTGGTCCGATTAGAACTACTCGAGTCCCTCGAATAAATTTGATATAAAAGAGGAAGATGAGAAAATGTTATTTTCTCATCTTCCTCTTTTTGTTCATACAAATATATATATGGTTGATTTATACTAGGTGGTCTCCTCCTTTAAACTTACACACTGGAACGCCTGAACAATATCATAGTAAAGTTGCTCAATTCAAAGTGCGCTAAGTCCCCTACCACAAAAAGCTCTTTTAAAAACTAAAGCAAGATTTAGCTGGGCGCGAAAAAGAAGATGAAAATGATAGTTATAAATATGCCAGTCACAGAAATTTGCGTGACTGGCATATGTGTATGATTCGATATGTCTTGAGCTTAGTTTATCTTATAGACACTCGTTTTAGACGAATAATCCATCATAAGCATTTAATACTTCTTCCAATGTACGAAGTTGTTCTTCATTCAACGGGACCATTGGCAGACGAACGCCACCGACAGGAACTGCTCTTGCATTCAATGCCGCTTTAACCGAAGTTGGATTTGGCGTTGCAAACATTGCATTCATAATTGGCAGCATGCTGCGATGAACTTTAGCCGCTTGTTGCACATCACCGTCTTTAAAGTTTGCGATCATGGCCTGCATGTCATTCCCTAAGATATGGGACGACACGGATACGACACCCGCTCCCCCAATTGCTAAAACGGGAAGCGTTAAACTGTCATCTCCGCTATACAATGAAAAATGGTCAGGCGTTTGTTCGATAATTTTAGCCATCGCATCTAAATCAGCACTTGCCTCTTTAATGGCAACGATATTAGAAATTTTTGCAAGTCGAACAGTCGTTTCTACTTCCATATTGACGGCACTGCGTCCTGGAATGTTATACAGCATAACCGGTAAAGTAGTCGACGCTGCTATTGTCTTGAAATGTTCATATAATCCTTCTTGACATGGTTTATTATAGTAGGGTGCCACAAGCATAATTGCATCGACGCCTGCCGCTTCCGCACGAATCGTCAGTTCGATTGACGCTCTTGTGTTATTCGAACCTGTTCCTGCAATCACCGGCACCCGTCCATTAACCACTTCTACCGTAAACTTAAATAGTTCGACCTTTTCTTCATCTGTCAATGTCGGAGATTCTCCAGTAGTCCCTGAAATCACTAAACTATCCGATCCATTGGCAATTAAATACTCAATCAAGTTTCTCGTCGCGGGAAAATCAATTTCTCCCTGTGCATCAAATGGTGTCACCATAGCTGTTACAATTTGTCCAAAATTCATTAACTCCACGTCCTATCATTTATTTTTGGAAAATAAACAGAGGGAGTAGGGCGATTTGTGATTAAACACAAAAAGCAACAACGAGGGTTCGTTGTTGCAGTTGAAATAATAAATTATTTCTTTGCAAAAAGATAGCCCTCCATATAGTTTCCTATATGACAATCCTGGACTTATTCAACCCAGAACCAGCTTTGAGAAATATGAGTTTCTCTCCACTTCGGCAAATCCCCCTTTCCACAATCATCATTGGACCTCATTATCCTCAGATTGTGTACTAATGGTTTCTGCGCCTCTATCCTTACTTCAAAGTTATGAAATAAGAGAAATGTTTAATTACTATGACTATACTTCTTTTCAATGAAGAATGCAAGTCCGACTTTGGCGATTGCTATGTATAGTGCACGATTCGCATGCAAATAGTAGACGCCAAAGAACTATTTCATGTCCAGGCATAACGAAAAACTCCTTCCCCATTGGAATCAGGAAAGGAGTGAATAGATTAAGCTACATAAGAAAGACGTGCGTTTTTTGAAAATGATGCTAACGCTTTTTTCGCTTCATTTTGATTTGTATATTCAAAAATTCTGAAGGATTGTTGCTCAAATACTGTGACTACCCACATTTGACATTCTCCTTTGTTAGTTACTTTTCATTGCTGCCTTTAGTATACGCTGTTTTATAACAGAAAAAAGGACAATGTGCATATTTTCACAATTCCTCCAAAAATAAAGCGCTTACATTTGACATTTTGATGACAATCATCAAAATAGTAAGACCTTGTGACGACTTCATTTCTTGAATCAATAATTAAAAATAATCCTACCAAACATATTTTTGGCAGGATTACTATATTTATTTTATGCAATTCATTTCAGGTCATATGAACGGGTTGGTCTGATTATGATTGCTTTAATGCCCCGTTCGCCTCTGGGATATTATTCATGTCAAGCGCATTCATTTGACAGAAATATTCCAAAAACCTTTGAGCTTCTTTGATTTGTTCTTCATCTGTTCTTAACGCAATAATATCTTTTAAAATTTGGGCAGTCCAGACATTATCGAAATAACGATATTTACCAGAATTCCATGAAGTTCGATGTGGATGGTTCTGATTGATATAGTAATTCCAGAAAAGCATTTCCTCCGCTTCTTGATCCGAGAGCTGGATTCTAAATTCTGCATGGGATGGGACCATTCCGTCTTCGCTAAGATTGCCGGAGTACGCTTCATTTACCATGTAAAGACCGAGAATCTGTCTTTCTGTTTCTCGTTGTTCTGCCCCCCTTACAGTCAATAGACCTGCGCTGTTCGGACGCAAACGAGCTGCTCTGTTTGGCTGGCCTTTATTTACTCCACTTTGAATCGTGCCAGTACTTACTTGCCAGTCGGTAAATACATGTTGTTGTTCTTCTACATCCAACCAGAAAACAATTTGCGAACTTTCATGAATTCTATTGTTCTTTAGCTTATCTCTTAGTTGCTGTTCAAGCGCCAGTCGCTCTTGTTCTTCTTTGCGTTTCCTTAAAAGAGCCTCTTCTTTCTTTTCCCTTTTCAAAAAGATTTTCTCCAAAGATTTCGCAACACTTCGGTCATTAAGTGTAATAAACTCTCCAAAAGCATCAGGATAAACGAATTTTTTAATTTTCTCATTAAAATCAACGGTGATAACAGATTCCTCATGACCCACGATATTTCCCTCACCAAATACTTTATGAGTTATTTCTTCATTAATTAAATTCACTAACCCACTCTCCTTATTTAAAATTTTTGACCGAATGCAACGAAAATACGTTAACAAATTCAAAAAATCGCACTCAAATTCTGTCGTAAGAAATTGCGCACGATGATCGAATACTGTCTCAATAATTGTTATAACTATATATTATCACATATTTTGAAATATCGCAAATTTTATGATTGACAAGAGTTATTTGTTTATTGTATAATACCATTTTTTCATTAAATGAGAATTATAAAGAACAAAAAAATGGCCCTAATCACATAAAAACTGTCGATTAGTACCATTTCTTTTTTCGAATAAAGAACCTAATTTAATTAGCAGATGTTGTAACAGATACACCGCGTTCTTCAAACACTTTTTGAGCGGCTTTTAATGCATTTAGGGCACGCGGAAATCCTGTATACGGGATGAGATGCATAATACAACCGACAATTTCTTCTGGTGTTAACCCTACTGCCAGCCCCGTTTTTACATGCATCTCAATCTGCGGTGTTCCCTGTGCGACAAGGGCTGAAATGGTTGTAAGTACTTTTTGTTTGTTATCAAGTCCTGGACGCGCATAAATGTCTCCAAAAGCAAATTCAACAACATATTTGCTTAAGTCAGGCGCAATATCTTTAAATCCCTCACCAATATCCATATGGCCAGTTGGATTGTCACTGTCTGGTATTGTAAGTTCCATTAATTTATCCAAACCTTTTTGATAACGATCTGTTGCCATTTGAAATCCCCCTTAGATTAACGATTTGCCATTTCCAACGCTAGAGTCTTTTTCTAAAAATGTCGATAAATAGAAATGACTATTACCACTTTAACAAATTTTCGCACTAAATGAAATCACACTTCATGTTAACTGTTCAGCAATTCCATTCTTTAACCATTTCGATGTCAACGTTTCTGCAGTCAACATCTCTTCCGGCGTCCCTTCAAATAAAATCTGCCCACCTTGTTTTCCTCCGCCTGGACCTAATTCGATTACCCAATCGCTCGCCGCGATAAAATCTAGATTGTGTTCGATGATGATAACAGAGTTTCCCTTGTTGACAAGATTTTGAAATACATCCAAAAGTTTTCCATTATCTTTTTTGTGCAATCCTAAAGATGGTTCGTCCAACAGATAGATTTGCCCCTTTTTTTGTAAATGACTCGCAAGTTTGAGACGCTGGACCTCACCCCCACTTAAAGAACTCGTCGTCTGCCCTAGCGTTAGATATCCTAATCCTACGTCTAGCAGCGTATTCACTCTGTTTAGGATTCTTGGTACTTTAAAATAGTTTATCGCCTCGTCTATTGTTAAACCTAAAATCTCCGCTATATTTTTATCTTGATACCGGTATAACAATGCCTCGTCTGAATACCTCATTCCGTGACACGCTTCACATAATACTGTCACTGGATCTGCAAACGCTACGTCTGGGGTTGTGACGCCTTTTCCTTTGCACATAGGGCATGCCCCCAATGAGTTAAAGGTGAATAAACCCGCGGGTTGTCCTGTTTCTTTTGCAAGGATTGCGCGAATATCATCCATGATGCCCATATATGTCGCAATCGTCGAGCGACTAGAGATGCCTATACTGCCTTGTCCTACTAAGATCGTTTCTGGATAATTTTCTGGAAAGGCCTCCATCATTAAGGAACTTTTACCAGAGCCTGAAACGCCGCATATGGAAACAAGTGCATGTTGCGGAATCTTTACGCTTATGTTTTTCAAGTTATTATGACATGCTCTTTTGATCGTAAAATAACTTTTACGATCTCTTGGGCGTTTGTTGATGGTTAGCTGTTGGTTTACTCTCGTTGCCGCTTTAGAATTATCCAGCCCTTCTAATTTTCCTTGGTAAACAATTTCTCCTCCGCTTACACCTGCCCCCGGGCCCATCTCTATAATTTCATCCGCCGCTTTTATGACGGATAGATCATGTTCGATAACGATGACGGTATTATGATATTCTTTTATACTTTTTAATAGCTGAATTAACCTATCCACTTCTTCTGGATGAAGTCCTGCACTCGGTTCATCGAAAATGTATGTGATGTTATTAAGACTACTCCCCAAATGACGCGCAATTTTCACCCTTTGCGCTTCACCGCCGGATAGCGTGCCCATTTTCCTAGACAGACTTAAATAGCCTAATCCTAATTCAACGAGTTGTTGAATAGGTGCAATGGCTTGTTGTGCGATAGACGCCCCTAAAGGATCATGTATCCTATTGAGTTCCTCAAGAAATTCTGTCAATTCCAATTGATCGTATTCAGCGATATTGAAGCCATTTATTCTACATGCTAAAACTTCAGGGCTTAGACCTGAACCTAGGCAGTTTTGGCAATCGCTTTGGGTGGATACGGCTAAAACGTCTTCTTGAGAAACTTGTTTGAGTTTTGAGATGTCTCTATTAATATATAGGCGTGTAAATCTTGGCAATAACCCATCCCACTCATGATCTTGTGGACCATTTTTTGTGTGAAACGGTGCGAAGACGCTTTCGCCTTCCGGGGGACCATATAATAATAGGTGACGTTTTTCTTCTGAATAGTCCTTAATCGGTTTATCAGGATCAAATAATCCACCAGTCATCATCCACCTGCCTTGCCAACCTGAAGGCGATAGCGGCTTAAACTTCACTGCATACGCCCGAAGTGACTTATCGACATCGACCATTTTATTTAAATCCGGCGCAATGACCTTCCCAAACCCACTACATGCTGGACATTTGCCGAATGAACTTTGGCTCGAAAAATCGGTGGCCGACGCGATAGGCGGCGTGCCAATCCGGGAGAATAAAAGTCTAATTAATGGATGGATATCCATATAGGTGCCAACTGTTGAGCGGGAATTGCCGCCGACTTGTCTTTGCTCTACAACGACAACTGGGCTTAAATTTTGCATCAAATCAGCATGGGGTCTTTCGTATCTGGGCATTTGATTTCTAACATAGTGCGGATAGTTCATCGTCATTTGTCTTCTGCTTTCAGTTGCCAATGTATCAAAAACTACGGAACTTTTTCCTGAGCCGGAAAGCCCCGTAAATACGATGATTTTTTCTTTCGGTATGTTTATATCTATATTTTTTAAATTATTTTCTTTAAGACCTCTTAAAATGATTTCATCTATTATTTTGGGCACTTTATCATCCTTTCTGATTTGAAGTGTCCTAAGGTTAGCAAATTTATACATACTTCAAGCACTGCTAATCCAGCAACTACACTAAGTGATTACGCAGGCATTTGCAGTAATCTTTTTCTTCTACACCAAAATATCGCTGCACTCTTCCGGGCCCTAACTATTTTAGTAATTAGACACTTTGAGTATACGTACACTCTAATTATTCTGTCTATTGAATGCAAGAGAATCGGTTAAGTTTATACAATCTGTTATGTTCCACTGGAAATAGAACAATCATCATAAATTACCACTATAGGTGGAGGGTTTTATAACAAAGGAACAATGAACATTCAAAATTCCGCGCTCTTGCAAGAGTACGGATGAAATGTGGTATACAGTAGTTGGTTGCCCGCTTTAATAGCCTATGTTCTAAAAATGAACATCGATGCTCCAAAACCATACACCTCTTATGACAGTAATCGTGCAACAAAGAGGGATTACTAATTGGCATGCTTATTGCATCAATAATTTAATAGCGGCGCAATAAAAGAGGTGCCGGTAGTTTCAAAGAATTATATGAATAACAAAATAAAGGAGGCTACCATTTAAATAAATTAAGAGCGATATTGATAAAGTTGCTGGTTCAGTTTAGAAGTCCGACATTTCCATAATAAGGTAGGAATACTTTTGTAGCGTACCATTATTTTTCTACAGGATTATTCGCAGAATTTTTTTGTCTTGAGTAAGTTTTTATCGCAGTTAACTTAAAGGGGGACATAATAATGACGAATATTGATTGGAAAAAGGTTGAAGAATGGGATAATAAATATATACTAAGGACATTTGCTACACAGGATGAATACCAAACAGTCCCAATTGAGTCCACTGAAGGTGATTACCTCATTATGCCGGACGGAACACGCTTATTGGATTTATTTAACCAATTGTATTGCGTAAATACTGGACAGAAAAACAAAAAAATTAATGATGCAATCAAAGATGCACTTGATCGATATGGATTTGTCTGGGATGCCTATACTTCGGACTATAAGGCAAAAGCGGCAAAACTGATTATGGAGGATATTCTTGGAGAGGAAAGCTGGCCAGGAAAAATCAGATTTGTTTCAACTGGAAGTGAAGCAAACGAGACAGCACTCTTCATTGCGCGACTCTTTAAAAATCGACCAAATGTAATTACAAGAGAACACGCTTACCATGGTTGGACAAGAGGCGCCTCCTCACTGACACGAGTAAAAGGAACTCGAAGCGGGATTACAGAGACCGATCCAAATACAGAGCAAAGACACGTTCCGGGACAGCAAGATGGAGTGGTTGCAGTAGCCCCTTCTCCTAACTGCTTGCGCTGCCCGCTTAGCCATAAATATGGGTCATGTCACGATGAGACTGGGGAGCTAGCCTGTGTAACCTATACGAGGCGGATGATTGAAAACCAAGGTCCAGAACAAGTAGCTGCAATGGTTACCGAAATTACACAAGGGGCGGGCTCGATTCACCCACCAAAAGAATATATTCCACAAATCCGCAAGATGACAAAAGAACTTGATATTCTCTGGATTGTCGATGAGGTTTTAACAGGATTTGGACGTACAGGAGAATGGTTTAATTACCAGCACTACGGAGTGGAGCCAGATATTGTCACAATGGCGAAAGGACTCTCCAGTTCAACAATTCCGGCCGGTGCCGTAGTAGTTAATAAAGAAATCGCCGAATTTATGGACCAATTCCGTTGGGAAACGGTCTCTACTTATTCGGGTCACCCTATCGCAATGGCTGCTGTATGTGCAAATATTGAATATATGATTGAAGAAAACTTAGTTGCAAAAGCAAAGGAAACAGGCAAATATTTTAAAAAGAGATTATTGGAGCTGCAGGACAAACACCCGACTGTAGGACCTGTCAATGGTGCTGGAGTCCTTTGGATGGTAGAGCTAGTTAAGGATGCAAAAAATACTCCTTTTATAAAACTAGATCGGAACACAACTCATGAGGCAGATCCAAGCACATTCCCAATTAATATTATCAATGCAAAAGCACTTGAAAAAGGCGTATTAATTGGCGGTTTTGTACCTAACACTTTACGTATAGGTACATCCTTAGACATTTCTAAAGAAGATATTGATAAAGCAATTGATGCACTGGATTATGCGTTGGATCATTTAGATAAACTAGCTGAGCAGAAGCAAAAGACATTAGTTTAATAAGTACTTTGCATGTCACTAGACCTTCCCCCTTGACCCCTAAACGGGTTAAGGGGTTTTAATTTAGATGTTTTTTTCCCAGGACATACAATGAAATTCGTTGCTCATTGTAATAATATCAAACCCAAAAATGACCGCCCACCTTTTTTAGGGAGACGGTCACTATTTTTGTTGGTTTTTATTAAGCAATCAATAATTATTCAAGATTCACCCAAACCGATTTTACCTGTGTATATAAATCTAGTGCATACGAACCCATTTCACGGCCATAACCGGATTGCTTATAGCCCCCAAACGGAATCGCCGCATCTAAAGCATTATAATCATTTACCCATACAGTCCCAGCTTCAATTGCATGTGCAACTTTATGAGCCTTTCGAACATCTGTCGTCCAGATACCCGCCGCAAGACCGTATTCAGTATCATTTGCTTGGCGGATAATATCAGTTAAATCGTCTTCATCGTCAAATGGCATCGCTGATAAAACAGGTCCGAAAATTTCTTCTTGTGTAATCGACATTTCATTGTTTACATCCGCAAAAATTGTGGGTGGTATGAAATAGCCCGAACGATCCAGGGGCTGTCCGCCAATAAGGGCTTCAGCTCCCGCTTGATGTCCTGCTTCTAAATAACGAGTTACACGTTTGAATTGCTCCTCAGAAACAAGTGGACCAATTTCTGTTAACTCGTCCAACCCAATCCCTTGCCTCATCTTGGAAGTACGGCTCACTATTTCAGCCATCACTTTGTCGTACACTTTTTTATGAACATAGAGCCGTGACCCTGCAGAACATGCTTGACCTTGGTTGAAGAAAATCCCCATCATTGCCCCGGGAATTGCTTTCGATAAATCAGCATCTGAAAAAATAATATTCGGCGATTTTCCACCCAATTCTAACGAAAGTCTTTTCAAATTGCCTGTAGATTGCTGTTGGATTAATTTCCCTACTTCGGTCGAACCGGTAAATGCAATCTTTCTGATTCTCGGATGCTGAACCATCGCGTTTCCGGCAGTTTCGCCATATCCACTCAGCATGTTCACAACACCATCTGGAAATCCAGCTTGCTTTACCAAATCTGCTAAATAAAGCGCCGATAGCGGTGTTTGTTCTGCGCTTTTGAAAATAATTACATTGCCGGTAGCAAGTGCCGCCCCCATTTTCCATGCCAACATCAGAATTGGAAAGTTCCACGGAATAATTTGTCCAACAACACCAACTGGCTCTCTGCGTGTATACGCCAACATATCCTTTCCGGTAGAACTATCAATTACTTCACCAGATATTTTAGTGGCCCAGCCTGCATAGTAACGAAAATGGTCAATGGAGAGTGGTAAATCAGCCGCACGCGCATGGCTAATTGGTTTCCCATTATCCAATGCTTCTAACTGCGCTAAAGGTTCTAAATGCTCCTCCAATAAATCAGCCAATCTCCACATCATCTTTCCTCGTTCACTCGGCGTTACCTTTCGCCATTCCCCGTAAAAGGCTTTTTCCGCTGCTTCCACTGCTCTGTTTACATCCTCTTTATCTGCCTCATAAACGGAGGTAATCACTTTTCCAGTTGCCGGATTCACTGTTTCAAATGTTTTCCCAGAGATAGACTCGACAAACTCTCCACCAATAAATAGCTTCTTGGGACCTCCACGTAAAAAATCCTCTACGCGACCATCTAACTGTACCGCCTTTTCTGCAATTAATGTTTTTGACATGCTTATCCTCCTCATTTTTTTGGATTCATCTTACACCCTAAGTACAGATGCAACATTCATGCCAAGTACAAACACTATTATTTCGCGGCCCCATCTTTGATGCTTTGTTCGAAAATGGACCAATTCGTCCCAATCTAACGCAATTGATTGTACCTCCAAATCATGATAAACTATTAATGTATTTAGAATTTACTGTTAGTTTTGTGAGGGAGGTTCAAGAATGGATACAGTTTTGGTAAATAATGACTTCACAAAATCTTGGGAGCGAAGCAAAAAACACGGTGCTAATTTGGCTAAAGCGCAAGAAGCTATGCTCCAAGAATATGAACTTAAACTTCAACAAGAGAAAAAAAGGGATTTATTGAATAGCATGCACCCGACAATTGAAAGCTTGGCATATTCTCTAAAGTCATCTAACACAATTGTTGTCATTTCTAACTCCTCAGGTTATGTACTCAATAGCGTAGGTAATCTTACATTTCTAGATGATGCAGAAAAAAATAATTTACAAAACGGAGCTTGTTGGTCCGAGCAAATGAGAGGTACGAATTCAGCGGGCACGATTTCCATTGAGCAAAAACCGTTGGCTGTCATTGGTAACGAGCATTATTTACCATCCCATCGTACGCTATTTTGTGCTGGCTCCCCTATTTTTAATCCCAGCGGAGAACTAGATGCTGTGTTGAATATAAGTGGACATTTTAGCGTCTATCATCCTGCAATGCTTGGTATGGTCGATAATATTGCTCGCAATATAGAGAACTGGATGCTAGTCCGTCAACCAAAGCCACAACTAGTCATTTCTCTTTATCCAGAATCACAAAAAAACTATGAAGCTTTATTTGCAGTCGATTTACACGGACAAGTTATTGGGATGAATCGTGAAGCACATCGCCTATGTCGGATGGATAACTTTTTAGTCACTCCGATTTACTTAGAAGAATTGTTCTCAAACACAGATGAGTTGCTGTCTGGAACAAGGAAGACCAACTCTTCTTTGATTCGTCTGTACACAAAAGATACTGAAGAAAAATGTTTTTTCGCTTCAATTGTCCATGATTCTCGTCCTGTGAAATTTTATACAGAAATAAAAACCGCTACAAAACAGTTGAAAACAGATAAGAAAAGCAAGTCTTCCTATTCGTTTAATGATATTTATGGAGTGGATAAAACACTTATGTCTGCACTTTCTACAGCGAAAAAAGCCGCTACAACAGATTATACAATTGTAATTACTGGGGAAAGCGGTACTGGAAAAGAAATGGTTAGCCAAGCCATTCATCAAGCAAGTACACGTTCAACAAAACCATTCGTCGCTCTCAACTGTGGTGGCATTACCAAAAGCCTGGCTGAAAGTGAATTATTTGGCTATGAAGCTGGGGCATATACAGGAGCAAAGCAATCAGGACAACCCGGCGTGTTCGAGCAGGCACATGGAGGCACCCTTTTCCTAGACGAAATTGCCGAACTGCCAATGGATATACAAATCACATTATTACGGGTCCTTCAAGATTTTAAAGTGAAAAGAATCGGTGGCGTAAAGTCTGTTCAAGTGGATGTACGACTCATTACTGCCACACATACCGACCTTTGGGAAAAAGTGCAAGAAGGCAGTTTTCGCGCCGATTTATATTACCGTTTACAAGGCATATCTATCGTACTGCCCCCACTTCGAAAACGTGAAGACCGCTTACAATTTGCCTATAACTTATTATCTAACATTGAGGGGGAGATTCATAGACACTCACTTACCTTCTCCCCTGTTGCGGAACAATTCATTAAAGAATATTCATGGCCTGGGAATGTTCGTCAAATGAGTAGTGCAATACGTGAAGCCGCCTTTTTATCTGTAGGCGATACGATTGATTTACAATCTTTTCCAAATTATATTTTGTCGGATTTTCAAAAACGAGAGACGACCGGCTCTTGACTGCGGGACACGGAGCGTAAAGTGATTTTGGATACTATGAATAAAACAGGCGGAAATGTTGCCGAATCAGCACGTATTCTTGGAATTGGTCGCAATACCCTTTACAGAAAACTAGACAGTTTTTCACTGAAAGATTAGTAATGAATTGATTCAATATAAGATTTTAATCCAATATAAAAAATAAAAAAACAAACAGGTACACAATGTCCTCGTAGGATATTTGCACAGCCGCAATTGAACCAACTGTCGGAGGAATTAGCGTGTGCGCCGCGGACAATCCTGTTATTTGTACAACCACCATGGATTCGGTTTTTTTACAACAATTGAGCGTCCCAAATGAATTGTAAACAAAAGTCAAACGCATGCTGTAGTGGAACAATTCTTTCAAATATTTAATAAAGGCTACAGCATATTGTCAAATCGTTCCTGTATTCAATTTTTAGCAACAAGAAAAAAGCTCAGTATTCAATCTGAGCTTTTTAAACGTTATTGATTATTGTTGTTCTTCTGGTACATTCACTTGGAAAGTAACACCGAACTTGTCCTTTACTTGTCCATACAAAGGACTCCAATCCGTCTTTTGAAGAGGCATAATTGCTTCTCCACCGTCTGCTAAAGCATCAAAAATCTCTCTAGCTCTCGCCTCTTCTTTTGGGTGGATAGCAAGCTGGATCATATTACCTTGCTGAAATGGCATACCTGGGTGCGTATCAGAGAACATAAGATCCACGTCGCCAACTTTTAAATGTGCATGCATCACACGATCCTTCATCTCTTCCAGTAACGGATAATTCGGATCCGCGGGCATATCTCCGAACGTCATGATCCCCATCACTTTCCCACCAAGCGCTTTCTCATAAAAATGGACTGCTTCCTTCGTGTTACCGTCAAAAATCAAATACGGGTTCAAACTAATTGACATCATTCAACAGCTCCTTCGTTCCAACTTATTTTAAAAATGCTATAATGATCCCCAAACTGCAGTAACCACCAATCATTATTACCCACGAATATATATTAACCCACAGAACACACGTTTGTCAACGTGGATTAAATTGAACAACTGCGGCATACAATATTGTAAAAAACCTCCGAAACTTGTTCTTTAGTCAGATTGCATAAATCAAACCGTTCCATCACGTACTTAATTTCAAATCCATAGCCGTTCAATAACGACTTCCAATTTCTTTGCATTTCCAACATCTCCATTTCCTTTTTGTTAACATAAGCATTTGTAGGAGATAAAAAATCCCCCTTGGATGGTTGAACTACTACAAACCCATACATATGCATCAGTAAATGTTATACTCGTTATTCATACTATATAAATTAATTATCCATAAGTAAGCAATTTTAAAGGAGTGTGTATCATGACAAAACATAAAATCTATACGATGAGTTTTGCAAGTGTCTATCCCCATTACGTTACGAAAGCAGAGAGAAAAGAACGTACAAAATCAGAAGTCGATGAAATTATCCGTTGGTTGACAGGATATACCCAAGAAGAGTTAGAAGCACAAATCGAAAAAAAGATAGACTTTGAGACATTCTTTGCGGAAGCCCCCCAACTCAATCCTTCGCGTGCATTGATCAAAGGTGTTGTTTGCGGTGTCCGAGTGGAAAATATCGAAGAACCATTAATGCAAGAAATTCGTTATTTAGATAAACTCATCGATGAGCTAGCAAAGGGTAAAATGATGGAGAAGATTTTGAGATAAGCATAAAGTTAAAAGCCTACTTTGGAAGTAGGCTTTTGTAATTTGGCGGGCGTCATACTGTACAGTTCCGAATGAATACTCGTGATAAAACGAACGCTTAGGTGCTTGAACCTTAAATGATCGTTTGTTCTCCAAACACATGCGTGATTAATGTACGTCTTTTTTCTTCCACAACTGCTGTCAAACGTTTAATCTCTCCCTGGATTTCCCCAATCTCAGCCAACTTGACTTGGATAGCTGCCCGTGAAATCGTGTCTCCAAGTTCATAGTAATCAATTTCCTTCTGCGACTGCGCTATTTTGTGGTGTCTTGCGATGGCAGACGCCGACCCAGTCACCTTTTTCTCCATCCATTTCTTCTGTTCTGCATTAAGCTGTTCTAACTTAGTCATTGTACCCCTCCTGAAATTTTTCCAAATAAAAACTCTTCCCGATTAAGAGAAGAGTGCATTTGCAAAATTTCTCCTCATCATTCAGGTTCCCCTGTTGGATGTAGCACCTTACCGGCTGGCAGGTTGCTGAGACTTCGTTGGGCCAATTCCCTCCGTCTCTCTTAATAAGAAAAGAGTTTACTATTTAGTTACTTTTATTATATCGTTAACATCATATTTCGTCAAAGAAACATTTGGAGACCCAAAAACCAACTAGCTATACGCCATTCCACAAGAACAACGATTCTCCCCTAATAATAAATGATAAGATGCAGGAAACTCTTGATTTACACGCTGCACTTCAACAGCAAATTCTTCGCTATCTTTTGGCACGAATGACAGTGCATCGGCCTTTTCCTGTGTGTCAATATGGGCGCCAGGCGGTACGAATCGATCCGATGCAATGTGCACACCATTTGTCACGACCGCATTGTTTGCAATAAAAGCCCCTTCTTCAACAATTGCATTATAGACAATCGCTTTAAACCCAACAAAGACATGACTTCCAATATAAACAGGACCATGGATCAGCGCGCCATGGGCAATTGTTACATCGTTTCCAAGGTAGATTGAATAACTTCCTCCTTCAACTGTAAAGCGTTTGTCTAATAACCCATGAAGAATTACACCATCTTGAAGATTCACATTCGAGCCAATGTAAAAAGGGGTTCCTTCATCTGCACGAACACTTACATTCGGCGCAATAAAAACATTATCTTGAATGCACACATTACCGATCACACTCGAAAATGGACTTAAATATGCGGTTTCATCAATCGTTGGATAACAACTCACAGGATTAGATGGTGTGATTGGATTGGGACTTATAAAAGGTTGATAACAATCGAAATCGTAACCTCTTCTCAAGCGGGCACCTCTCTCTCAATTTAATTCCTAATCAGTGTATGTGAATCAGAGTGAATGTAGTACCTTCCCCCAGTTCAGCTATATTTAGATACGTTCTTAAACAAAATAAGTTTTATTTGAATTAATTAATCCCACCAAATATCGATATGGTGGGATGACATCATTGGTTTATTCACTGAAGCTTACAACTTATTGAAATAAGCTTGTATTTCTTTAGTTATAAAAGTATGATTTGGTAATATCGGATTCTTTTTTAATAGTAGCTGAAATTGATTGAAATGCTTTATTAAGTATTCTCTTGTCGGCTCATCAACGATAAGCTGGACACCATAACGGTAAATATCTCCTTGTTCTGAGTCATGAATAATTTTGCCGTAAATATCTAGGGTCTCCTCAAGAACCTTTAGTTGAAACCTTAATACGCAATCTGTGTTAGAAGGGAGTTTAATTTTCGATAGGAAGCGCAAGCCGCCTGGGCCAATATTTTCAATTAAAATTTTAGTATTTCCTAATGAAACTTTTTTCCCTTTCCATTCAGATATGGTCATATTCGCTTCTAATGGATATTGGAAATCAATTCTAAAAAACTTTCTTCTCTCTGTTTGTGGCATAGGATTTTGTTCAGAAATCCGTTCCCCGTGTAATAACCTTTGAATATCCTTTGCGGGAACAGGCCTACTAAATAAATAACCTTGCACCCAATCACAATCTAGCTTTTCTAGAAATGCATGCTGTTCTTTTGTTTCAACGCCTTCAGCTACAACTCTAATGGAGAGTCTATGTGCAAGTCGGATAATCGCTGTCGTAATCTCAGTGCTTTCAATATCTGATTCAATGCCATCTATTAAAGATTTATCCAACTTTAATATATCTGGTTTTAAATCCTTTATCTTCTTAAATGAGGCATAACCTGTACCAAAATCATCTAGTGAGATTTCGATACCCATCTCCCGTATTCTTCTAACCTTATCCAACACTCTAACTTCCTGTTCAATCATCGTACTCTCGGTGATTTCAATTGTCAGCCATTTAGGGTCAATTTCGTTCTCCCGTAAAGTACTTTGAATCATTTCCACTAATCCTTTTCGCAAAAATTGAACGAGTGACAAATTCACAGATGCCTTCACGAAAAATCCAGCCTCATGCCATATGCGTAAATTAGTACAAACGGTCTGTAAAACCCATTTTCCAAGTTCGTGAATAACCCCCGACTCTTCTGCATGATGAATAAATTCATTTGGCGAAACAATTCCCCAATCAGGATGGTCCCACCTGATTAACGCTTCTACACTTTCAATCTGGTTCGTTCCTGTATGATAAATCGGCTGATAGTAAAGTTGGAATTGATTGTTGTAAAGTGCGTGTTTCAGATCATTGCGTAATGAAAATACTTTATATGTACCAATATTCGCTGTAGGCGAGTAAATTTGAAAAGTATTATTTCCCGATTTTTCGGCTAGATGTAATGCAAGATTTGTATTTGTCATAAGGGAACTAGCGTCTTCTCCAGAGTCTGGATAAATACTTACCCCTAAACTTGATGTAAGATATAGTTGATATTCTTTAATTTCAAATGGGTGGTCAAAAACTTCGAGTACTTCTTTTGCAATTTGTTCAACAAAAAAAGTATCCTGAACTTTCGTTGTCAAAATGGCAAATTCATCTCCGCCAATTCTTGCAATCAATTCTATTTTATTGGTTAGTTTATTTTTTAACTTTCTGGCGATTTCTATTAATAAAAGGTCCCCTATAGCATGTCCTTTCGAATCATTCAAAAACTTAAATCCATCCAAATTTAGAAATAAAACAGCGAACTTTCTCTCTTCACTATTCGCTAATCGGACTTCTAGTTCTAACCTCTCGTTGAAATAACGGCGGTTCGGTAAACCTGTCAAAAGATCATGATTAGCCATATATTGTATTTCTCGTTGCATTTTTTTAAGTTGGGTAATGTTATGGAAGTTACAAACAATTCCATTCACACCGGGATTATCAAGCTGATTCGAATAGATCACTTCATAATCATGGAATTCGCCATTTTTATGCTTCAAACGAAGTTCAACCGTATATGGAATCTTTGGCCGAAGAAGAATTTCGTTGAATTTTCTTTCCGCTATTCCCTGGTCCTCATGATGGACGAAATCAAGGTAATTGATCCCGATAATTTCTCCAGGTGTATATCCGAATAACCTTTCGATTGACGAGCTATGAAAGCTTACCCTTCCCTCCTCGTCTAGGATCGAAATTACCTCATGCGAGTGATGAAACAAAGATTCCAGTTTACATGAAGTTTCTTGGATTCCAAACTCTAGTTCTTTGGTCACTGATATATTACGGGCTAATCCATAAAGACCAATTACTTCATTGTTTTCAATGACAATCGGTACTAAGGTATTGTCTACATATAGCACTTCCCCATTAAACCCAAGCGTTCTGTATTCAACATACTTCGTAATCCCACTGAACACTTCTTTGAAGTAACCATTCACTTTTTCCTTATCCTCTTCAAAAATAAAATCTTTAAATTTTTTCCCGATTATTTCTGCAGGTTCAATACCATCTAAAAGTGACTCGCCTCCACGTATGTTAACGATAGTCCCTTTTAAATCAATAACAAAAAGAAAAATATCAGGGGAGTTTTCAAATATTTCTGGATATGTTTTCTTTTCTTCCTCTAAATAAGCCAGTAATTTTCTATGTTTACTTCTACCAAAAAACACGAATATGTTCCCCTTTCAATTTTTCCTTTCAATTAATATAGGCTCAAAGGACCTTTTTGTCAACATCACTTTAGGTTGAATTAACTACTCGGAAAGAGTTCCTGTGAAAACACTACTGAGAAAAAAGACTAAATCTGCATAAAGTTTGAATAAAATTTTACTAAAACAACATTTATGAGTAGTCCCCTTTAATACTTATACAGAATGTTGAATTGTCATGTTTGCACTGTGTACAGGTCTCACCGCTAAATTTCTACAAAAACATGCGGAAATATTACAAATCATACTCTTCGTTGTGTGAGTGACAAAAGTCGTGTTCACAAAAAGCGTCCGATTGAAGCATGATTAATTGTATCATGGATTTTTATTTACTCTTATTTACCCCCACAAACATTTTTTACTCATACCTTTTAAAACCTTTTCTGCGTTATAAAAAAGCCCATTCTTGACTTGAAGAATGAGCCTTTCAATCTATAACTATAGATTCACATTGTGATTGCTCCGTCTACATGCAGTACATGGCCATGAACATACGATGCCTCGTCAGAAGCTAAAAACAAATAAGCATTTGCAATGTCTTCAGGTGTTCCTAATCTTTGTAGAGGGACCATGGCTTTCATCTTTTCAAGAACGTTTTCAGGCATGGATTCAACCATCGCAGTGAGCGTGAAACCTGGTGCGACAGCATTCACATTTATTCCTTTCCGCCCTAATTCCTTTGCCCAAGTTTTTGTCATGCCAACAACTGCCGCTTTTGCAGCTGCATAATTCGTTTGACCAAAATTTCCATAAATACCGCTTACGGATGAAGTATTAATGATTTTCCCTTTACCTTTTTTAATCATATGTGCAGCGACTTCTTGCGCACAATTGAAAACGCCATTTAAATTTATGTTTAATACCTCTTGGAAATTTGCTTCAGTCATTTTTGTCAGCGTTGCATCTCTTGTAATTCCCGCGTTGTTAACTAAAATATCTACTGTTCCGAACTGATCAATCACCTTTTCAACCATCTGCTGAACATTTTCCTTATTGCTCACATCTACTTGCACAAAGAAAGTATCCTCCGAATTTAACTCGTTTACGAGATTGGCGCCAGCCTTTTCATCAAAATCGCCAATTGCTACTTTTGCGCCTTCTTCTAAAAACCGTTTAACCGTCGCTTTTCCGATTCCATTTGCTCCACCGGTAATAATCGCTACTTGATTTTCTAGTCTCCTATTCCCCATTCGTTCTCAACTCCTTATTTTTATTACATTCCATACCTTCGCTTGACCTAAGTGGACAATCTACTTGAACCATTCGGAAAGTTCGCTCTATTAAACAGTATAATACTAACCTTGAGAATCAATACCTAAATTATTAAGGTTCTTGATCAGGTTCACATAAATAAGGTACCCAAGTTTTGATGACACAAAACAAATTCTTCAATTAAGGGTGGCGAATGAATAAAATAAAATTTTCGATGCACATATTCATTTAGATTAGTATATTGATCCGGATTTAAGACATCACAGATTTGGAACAAATTCAATGCATCAATACAATTTTTTAGTCTGGATATATGATTCCAACCCTAGCATAAGTAAAAATTTACCTACCAAAAACCGTGCAATCTATTCGATTGCACGGTTTCATTCCTTTTTTTTAAACAGACACAGTCTCCAAAATCTCTTTATGTGTCTTTTTTACTTGCTCAGTCAGCCCTTCAATTTGCTTAAGTGCCTCATCACGGCCTTTGTCTTGTTGTTTCATTGCCTCTTTTACAGTTGCTTCTAACTGGTCTTGCGTCTGTGAGAACAGATCGAATAATGAATGGCTTGGATTCCAAGAAAGCGCTAACGCTTTTTCATTAATTTCCTTTACAGCCGATAGCCAGCTAGATGATAATTCGCTTTGATTTTTTTCTGCTGATTTTACAATGCCTTCAAGCTTTTCATTCCACTCTTCTGCCATCTTTTTAGATTCATTTTCTGCAGTGTATAAAGATTTACGTGCTGCTTCTAACAAATCTCTTTGATAAGCAAATACTTCCAATGATTTTTTCTCAATATCATTTTGAACGCCCTGAAGTGATTTAAAGCTGTTTAACCAGCTATCCCAAATTGCTTCTACCCCAGTTACTGCTTGTTGCTGTTCGTTTTCTACAACTTTTTTCGTCATTGTGAAATCCTCCCATTATCGTTTTCCATGAAACATGGATTTTTTATGTTGAATGCAAAAATTTGCATACCACCCAAAATCATTTGTCTTCCTGGTCTTCCTTTTCCCCTTTTGAAAAAAGACTATACGACGAAAGAAACGGATTGTATAGCGCAAAAAACTGATCAAGCATTTTTTGATACTGGCCTAATGAGTTCGCCCATATATCTAAATATTGTTCCCCTGCTTCTGTAATCGAATAAATTCGCTTTGCTGGTCCACTTGACGTTGTGTCCCAAGTAGATGAAACTAAATTATCTTTTTCAAGCTGTCTTAAAATACGATAAAAATTCCCTTGATCGATAGATTGAATGCCAAACTGTGTAATCTTCTCCATTAACTCATAGCCATGTGTATTCCAGTCACGTAAGTGCAGCAGCGTAATGGGTATAAGAAAGTTTCTTGGCACTCCTAAATTTGGCTGCTTCGCTTTTCTTGGTTCTTCTTTCGATTCTTCTTTTTTTGAACTCAATTTATTCACCACCTCGATGACCGTTTAATTCATCTATATGTAACTTACACCTATATGATTTCAATGTCAAGCATTATAAAACAATTCAAAAACGGTCAAATTTGTCGAATTTTGTAGATTTTCATTGTTATTTGGAGAATTTTTAGTCCCTTTAAAGTATTCCAAATTTTCATGGTTTACATTACAATTAAAGGTGATGCTTATGCTAAGAAAGGAGATGAGGTCTCATGTCGCACACATTACCTATCGATCCGTTTAAGATTTGGCAAGATATTTATAACAAAACGGAAAACGCTTGGAGTGATGCAATCCAAGATACACTTGGTAAAGAGTCTTTTTCAGAAGGATTGGGACAGACTTTAAATAGTTACTTACAATATCAAGAGTTTGTTACGAAAACAGCTGAGGCTTATTTGACACAATTCAATATGCCTTCTCGCGATGAAGTTGCAAATGTCGCATCACTTGTAATTAATACGGAAAATAAAATTGATCATTTAGAGGACCAGCTTGAACAGCTTGCGGAAGAAAACACGAAAGAAATCAATTCTCTCAAAAGAACGATTTCCAATTTAGATAAAAAACTCGACCGTGTACTTGCTGAAATTGAGAAAAATGAAAAAGCTGGGGCTACTGCTAAAAAGAAATAAATGTAAAGTGTAACGATATTCAGCAAGAAAGCATTTTAAATCAACATAGGGGTGGATGACATAATGACAGTTCTTGACGTAGTAGCAACAGAAAGTAAAGCAATTGTTAAACCATTAGAAGGAAAAGTTGCAATTGTGACAGGTGGTTCTCGCGGAATTGGTGCAGCGATTGCAAAAGAATTAGCAGATAAGGGCGCTCACGTAGCAATTAATTATCAATCCCGTTCGGATGCAGCAGATGAAGTGATTAAAGATATCGAAGAAAATGAAGGCTCTGCCATTGCAGTAAAAGCAGACGTTTCAAACGCACAAGATATCGCGCAATTTATGGAAGAAGTGAAAAACAGATTCGGTAAAATTGATATTCTCGTAAACAACGCTGGGATTACTAGAGATCGTACATTCCGCAGACTTTCCGAAGAAGAGTGGAATGAAGTGATCAATGTAAACTTAAACAGTGTTTACAATACAACTTCTGCAGTGATTAACCATATGCTTGAGCAAAAATCGGGACGTGTCATTAACATCAGCTCCATTATTGGCCAAGCTGGGGGCTTCGGCCAAACGAACTATGCTGCTGCGAAGGCGGGAATGATCGGATTTACAAAATCACTAGCATTGGAAACTGCACGGAATGGCATTACAGTAAACGCAGTTTGTCCAGGCTTCATCGGCACTGAAATGGTTCAAGCCATGCCGGAAGACGTGTTGGCGAAAGTAGTTGCCAAGGTGCCAATGCAACGTCTTGGAACGCCGAAAGAAATTGCTGAAGCTGTAGTATTCCTCGCACAAGCGGATTATATTACAGGTCAAACAATTAATGTAAACGGTGGTCTATACATGTAATTTTCACCATACATTATAGCGAGGTGCTTCCAGCATTGGAAGCGCCATGCTTCGTTATGCAAATTTTAATGGGGGGATTGTTGAGAGATGATTTATTCAAGTTGGAAGGAAGTAGACAATTGGGTCGACAAAATGCCCGATGAATATAAAAGCAGCTATAACCGCCTTAAACGATTTTCAGAAGTATTAACGACTGAACCGGAGCCACTTGTTGGACAAACGCCTAAAGAAGTCATTTGGACGAAAAATAAATCGAAGCTGTATCGTTATCAGCCTGCGATTAAGAAAACGAATAAAGTGCCAATCCTTATGGTTTACGCCTTAATCAATAAGCCATATATTTTGGATTTATCACCAGGCAATAGCCTCATCGAGCATTTGACAAACCAAGGACATGACGTCTATTTATTAGATTGGGGTACCGCGGGCTATGAAGACCGTCACATGAAACTCGAAGATTACATTATGGATTACATTCCACGTGCCACAAAAAAAGTGTTACAAACTTCAAATGCGAAGGAATTAAGCGTGCTTGGCTACTGCATGGGCGGGACGATGACGTCTATTTTTGCGGCACTCCATCCAGAGCTGCCAATTCGTAACTTGATTTTTATGACGAGTCCATTTGATTTCTCAGATGCTGGTCACTATACGAATTGGTTAGACAAACGTTATTTCAATTTAGACAAATTAGTCGACACAATGGGCAATATCTCACCAGAATTTATTGATTTTGGAAATAAATTGCTTAACCCAATTCAAAACTTCTACGGTCCATACGTTAGCTTAGCTGAGCGTGCGGATAATGAAAATTTTGTAGAAGGCTGGAAGCTCATGCAAAAATGGCTGAAAGACGGCATCCCATTCCCTGGCGAGTCTTATCGTCAATGGATTGGTGAGTTCTACCAGGAAAACAAACTGATTAATGATGAACTCTACGTGCGCGGTCGCCAAGTTAAACTAAGCGAAATTAAAGCAAACGTCTTAAACATTGCCGCAAGCCGCGATAATATTGCGTTGCCGCATCAAGTCGAAGCGCTGAACGATAAAATTTCGAGCAAGAACAAAACATTCCACCTGCTTGAAACTGGCCATGTTTCCGTGACAGTCGGACGGACAGCTATTAACGAAACATATCCATTAATTGACGAATGGCTAGTAGAACACTCGAAATAAAAATACAATGATTGTAGCAGTCCAAATCATACTTTGGGCTGTTTTTTTATTGTAGAAATAAATATGGCGGAGATTCCCCTGAATGGTTTCGCCTTGTCTGTCCCATTGACATTATATTACGCGCCAATCAATGGCGGTCAATCCCTTCATTAGTTTCTAATTCAATCGGAACTATACTTATACAGAATAGTAAATTGTTATAATTGAACCGAAAACAAGTAGCCGAAACTAGTTTATAACTCAGACATTCATTTATCAGAAAAGTCTTTTCGTCTATGCTGATAACCAATCTTAAATAAGTAGCATATTGATATAAAAACGATTGGAGTGAATCGCATGAGGAAGTTTAATCCAGAAAGAATCGCTGTTGAATATAGGAACGGGGTAACGGCTACAGAACCAGTGATTTCAAGAAAACATACACTCACACACTCTGATTTCACTGGAGAACTATTCTTAACAATTGGAACGGAAGTTGCTTGGGACAAAGTGAATATTGACTTGAGAGATGAAGTCATAGGTGAATGGAAAGTGAATGGAAATTGTTTGTATTACAATGTATATCTATTTATAGATAATAAAGAACATGACTTAAAAGCAGCAATTAGTCGGAATGAAATTTTCCGGCGCGAGCTACCACTTGCATTAACAGCTATTCGATACGGCGATAGATTTCTATTTGACCTATATCCTACACTAGATCAAGTGGTCATCATCGTAAATTTTATGTCCACTTATCCTCAATTATTTAAACAAGAATGTTGGGGAACATTTAGTAATTTTTCCCTATAATGATCCCCTATCATTTGAAGGTTGAAAAATAAATTGTATCTATCAACTTTTTTAGTATCGTCTATCATTTCACTAATAGGCGGTTTACTCTATTTAACTTCATTTCCCTATATTTCCCCAAAAATAAAATTATTCAAAATTAAATAAAGGGTTTTTGCAATCTATGTAGAATATGTATCTTTAGAGGGTCTAGTAATGGCCTCTTTCTTTGTGTGCCTCAGCTAAATTCAGTTATTCGTTATTCTCATCGTAGAACTTCAGATCGTAGACTCGTTCTTATTAAGCTTTTTGCTTATTAAGATATATATTATTTCTAAGGGAGAGTGTTTTCGTTGAGCTTATCGATTCAGGAGTTGTTGAAGAACAAAGGAATTGAAGTGAAAGAAGCACATTTGGATGTTCTTGAAGCACGTTGGACAGGCATGCAAGCTTTACGTGGAAATTTGGAGCATGTGAAAATTGACGATGCTGATATTGGCGTACGTAATATTCCAGGAGGCGACCACATTGAGTAAAAACTTAATTGACCTAGCTGTTGAAGAACTCGCACCATTACTAGAGAATAAATCCATTTCCCCTGTGGAATTAACAAAAGAGGTTTTAGCACATGCAGATCACACTGAACCTCAAATAAATGCTTATATGGACATTTACCGTGAAGATGCTGAGAAATCTGCAAAAGAAGCAGAAAAAGAGATATTAAACGGCAAGTATCGCGGCATGTATCACGGAATTCCAATGGCTTTAAAAGATAACTTATATTTCAAAGACAAAGTGACTACGATGTCTTCTAAAATTCATAAGGATTTCGTATCCAACTATGATGCCACTGTTGTTGCAAAACTGAGAGAAGCGGGCGCTGTATTTACCGGTAAACTAAGCATGCATGAATATGCATGGGGCATCACGAATAACAACCCACATTACGGAGCTGTTCGAAACCCTTGGGATCTCGATAAAATTCCAGGCGGTTCAAGCGGTGGTTCCGGAGCGGCAGTTGCAGCAGGTTCGAGTGTCGCCTCCCTCGGAACAGATACAGCTGGATCTATCCGTATCCCAGCATCTGCTTGCGGCATTGTCGGACTGAAACCAACGCATGGACTCGTCAGTAAATATGGATGCTACCCGCTTGCTTGGTCATTAGATCATATCGGTCCAATGACGAAAACGGTGAAGGATGCTGCTGGTTTACTAGAAGTCATCGCAGGGTACGATAAAAATGACCCTACTTCAGCGAACGTTCCTAAAGAGAATTATCTCTCGAAAATAAATGGTGACGTAAAAGATTTAGTCATTGGTGTCAATGAAGACTTCTTCTTTAACGAAGTAGACTCTGATATTGATAAACTTGTTCGCGCTGGCATTCAAAGTCTTGTTGATCAAGGGGCAAAAGTTGAGACTGTGAAAATCCCAACATTGCAATATGCTGAGTGGGCGGAGCTCGTCACCTCCTTATCAGAAGCCTCTGCAATCCATGACACGGATTTAAAGAAACGCCCAGAGGACTTCGGCGATGACATTCGCATGCTTTTCGAATTAGGACAACTTCCATCTGCTGTGGATTACTTGCAAGCTCAACAAGTCAGAAGACAGTTAAAGCAAGACTTCCAAAAGGCATTTGACAAAGTAGACGTGCTCATCTCCCCTACTTTGCCAGTTGCGCCGAATACAATCGGAGAAGATTTTGTAGACTTAAACGGCAAACAAGTAGATTTAATTGACAACATCATTCGCTTCACAGGACCTGCAAACTTAACAGGTATTCCTGGTCTATCTGTACCGTGCGGATTCAAAGGTAACTTGCCAATCGGCTTACAAATCATGGGACCCGCATTCAGTGAAGCGTTACTGTTGAATACAGGATATGCATTGGAGCAAACGAAGCCATTGCAAGGTAGAAAGCCTAATTTGCTCGTTAGGGCTTAATAAACAGTTATCAATACTGAAAAGCCGCGATTTTGAACGCGGCTTTTTTTATTTGGTACATCCTTAACACCATCATGCCATTTATAAGTGCCTGAATTCGTATAGACGCCAATTAAACCAGTCACTTCTATATCGATGCCGCTGAACTTTAGTAGCACCGTTCAATCATCTTCTTTTTTCTTTTCATCCCCTTTTTCTCGTTCCTTCTTTTCTTTCTCGTATTCCTTCTCTCTCTTTTTCATTTCTTTCTCTTTTTCTTTCTGCTCTTTCTTTTCTCTTTTTTTCTGCTCTTTCTCTCTTTTCTTCCGTTCCTTCTCTTCCTCTTTCTCGCGTTTCCTGTTCTCTTTTTCTTGTTGATGTTCTTTCTTCCTCAGCTTTTCTTTTTGTTTCTCTAGCTCTTTTTTCGTTTTCTCTATCAATGATAAATCAAAGTTCTTTGTAGGTAATTGGCTTAAAGATCTGAATAAGACTTCTTGAAAAATTGGCGTAGCTGTTAAGCCGCTAGTCGATGTTAAGTAATGCTCGGCATCCGTTTTATCATAGCCTAACCAAACCGCACCGACGAGGTCTGGTGTATATCCGACGAACCAATGATCCTTTGATCCAGCAACATCCGGAAATGGCAGTTGTGTTGTGCCTGTTTTACCGGCCACTTCCAATCCTGGAAGTTGTGCTTTCTTGGCCGTGCCGACTTCTACAGCACCTTGCAGCATATAGGTCATTTGCTGAGCAACTTCCGGATCTGTTACTTGAGTAGCATGTTCACGCCACTTTCCAATTACTTCACCTTCTGAATCTTTTATTTCTATAATCGCATGGGCTTCCATCATAACCCCGTCATTAGCGAATGTAGAGAATGCTTGAGCCATTCGGAGAGGTGAAGTACCTTTATGCAAGCCCCCTAATGCCAAACCAAGATTATAATCATTGTCTTCCAATGGAATTCCGAAGCGTTCTACGGTGCGCACACCATTTTCAATGCCCATGTCATGTAATAGCTGGACAGGAGGGATATTATAAGAGTGAGCGACCGCATCGTACATTGTCACTTGTCCTCGATATTGTTTGTCAACATTTTTAGGTGAATAGCCATTTATGTTAATTGGTTCATCAACGAGCAAATCCGAAATTTGGTAACCTTGCTCTAAAGCCGAAGTGTAGACAGCAATCGGTTTCAAAGTCGATCCCGGTTGTCTAATGAGCTTAGTTGCATGATTAAATCTTCCATGCGTATATTGTCCTCTTCCCCCCACCAATGCACTAATTCCGCCCGTTTTAGGATTCAGGAAGACTGAACCACTTTGAATGAGTTGATCGGGCTTACTATCCGGAAAATAACGATCATCCTCATATACGTCTTCAAGGGCATTTTGAATGACAGGGTTCAACTCCGTATAAATATGTAAGCCACCAGATAAAACCTCATTTTTCGTTAACCCGTACTTGTCGACCGCCTCTTCAATAATTAGGTCGATGTAATAAGGATACTTCCCTTTATAATTCATCGTTGTTTCATCGGATAACACAATTTCTTGTCCAATCGCTTCATCAAAATCCGCTTGACTTATATACCCTTCATTTTTCATTAATGATAAAACAATGTTGCGTCTTTTTACCGATTTTTCCAAGTCTTTATAAGGAGATAAATAGGAAGGTGCTTTAATTAATCCTGCTAATGTCGCAGATTCGGTTAACGTTAATTGACTTACATCTTTTCCAAAATAGATTTCTGCGGCACGTTGAACACCCCATGCGCCTTCACCAAAATAGATTTGATTTAAGTAGCGTTCCATAATGTCATCTTTGGAATACGTTCTCTCAATTTTCTTCGTGAGAATCAATTCGTTGAACTTACGCGAGTATGTACGTTCATGCGTTAAAAACACATTTTTGGAAAGCTGTTGGGTGATTGTACTCCCGCCGGCAACCACTTCCCCTTTTAACAGGTTTTGTGTAAGTGCCCGTGCAATCCCGAAATAATTGATCCCATTATGTTTATAAAATCGTTGATCCTCAACAGAAATGACAGCTTCAACTAGCTCTTTTGGAATTTGTTCCAGCCGAACGCCTTCAATGTTTGAATTCGAAATTTTACTAGCGACGTCTCCGTTTTGATCGTAAATCATTGACGGTCTAGGTTCAGGTTCTTCTAATTTGCTCACATCACTTGTTGAAATTAATACATTCACCACGGCCAATCCACAAATGATTACAC
This sequence comes from Sporosarcina ureilytica, assembly GCF_001753205.1. GTDB lineage: Bacteria > Bacillota > Bacilli > Bacillales_A > Planococcaceae > Sporosarcina > Sporosarcina ureilytica. Next base: position 1,654,250 of record NZ_CP017560.1, on the reverse strand, counting down.
CGAGAATTCCAAAGAATAATATTCTGGATATTTTTAAGTTAGACCATTTTTTCTCTGCATTCAATTGTTTTTGTAGCTGCTTACGTTCCGTTCTTTTCATATGTGTTCCACCTTCTTCATAGCCTTTCGAACAATCAATTTTAGCATACATGTTAGAAGAAACCTAACTAGATTCCAACCTACTTTGGTACTAATAGAACAGCTCCAATCATATTCTTAAAAAAACAATTAGAAGGAGTGTAAAGCTAGTTGATAAAAGTTAAGGTTAGTTTACGGCCCCTTGTCAATAAGATAAATTTACCTACCGTTTTAAAGACAGCCCTACTTCCAGGTGACTCAATTGAAAGATTATTTATTGCAACCCAGGTAGGAGAAATCTTTTACATAGGAGACGGTGTTATAGAAACTTTCTTAGATATTCGCTCGCGAATCATAACACTGGGGGGTCGTAGTGGATATGATGAACGTGGACTACTTGGTTTAGCCTTTCATCCCAATTTTAATAATAACGGTCTTTTTTATCTTCATTATTCGGTAGCGGGAACACAAGGTCCAGGTGCTCTTCCCGGATCTTTTGAGCCAAACCCGTGTGATTCCAGAACTTTAAACCTAAAGTGGACAAATAGAGAAACCCAATATGATCATATCGATACAGTTGAAGAATGGATTTTACAATCGAATGGTCAGCCTGAAAAACGACGGACATTACTAAACTTAAGAAGGCCATTTTCAAATCATAATGGCGTCAATAGCTTAAACTTTTCGCCTGAAACAGGTAAACTTGTTTTAACAACCGGAGATGGCGGATCAGGTTATGATCCATTTAATTTAAGTCAGAATGATATGGAGATAGCTGGGAAAATAATTGAAATCGATGTAGTTAAAAATACATTTATCAATAATCCACCCGTAGTCACACGTTTCGATGAACTTCCCCCACCTATTCAGGAAACACTTACGGTAATTGCCAAAGGGGTTCGCAATATACCAGGCATTTCATATCAAAGTTTTTATAATCAGTATATTAAATATGCCGGCCAAGTTGGACAGGATTTAGCAGAGTCGATTTTTTCATTCGTTCAGTATAAACCAATGCCGGTTACTCAACTAATTCAAGCTTCTATAATGAAATCTGACCTTAACCAAGAAGGATTCATTAATTTTGGCTGGCGAGGTTGGGAAGGTGCATTTCCTACCTCTATAATAAAGGAATGCTCTGCAAATCCTAGTTTGGATCAGCAAACAATCGCTTATTACAATGAAGCAGTAACAACTTCTCCATGGCGTCTTCAGCCTTTAACTAGTTATTTTCATAATGATCCCCGACCTGATAAATTTGAAGGAACTGCACTGACTGCAGTCCAGCCATATATGGGGAATGCAATCCCCGCTTTAACGGGAAGCGTTGTGTTTACCGACTTTGACCGAAATGAGGAATCGGGGCCTCCAGGTAGAGGGGTTTTAGCTTATACAAGGGTAAGGGCAGATGGTAAACCAAATGATTTTAGTGTGATTGAAACCGATTATAATTTTGGGTCCGAGTCGTCTTATTATGTTAGTTTAGGAACGAACCTGGATCAAACGCGCCTATTTTTAGGAGTTTATGGCTCTATGAATGTGACTGATTCTAACAAAGGTACTATTTTTGAAATTGTCCCAGATTCATAACAAAGCTAAGTTAAAATCATCATCCAAAAAAACACTTTACTTATCGTGAGCAGTATAGGACTTCTTGAAAAAAGGCTGTAAATGTTGATTAAACAACATTTACAGCCTTTTCATTAATCCCATGTCAAATTTCGCAAAACTACTTCCCATCTAATCCTTTCCCCATCCCTTTAAGGAAATTAAGACCGAATTTAACTGCGCGGTTAACATCTGGATCATTTAATGATTTTAAAACATCCAATACACCAATCGATTCGTTATTTCCATTGTAAAGTTCCGCCTCATGCAGTCCGCTTTTTACACTATCAACTAGTTTGGCAGAAATTTCCGGATCAATCGCGGAAAGCCCAGCTGATGCATTCATGACATGTTTGATCAAGTTGGTTACAGGCTCGCGAGACACTTGATCAACTGCAATGCCAGCGATTTGATCTTTTGCTTTCACCATTGCTTGTACGGCATCGAGTATTCCCCCGTTGTTTAATTCTCCGGTGATTTCAAGTATTTTATTAATTGCCTCGTCCTGTTCGGTGAGTAATGATTGAAGTTCTGCTAGTTTCTCTTGCTGCATTTCTTCTGGCGTTTGTTTATGCATATTAATAGAAGTAATCGGTGTCGCCATTACCCATCACCTCCCCTTTTCCGTCGTTAAATGCACATATCCCGGGCGGCTCCATTTACGTTCAACCTCGATTCCCGTTGTTGGATTGCGCTTTTTATTGCGATGATTCGACTTCGGCAACGGATTCTCCCCGTCTCTTTGGAGCACTTCCATTCGAACCATCGTTTGTTTAAATGCGGGTGTATTCGTTCGCTCGTCAACTGCTGGTCCTGTTAAGAAGTTGATAGCTGACTTTTTTTCTACTGAATTCATCGGAAGAAACAACTCATTATCTTTCACACGGTCCGTGACAAGTGCCGGCAGTCTTAGCGACCCATATGGAGACGTAAGACGAACGATAGAACCGCTTTTGACGCCTCGTTCTTTGGCAAGTTCTGGCGATACTTCAACAAAAATCTCTGGCACTGTTGATTGAATGCCATCTGATTTATTCGTTAAGTTGCCTTCATGGAAATGTTCAAGGATTCGGCCATTATTAATGTGTAAATCGAATTCCTCCGAGAACTTCACCGGCTCTACCCAATCTGATAATGCAAAACGCGCTTTTTTATCCGGGAAATTAAATCCGTCTGTATATAATAGCGGTGTACTTGAACCGTCTAGACTTCCCCATAAAAAGCTATTCCAACCTTTTAGTACACTGTAATCCGCTTGACTGAATAATGGCGATAAACTTGCCATTTCCGCGAATATTTCACTAGGATGCGTATAATTCCAATTTGCACCAAGACGATTGGCAACTTCTTGTACAATCCACCAATCTGCTTTTCCTTGCCCCATTTCTGGAAGCGCTTTGTATAAACGCTGCACACGTCTTTCCGTATTCGTAAAGGTGCCATCCTTTTCGAGGGACGGTACAGCTGGTAAAATGACATCCGCATACCTTGCAGTTCTTGAAAAGAAAATATCTTGAACGACGAGAAAATCCAGCTTAGATAACATATCGTGGACATAGTTGGCGTTGGAATCAACAAGCGCCATATCTTCCCCGATGATGTACATCGCTTTCATAATATCATCGTTAACTGCCTCCAACATTTGGATATTGTCAAGTCCAGGTTTATTGTCAATTTTCACGCCGTACGCTTCTTCAAACTTCTGCCTTGCTTCGTCATCCGTCACATGTTGATACCCCGGCAACCAACCTGGTAACGTTCCCATATCACAAGCACCTTGCACATTATTATGTCCGCGTAACGGATAGGCCCCTGCACCAGGACGGCGATAGTTCCCTGTCGCAAGAAGCAAGTTAGAAATGGCGGCGGAAGTATCCGAACCACCCGTGTTTTGCGTGACGCCCATACCCCAAAGAATACATGTACCATCCGCGTCACGAATCGTTTCCGCTGTTTGAATGAGCATTTCTTTCGTTACACCGGTAATTTTTTCTGCGTAGTCCAACGTATACTTTTCAAGGATTTCTTTAAACTCCTCAAATGAATGAACATTCTCTTTAATAAACTGTTCATCATGCCAACCATTGTCTATCATATATTTCGTTACAGCCATTAACCATACTTGGTCAGTGCCCTGTTTCGGTCTCATAAATAAATCCGCACGCTCTGCCATTTCATGTTTTCTCAGATCAGCAACAATCAATTGTTGACCGTGCAATTTATGTGCACGTTTGACACGAGTCGCGAGCACGGGATGTCCCTCAGCCGGGTTTGCGCCTACGATGATGACGAGTCCAGCCTCAGCAATGTCTTTAATCGTCCCGGCGTCTCCGCCCATGCCGACTGTCCGAAAGAGTCCATCAGTTGCTGGAGACTGACAATAACGTGAACAATTATCAACGTTATTTGTTTCAAACACTTGTCGTGCTAGCTTTTGAATGACGTAGTTTTCTTCATTTGTAATCTTTGAGGAGGAAATAATGCCTACTGAATCTTCGCCATGTTTCTTATGAATGTCTCCAAGATTCTGTGCAACGAGGTCCAATGCTTCATCCCAAGTTGCTTCAACGAATTCATCATCTTTTCGGATAAGTGGCGTTGTAATCCGCTTTTCACTATTCACAAAATCCCAGCCAAACTTTCCTTTCACACAAGTCGAAATCGCATTGACAGGCGCATCAGAAACCGGTTGGATTTTTAAAATCTTACGGTCTTTTGTCCACACTTCAAATGAACAGCCAACACCACAAAACGTACAAACCGTTTTCGTCTTTTTTGTTCTTGTTTCACGCATGGCCGCTTCCGCCTCTGACACCGCCATAATTCCACTATAACTAGGCTCAATCTCTTTCACTAAATCAATCATCGGGGTTAGAATGTCTTCTTTCATGCCCGTCATAAATCCAGCTTCACCAAGCATCGATTTTTCCATTAACGCATTACAAGGACAGACGGTCACACAATGCCCGCAGCCGACACATGACGAATCGTTAATCTTTGCGCCACCGTCCCATAATACAATCGGGCGGTCCCTTTCCCAATCCATCGTCAACGTCTCATTCACTTGTAAGTTCTGGCAAACTTCCACACATTGCCCGCAAGCTATACATTGGTTTGGATCATAGCGATAAAATGGGTGCGTAAAATCAACACTGTCTTCTGTACATTTTGGCTCATATGGATATTTTTGATGTTCAACTTCCATCATATGTACCGTATTATGAATTTTACAGTTCCCATTGTTATTGTCACATACCGTACAGTACAGCAAGTGGTTTTCAAGAATTCGGTCCATTGCTTCTGTCTGTGCTTCCTTGGCACGCACAGATGAAAGAGAGACATTCATTCCGCGGACTGCTTTCGTTGAACAAGCGCGCACTAGCGCACCGTCCACTTCAACAATACATGTATCACATGTTTCAATTGGATCAACTTCCGGCAAATAACAAATTTGTGGATGTTCAATGCTATTTTCATTGATTACTTGAAGTATCGTCATACCGTCTTGATAGTCATAACTTGATCCGTTAATCTTGATTAACATGGAAGCGCCTCCTTTTTTCATAAAAAAACACCATGAATACGCCGATTGCTGATGGTGCGCTTTCATCATGGTGGAAGTTTACTCGCAAAGCCTACCAAATTACTATTCTATTTTATTAAAATCGAAACATTTTCATATATCGTCTTTCATTCTATTATAGTTGATATAATTGATTGAAACAACGTATTGTTATAATCATCTGAAAGGTTACACATTTCTTTAACTAGTATGATATGATGTCGAAAATAATATATGATTTTAATGAGATTTGTTTGGAGGGAGTTTTCATGAAACAGGTAAAAAAGAGAATCGTTCAACGTTTTTCAAAAGGCCATTTCAAGCAAATTGAAGATATCATTGCGGTTGAATACCCGATTACAATAAAAATTAACGGAAAAGAATTTATCACAATCGTCTGTACACCAGAGTATATCGAAGACATGGTGATTGGTTTTTTGGCATCTGAAAGAGTCATTGGTAAATATGAGGATATTCAAAAGATTTGGGTCCAAAAGGAGTTAGGGTTTGTTCATATTGAAACGAGTAAAGTTTTTCCATTTTATGAACAGATGCATAGCAAAAGATACATCACCTCATGTTGTGGCATGAGCCGTCAAGGATTTGTTTTTGCGAACGATGCGTTAACTGCCAAACAAATAACCGAGACGAACGTGACATTAACGCCTGAAGAATGCTTTTATTTAATGCAAGAAATGGAGAAAACAGCAGCTGTTTTTCATCATACAGGCGGTGTCCATAATGCCGCTTTATGTACGCAAAAAGGCGTCGTGCTGGCAAGAATGGATATCGGCCGGCATAATGCATTAGATAAAATTTATGGGCACTGTTTAAGAAATACCATTTCCGTACACGACAAAATCATTGTGTTCAGCGGCCGTATTTCTTCAGAGATTTTATTGAAAGTCGCAAAAATCGGCTGTGAAATTGTTCTTTCAAAATCGGCGCCTACGGAACTTGCGCTGGAACTTGCGGAGGAACTTGGGATAACGACGGTTGGGTTTATTCGGAATGAGTCGTTTAATGTGTATACACATCCGGAAAGAATTGTTATTAATAAAAGCACCAGGTTCTAACATAAAATTGTGTTAGAATCTGGTGCTCATCTATTACTGTTGAACCAAGATAAACTGTTCCAGCCATGCCATTGCTTCTTCTTTTGATGTTACTTCACCATTTAACTGACTTACTTGTTTAAAAACTGAAAGCTGGGCAAATACGCTAGGTTTTAATTAATTATCTTTCCGATAAGTCTATCAATTATATCATTGCGCAAAAACAATGCCAGGTTCTCGTTCGATTACGAACGTTTAGAACCTGGCATTACTACTACCTATTCCTCTAACTTTTCGGAGTCACCGCCAAATCCACTTTTTTATGCGGCTTCACATGGAAAGCTTTTCCGATTCGATCAAAACTCCCGTATTTTTCCTGTACGAATGAGAAAGCAATTCCTCCTAAAATACTTGGAATTGCAAAAGCGATTAAAGCTTGCTGTGGTGCTAAATTTGTAGTCAGGAGTAATCCAATTAAAATTGGTGCTAGAATGGCGCCAATTCGACCAATACCGACTGTGACACTAAGACCTGTGGTGCGAATTTCACGCGGGTAAAATTCAGATATGTACGGATTCACTAAATTTTGAGTTCCGCCAGTACATGCACCACCGATAATAACGAGCAGATATAATAAAAGGGTATTCGATGTCATACTAAGAAGTACAAAGCAAAGCGTTCCGATTGCAAACATGAATAACAGAACTTTACGATGACCAACTTTTTCTACCAAGAGACCTCCGATTAAAGAGCCACCAATTTGCCCGACGCCTAGTACTAAAATAAAGGATAAGCTGGACGAAATACCATATCCCGCTTCTACCATGATTTTTGGCAACCATGTGTTAAGACCATAAATCATAAGCAAACAACTGAACACAGCCGTCCAAAATGCAAGCGTACTTACCAATCGTTTGTCTGTAAAAAGCTTATTAACGAGAAATCCTTTTGCCTTTTCTTTCACCGTTTCATATTCGAAGTCATCAGTTGCCTGATAGTTACCATTAGGATCTATTCTATTTAAAATCTTCGAGATTTGATCCCCTTGGTTACGAGGTATATAATAGGACAGTGATTCTGGAAATTGTTTTAAAAATAATGGCAATGTGAAAAGAGGAATAATCCCAAGATAATATAAAAATCTCCACCCAAGACTTTCCATTACATACATCCCAATTAGTGACGCTGAAATACTACCAATCGAGTACCCACAATACATCATTGCTACCGTCAAGGCTCTATTTTTCTTCGGTGAATATTCGGTCATGATAGAAATAACAGCGGGCATTAATCCTCCCATTCCAAGGGCGGCAATGAATCGCATAATTGTAAAGATGAGTGAATTAGGTGCTAAACCAGCTAGTAAAGTAAAAACACTAAATATAAACATACAAATGGCCAGAATTCGTTTACGACCAATAATGTCCGATAAGGAACCGAGGACAAAGGATCCCAACATCATTCCAACTAACGTGTAACTTCCAATGGCGCCGGCTTCTACTACCGTCAGATTATAATCCTCCATCATGAGCGGTAAACCAATTCCAAACAAAGCAATGTCAAAGCCGTCAAAGGCGATGGCGTAGAAACACCATAAAAATACTAATAAATGAAACTTGTTAAATTTACTTTCAGCAATCACTTGAGAAGTTTGAACAATACGCATTTTCATCACCTTACAAGTCTTATTTTAGTATTGTGAAAATTAATCAGTTCATTCACTAGCGCTAATTTGTTTAAAGAGTTGCAACGACATCTATAACACAGTTATACGAGCCGCTCCTCCCCTATATAAAACTTATGAGTCCTTAAATGAACAAACTTTTAACGCGATTACTTCCATACATCTTGAGAAATTTCCACAACATGACGCAGTTTATCCCATTGTTCTTCCTCTGTTAGCAAGTTCCCTTCTTCTGTAGAGGCAAAGCCACATTGTGGACTTAAGGATAATTGAGAAATATCTACATATTTCGATGCTTCTTCGATACGTTTTTTAATCAAATCTTTACTTTCTAATTCACCATGTTTCGAAGTGACCAAACCTAATACGATATTAAGGTCTGACCGATTCACAAAGCGAAGCGGTTCAAATCCACCTGCACGGTCATTGTCGTATTCAAGGAAGAAGCCATCAATATTTAAGTGACCAAATAAAGTTTCTGCAACTGGCTCATATCCGCCAGAAGAAATCCACGTAGAGCGGAAATTCCCGCGACAAATATGCATCGTTACTTTTAAATCATCCGGACGATCTGATACAGCTTCGTTAATCGTATCGAGATACAGGTTAACTAAATCGTCTGGATTCTTCCCCTTAGCTCGAAGCTGTTCTTTTTGTTCATTCGAACAGAGATAGGCCCAAGCCGTATCATCCAGCTGTAAATAGCGGCAGCCCGCATCATAAAATGCTTTAATTGCTTTTTTATAGGTCTTCGCTAAATCATGAAAAAACTCTTCCTCATCTGGATAAATGGTTGAATCTATTTCGCCACGGAAATGAAGCATACTTGGACTTGGAATCGTAAATTTCGCTACATGGTCACCAGCAACTTGGTGAAGAAATTTAAAATCTTCCAGCATTGGATGATCTGCAAAATCTAACTTACTCGCCACTTTAATCGCCCTAGATTTCGTTTGCTGTTGCTGGAATTGAATGCCATTTCCGGCCCAATAGCCTTCTACCCCAACTAAATTCTCTAGAAAATCAAAATGCCACCAAGCTCTACGGAATTCTCCATCTGTAACCGCTCCGAGACCTAACTCTTTTTGTTTGGCTACAATTCTCTCAATTTCTTTATCTTCTATCGCCCGTAATTTTTCGGCTGATATTTGTCCTGCCGTCCTCTGAACACGTGCTTCCTTTATTACATCCGTACGTAATAAACTACCAACTTGATCTGCTCGAAAAATAGTTTTCCTAGTTTCTTTCGTTGTTGTCATGTCATTCACTCTTTTCCAAATTATATAAATTGAATGTATAATGAATCATATCATGAGGATGTGCCTATAGAGTAACTGAAAAAAGGTATCACTGGATATAACCAAAAGTTATAACCTTAGTGGATTTTCTCCTATAATAAGATCTAATTAATTAAAATGAAAAATCTAATCAAGTGAGGGTTAAACGAATGAATCTACAACACTTAAAATATGCCATTGAAATTTCGATGTGTGGTTCTATGAATGAAGCAGCTCGTAGACTCCATATTTCGCAGCCCAGTCTATCAAAAGCGATTAAAAACATGGAAGAGGAATTAGGAATAACGATGTTTACGCGCTCATCCGCAGGGATTACCCTAACCTCAGACGGTGCAGAATTTCTAGGATATGCCCGTCAAGTCGTAGAACAGGTTGAATTGCTGGAGCATCGCTATTTTGATGCAGCTCCATCCCCCCAGTTATTGTCTATTTCTACCCAGCATTATGCCTTCGCCGTTAATGCTTTTGTAGAAATGATTAAAAAGCATGGTTCCGACAAATATCAATTTACGATGAGGGAGACAAAAACCTATGAAATTATTGAAGATGTAAAAACTCTTCGAAGTGAAGTCGGGATTTTATATATGAGTTTATTTAATGAAAAAGTAATGATGCAGCTGTTAAAGGAGGAGGGATTGGAATTTAATTTGCTATTTAAAGCATCACCACATATTTTTATTAGTTCGCAAAATCCGCTTGCTAGCAGGTCATCCGTTACATTAGAAGATTTAGAGGAATATCCTCGCTTAACTTTTGAACAAGGGGAGTATAATTCGTTTTATTATTCCGAAGAAATTTTTAGTACGATTCCAAGTAAGAAAAGTATCCAAGTTAGTGACCGTGCCACGCTATTCAACTTATTAATTGGGCTAAACGGCTACACGATTTCAACAGGAATTTTAAGTGAGGATTTAAATGGTTCTGATATTGTATCGGTTCCGCTTGATGAAAAAGAGGAGATTTCTGTCGGCTGGATTGTCCATAGAAATACGCGGATTAGCCGGATGGCAAAGCTATATTTAGAAGAGCTGGAGCGGATTATTCATTATTATGTTGAAAAAGATAATGATAAGTATCGAAAGAAAACACATTAACCGACTGCTAATAACGACTTTATTTAATAAAATCTCAGGTTCTAACACACTTTGGAATTGTATTAGAACCTGGTAACGATAGAGATAATCATGTTTGGCTAATCTTAGGTCTATTCTCTAAATTCCTCGTATAAACCGTCCATTTCTTGGTAAATCCTTATGACTATTTCATAAATCCCCCCTCCCCTCTCATGCATTTCTCCTATCCTTTTCTCCTCATGTCATTATTCTGAAGTTTTTGTAAAATTAAGAAGAACTAACAAAAAGGAGGAGTTACAATTGAGAAAGTTGGGCTTTTCATTTTTATCACTGTTGCTTGCCCTCATGCTTGTGCCGATTTATCCGCAATCACTTGCAAGCGCAAACAATTTCGATGCATCGCATGAGAGTGCTGTTGGAAAAGATGGGATGGTCGTTACAGCACATCCAGAAGCATCAAAAATCGGAGCTAAAGTTCTACAGAACGGAGGAAATGCGGTAGATGCCGCGATTGCGATTCAGTTTGCGCTGAATGTAGCAGAGCCGGAGATGTCAGGAATTGGCGGCGGCGGTTTCATGATGGTATATGACGCGAAGACGCAGGACGTTTCAATTATTAATAGTCGTGAACGTGCACCAGCAGGGGCGACACCTGACATGTTCCTAAACGAAAACGGAAGTCCAATTCCATTTGCAGAACGCCATATCCACGGTAACGCTGTTGGGATTCCTGGGACATTGGCGGGATTGTATGAAGCGCATGAAAAATGGGGAACGCAAAAATTTCACCAGTTAATTCAACCTTCCATTAAGCTTGCAGACAAAGGTGTCAAAGTTAACTGGCCATTGGCAAAGTCAATTAAAGATAACAAGGACAAGCTCGCAAAATCTGCTGCCAAGGACGTATTTTTACCGGATGGACAGCCTTTGAAAGAAGGAGACATTCTCGTCCAAAAAGATCTGGCGAAAACTTACAAGTTAATTCAAAAGCATGGGCTGGATGTTTTTTATAACGGAGAAATTGGCGCAGCGATTGCCGGTACTGTACAAGAATTTGGCGGAAGCATGACGGTAGATGACTTAAAAAATTATGAACTAACAATTGATGAGCCGCTTTACGCTGAGTATAAAGGATACGAGGTTGCTTCAATGCCGCCTCCGAGTTCTGGCGGTCTGACAGTTTTACAAATATTGAAGTTGTTGGAGCCGTTTGATCTTAGCCAGTATGGAATCCGTTCGGCCGAAAAATATCATCTTTTAGCTGAAGCAATGCATCTTGCATATGCGGACAGAGGCGCATATATGGGCGACCCTGAATTTATCGATGTGCCAACTAAAGGTTTATTGCATCCGGATTATATTGCTGAGAGAAGCAGCTTAATTAGCTTGGATCAAGCTAACCCTAATGTACAACCGGGAAATCCTTGGAAATATGAGGAAGGCCGGACATCTTCTTACGTAGAACAGAATGATGAAAAAGCGATTGGCCAAACCACCCACTTTGCGGTCGCTGACAAATGGGGAAATTTCGTTACATTTACAACAACAATTGAACAACTTTTCGGTACAGGAATTATGGTACCTGAATACGGCATCATGCTGAATAATGAGTTGACGGACTTCGATGCGGTGCCTGGCGGTTCAAACGAAGTACAGCCAAACAAACGCCCGCTTAGCAGTATGTCACCAACGATGCTGCTGAAAGATGGCAAGCCATATTTATCAGTCGGCTCGCCTGGTGGACCAACCATTATCACATCTGTCTTACAAACAATTTTGAATGTAGTAGATTATGAAATGGACTTGAAAGCAGCCATTGAGGAACCGAGAATTTACAGCAACCAGTATCCAAATATTCGCTGGGAGCAAGGGATTCCGGAAACAGTACGCGAACAATTAACTCAAATGGGACACAGATGGAATGCTGCGCCGGGTGAAATTGGAAACGTGCAGGCAATTATGGTAGATCCAGATACGGGGCTTTATTACGGAGCAGCTGATTCCAGCCGTGAAGGTTCAGCCATTGGATTTTGGAAACATGGGAACGGAAAAAACAAATAAAAGTTATTGAAAAATACACCATGCCGTGGAATTCGGCATGGTTTTCCCTATTACACCTGCTCATTCACTCTGAATTTTTCCTAACAAACCTCACTCATGATTGCTTCAATACCCAATTAGCTATACTATTATTAAGTATTCACATCATGATTTAAGCAGAAAGGAACGATTGAGTGTTGGCTAAAAAAATATGTGTAATTACCGGGGCTGGAAGCGGATTAGGCGCATCGCTTGCGAAAAAATATGCGAAAGATGGATATCACGTTTGCTTACTCGGCAGAACTGAAGATAAATTAGCGCGTACTGCAAAAGCTTTACCGAACGAGGACTATTCAATCTTCCCAGTAGACGTATCATCTAAACGAGAAGTATCTCAAGTATTTACTAAGATTAAAGAAGAATTAGGTGTAGTAGATGTACTTGTGAATAATGCTGGGGTTGGCGTGTTTGATCTAGCGGAGAATTTATCGGAAGAAGCGGTCCATCAAATGATTGATACCAATTTAAAAGGCACGATTTTCTGTACGCAAGAAATCCTGTCAGATATGAAAGATAGAAATTCTGGAAGCATTTTAAACATCGTCTCCACAGCTGGTTTAGAAGGAAAAATGACGGAGTCCGTATACTGTGCAAGTAAGTTTGGCATGCGCGGGTTCCATGAAAGCTTAGTAGTCGAGCTAAAAGAAACAGACGTTCATATATTCGGCGCATATATGGGCGGCATGAAAACTGAATTCTGGGACGGCATTTTCGATGAGTCTCAAACAGCAGGATTAATGGATCCAGACGATATTTCAGACATCATTTATCATAACGCCAAAGTAAGAAAAAATTTAAATGTGGAGCAAGTTGTCATTAAGAATCATTGATTCAGACAGATGCCTATCTAGGCTTCCGAATAAAAAAGATACCGGGTTCTAATTCGAAAATGTGTTAGAACCTGGTAACTTAACTTTTATGCCCTTAATGTTAAAGTGTTTAGAATATGATCCGTCACCTCTGTCGTTGACGAAGTACCACCAATATCCGGTGTTTTAATGCCTTTTTCAATCACTTCTTCAATCGAATCCAACAAAAGCGTCCCCATCTCCTGCTCTCCTAAATGATCCAGCATCATTTTAGCCGTCCAAATTTGTCCAATTGGATTGGCTATTCCTTTCCCAACAATATCTGGTGCGGAGCCATGTACAGGTTCAAACATGGATGGATATTTACCATTCAAATTAATATTTGCGGCTGGTGCAATTCCAATACTTCCCATAATTGCCGCACCAATATCAGTTAAAATATCCCCGAATAAATTACTTGCAACGATTACATCAAATGCATGCGGCTTTGAAACAAGATAAGCACTTAACGCATCAATATGTATGGATTGCGTCTCTATACTGTTATAATTTTTCGAGATATCCTGAAACACTTCGTCCCAAAATGGCATTGAATGAACAAGACCATTCGACTTTGTTGCGCTTGTTACATGCCCCCTCCTCGTTTTAGCCAACTCGAAGGCGTAATCCATCGTACGAGTCACCCCTCTTCTTGTGAAGATCGCACTTTGAATGACCGTTTCATCTTCACCAGAATGAATGCGCCCGCCCACTTCACTATATTCGCCCTCACTGTTTTCACGAACGACTGTAAAATCAAATCCCTTTGGATCCACAAGTGGTGAATCGATGCCACTCATTTGTTTCGCCGGACGCACATTAATCACTTGTTCAAAGCCTCTACGAATATTAACGAGCAATCCCCAAAGCGATACATGATCCGGTACAAGCTTCGGATCTCCAACCGCTCCTAAAAATACCGCATCACTCTGTTCTAATTGCTGTAACCCATCCTCCGGCATCATGACGCCATGTTCTAAATAATACTGACAACTCCACGGATATTCCTTATATTGAAAAGAAATCCCCCCGTGTATGTCTGCAATCGTATCTAATACTCGAATTGCTTCCGGTGTCACTTCAATGCCAATGCCATCGCCAGGAATGACTGCGATATCCCATTTTTTCATTAGATAACCCCCTCAATATCACGAACTCTCGAAATATTCTTTTACACGGTACCTCTTTAGACTTTATCATAATAGTTGTTCATAAGCTGTATTCATAGATTGGGGGTTATTATTCGTCATGCACTCACACGCAAGCTTGTATCGGTTGTTTGATGAACGCTTATATAATACCCAATTGTTTTTGAACCTTATGCTTGTACTCAATGTATTCCTGGCCGAAATTTGGGTTTATATTTTCTAAATTACTCATTTTATAATCCCACTGCTTAATTTCATAACTGAAAACACTGTTTTTAACTGCCGGGTCATTTTCAGCAAATTTTATAACGTATTCCTCATTATCTGCATCAATCACGATAGCGCCTCCGGTTGAACTCCCAAATGGACCGGCTAGAACAATATTCCCGTTGTTGTATTCATTTTGTACGTACACTGCATGTTCGGGCATAAAAGGTTGATTATGCAAAATAATACCGTCTATCCAATTTTTTGATGGCGTTAATAATATTAAATATCTCATATGCATTCCCCCTCTCCAAATATATAATTGTTATTACAGTAGTAAAATATTTCCGAAAATAAAAGAGCCCAAAAACCATTATTCTTCCTTACTTATATTTACTTAATAGTTCTACTGGAATATGACAATAATCACTTGGAAATCTAGATAATCGATCTTGATGTTCTTCTGCACTTCTCACATAGTTTGTAAGAGGTAATACTTCAACAACGATCAGGTCATAATTCATTCTCTTATTAATAAATGCCTGTGCTTCTTTTAAGTGTTCCGGATTTTCACTATATACGCCTGTTCTATATTTCAAGCCAACATCCTGACCTTGTTTATTCAGACTGTAGGGATCAATGATTTCAAAAAAATAACCCATTAATTCCCTGATTGTGACAACCGACGGATCGAATTCTGTTTTTACACATTCCGCATACCCATCAAAATCACCCTTAAGGGTCTGACTTGTTCCATTGGCTCTTCCCGCCTCTGTATGCATAACGCCAGGTAAAGTTTTGATAAAAGCCTGTACGCCCCATAAACATCCACCTGCAAAATATACGATTTCCAAATTATACTCCCCCTTTTAAAATAAACTAGCCCAACAATCCAAGATTGGGGCCAGTTCATTATTCCAGTTTTGCGCCGATTAGTATGATTTTTTCATTGAGTGAATTTCTCGCACAGACCCACATCATGAAAGCATCTAGACGCCTCGTTTATTCCCCCACAAATACGTATGCAGCTGTGGCAGGACGCGCACATGCTTTAATTCCTTATCAGCCATTACTTGGTCAATTAACTGCTCATACCTTTCTAGTAAATGAGCCAGTAACTCCGCTTCATTTGCTTTTTCAAGGTCATCATTTCCGACCTGAATAAATAACTCTACCGTAGGATATCTTTGGTGCACCTTCCTTGCATAGCCTAAATCTGCATCATCAAAAACAACAATTTTCAAACTGAATGTCCCTTTTTGCTCAATACTCAATGATTCAATGATTTTATCAAGCACGGAAAAATCTGTTTGCATTCCAGAACTTGGCGGCTTTGGAGAAAGAGTGAGCTCATTGATTTTTGTAAACCACGACTGCCACTTGCTTCCTTGTGTTTCCAGTGCGACTTTTACCCCGTGCAAATGCAACAAGTCGACTAAATTATTTAATTGCGGAAGTAATCCTGGATTTCCCCCTGAGATGGTGACATGACCAAATCGGTCGCCGCCTTCTTCTATTAATGCATCCAAGATTTCCTTCGCATTCATTTTTCTAATATTATTTTTTTCCGATCCGTCCCATGTAAATTTGGAATCACACCATGAACAGGAATAATCACAACCTGCCGTCCGGACGAACATAGTTTTTTGCCCAATGACCATCCCTTCCCCTTGGATGGTCGGACCAAATATTTCAAGTACAGGAATTGTCATTGCGCTGACGCCTCCTTTGGACGATAAACACAGTAACTTGTCGGCGTCTCCCTTAAAAATACTTGGACACATTTCGGTTGATTGTCCAGCGTATCCAAGTGCGCTTGAACGATTTCATAAATCGTCCGTGCAATGACTTCTGAAGTTGGAAAACAGGAAGGATCCTCATCGGAAAATGCTGCATCTTTATTCAACACGCGATGATCAAAACGACGGTGAACCAAATCCTTTATTGTTTTAAAGTTCACAAGAAACCCTGAGTGATCAAGCATATCGCCAACGATTGTGATGTTAGCAAAATACGTGTGTCCATGGATATGCTGACATTTACCTGCATCCGTGCTTGGAACATAATGAGCCGCTGCAAAATGGAAATCTTTATTGATTTCATAGGCATAGGCATGTGGGGTAACTGGATAAATTTGTTGCATCATTCTACTTCAGCCCCTTTTTTTCTAGACGCATTCTCTACAAGACCATGTTCACGTGACAAGCACGTCGTACTGTCCTGGCCTCTACTAACTACAATAATTGCTTTTTTGTTATTCATTTTATCTCCCTCTCTCTAACAAGTTTAAGAGATTCGAGCCTCTTCACATCAAAAAAAACAACACAAAAAGGAGTGTTGTTTTACGCTCCTAGTTTTTTATAGAGGGATGGAATTGCGAACCTCTCCTGCAAATATGCAGATTCTTATATTGAATACTACTCTAACATACTTTTCCATTTTAAACAGAATACATCTTTTCATAGACATCGAGGGTGTTTTATTGTATTGTGTAAATAAACTAAAAAATCTGTCAACTCTACACGTAAAGATTAACCACTTAACGAATATATTTAAATAACCCATCGCATAAACTATCTTTCTACCGAAAATAAGTGCATACCTATCTTAGTTACTAACAAAACTTTCGAAAGGGATTGATCACAATAGAAAATCTATTACATTGGATCCAAGAAACTTTATTACAATTAAATCTAACAAACGATATGAATCAACCAAAAGGATTTTCTCGTCTTGGCTATACAAAAGAAGAACAAGACGCACATGAACAGTTTCGGGTGATTGCTCAAAATCTCGGCTTAGAAACACATCAAGATCAAGCAGGCAATCAATGGGCGGTATGGAAAGTAGATGAAAACGCAGTTACAATTGCCGCTGGATCACACTTGGATACCGTTTATAATGGCGGTGGCTATGACGGTGTTGCCGGCGTACTAACCGCCTTCGCAGCAGTAAAAATTCTTAAAGAAAAACAATTTAAGCCTATTAAAAACATAGCCATTGTTGCATTTTCATGTGAAGAATCCGCACGGTTCGGGGTGTCAACGATTGGAAGTACGGCTGTTTGCGGATTACTAAATACTGATCGTGTTGCGAATCTCAAAGATACAAATGGCATCACACTTCAAGAAGCCGTGAATCATTGCGGGTTGAATTGGCAAAGTATTCAAGAAGCGAAGCTACCAACAGATGCATTAGAACAATTTATCGAACTCCATATCGAACAAGGACGATTGTTAGAAAATACCCAGAAAGATATCGGCATCGTTCGTGCAATCGCACAACCGACACGGCTTTTGATCACTTGTGAAGGCATGACAAACCATACAGGCACTACACCTATGAATGATCGTCAAGATGCACTGGTTGCAACAGCGGGATTAATTAGCCACGTTGAAAGCGCCGCACTTCAAATGAACGAGCGGCAATCGATTCCAGTAATGGCGACCGTAAGCACAATAAAGGCAAGTCCTAATGCCATGAATATGATTCCTGGACAAGTTGTCATCGGGGTCGATATTCGCAGTACAAACGCGGAGTTAAAACAAGAAATGGTAGAAGTTATCCAAACTTTTATTCATCAAACAGAAGTTAAAAGTTCTGTTTCCTTCCAGATAGAAACGCTTGCTGACGATCCGCCAATTCAACTCAATGCCAACATGCAAGCAGCCCTCACCGAGCTGTGTGAAGAATTAAATTTGTCTTCGATGATGATGGACAGTGGAGCGGGTCATGATGCGATGAACATGGCTAAACGTTGGCCAAGCGGTCTTTTATTTATTCCGTGTCGTCAAGGCATTAGCCACCATCCAGCTGAATACACGGATAGCCAGTCCCTGCTAAATGGCGCTAATCTACTTGCTGCTTACTTGCGTAAATGTAATGAAGACCATAGCTATTCAAGTACTCTACTTCAACAGACTTCGGGAGGCGACTTTTGACCATCTACAATAAAAAAGAAATTGCTTAAAAGGCAAACTTAACTCAACCATTATGCCTATACAACCTTACGAATAAAAATAACAATATTATACCAACCTTAATAAGAAAGACTTAATAAATTTACCTCTGTTATAGTTGCTTGTCTGTACATTGACTTACACAGGCCTTTGATGGTAAATTAAAGAAATATTCGCAGCAATGCGGTAAAGTTTAAATGATTTATCATATCCGAATTTTCGGCAGATGGGCGGTTAGTATATGAAAAAAAGAATGGTCGACTTTCTTTTTATTATTGCAGGGGCTTTTATTTTTGCGTTAGCTGTAAATCTTTTTGTCATTCCGAATGACCTTGGAGAAGGTGGCGTAACTGGCCTAACGATTATCGCTTATTATCTTTATGGATGGTCGCCTGGACTCGTAAACTTAGTGCTGAACGGGATTCTGCTGATTGTCGGTTATAGATTTTTAAGCAGAAACACAACCATTTACACGATTATCGCTGTTTTATTCAACTCGCTCTTTTTACATATCACATCGGACTGGCGTATTGCGTCAGATGAAATCATTGTAAACACAATTTTTGGCGGTGTTTTTGCAGGCGTTGGCATTGGGCTCATTATTCGTGTTGGCGGCACGACAGCTGGTACAACAATCCTTGCGAGTATGACAAACAAATTTTTCGGCTGGAGTATCAGCTATGGTCTGTTATTTTTCGATTTAATCGTCGTTTTATCTTCCTATTTTATTATCGGTGCTGAAAAAGTGATGCTGACAATTGTGATGCTTTACATCGGCACAAAAGTAATGGAAGTCATTATCGAAGGTTTCAGCATGAAAAAAGCGGTTACGATTATTTCTAAAAATCCAGATCAAATCGCACAGCAAGTAAATGTATTTATGGGTAGAGGTGTGACCGTCTTTGCGGGTCATGGCTACTATACGAAAGACAAAAAGGACATTTTGTATATCATCATTAGCAGCCGAGAAGTGGTCAAACTGAAAAAAGTTGTGAAAGAGGCAGATCAAGAAGCATTTATCGCCATTCATGATGTTCGTGACGTTTTCGGTGAAGGATTTAGGGAAATTTCGAAATCATAATAAAAACTTATCCTTGCAAGGCGTAAAACCCTTCTGTACTGTACTGTACTGGACTGCACCTTAATTGTTAGAACTTCTAACAATTGGAGGTGCAGTTTTTTTGGCTAAATTTACTGCAGAGGAGCTGTTACCCGTTATTTAAGCGGCATAGAAAGCTCTCAGGAAATAATTGAAGAGTATCTGTGTGCGATATAATTATAACAATTCAATTCGTTAAATAAATATAAACAAAGGCTCTCTATAAATGTTTTTACGATGGGATTATCTTTAGGATCTATACAACTTTAGTGTATAAACAGAAAATTAGATTGCGCAGTCCCCCATTTTGTTTTAGCTAAATTTACTATTGTAATTCACCTATCACACTAGTATGATAGAAAAATAAAATTCTCAAATACATGTTAGCAGCTCCATTTGACTGATGTAGAAACTGCTGAAATGATTTTGGGTATCCTAATGATTGGCGTTATGTTTGCCGTTGTAGAGAGAATAGGATTAATTAGCCTTGGGATAATACACTAGGAACCACGTTCAATAGTCGTAATTTACTAATAATTCTCGCATTGACTCAAAGTCCACTGGTCCTCTACTCTGATGATCCACCCATTCAACTCGATGTCAATCTCCAAGAAGATTTTACGGAATTGTGCGAAGAATTAAATTTACCTTCAACTTCAGGGATAGCACAGGTCACGATGCGATAAACACGGCATCGTCTAAGCTGTCTATTGTTTATTCCTTGTCATCAAGGTATCAGCCACCACCCAGCAGAGAACACTGATAGCCAGTCCTATTTAAAGGTGCGAGATTTCTTGCAGCTTATAAGACCTGACTAACTGTTCCAGTACTCAACTTCAATAGAATAAAATAGGAGGCATTTCATTGGACACATTCATCAAAGCATATATCGAAAACAAAAAAGATTATTTTGAACAAGTATCTGAATACATTTTCAATCATCCTGAAACACGTTTCGAAGAATATGAATCTGCTCACTTCCTGATGACTGAATGCGAAAGACAAGGTTTTACAGTAGAGCGCAACATTGCAAATATCCCGACCGCTTTTAAAGCGATTTATGGTGCTGGGAAACCTGTCATTTCATTTTTAGGAGAATTCGATGCCCTTCCAGGTTTGAACCAAAAACCAGGTGCCACTCAGCAAGAACGGATTGAAGGAATGTCTGATATCGGGCATGGTTGCGGTCATAACTTACTAGGTACAGGCGCGTTTGCTGCTGCCTGTGCAGCGAAAGCTTATCTCGAAGAAAATAATCTTTCAGGAACGGTCGTTTTTTTCGGTTGTCCCGGAGAAGAAGGCGGTTCAGGCAAAACATTTATGGTGCGTGAAAATGTCTTTGAAGGCGTTGATGCGGCATTAACATGGCACCCCTCCCCTGCGAACGCCATTATGAGTTTACCAACGCTCGCAAATTACCAAGTCTCCTTTCACTTTGAAGGTGTTGCTGCTCACGCTGCAAACTCTCCTCATTTAGGGCGAAGTGCGCTAGATGCTGTTGAATTAATGAACGTCGGCGTCAACTATTTACGAGAACATATTATTCAAGATGCTCGGGTCCATTATGCAGTGACGAACACCGGCGGATTTTCCCCAGCAGTTGTTCAACCAAATGCAGAAGTCCTTTATTTAATAAGGGCCCCGAAAATAGATCAAGTAGAAGGCATTTTCCAACGTATTTGCAAAATAGCTGAAGGTGCAGCTTTAATGACAGAAACGAAAGTAACCATTGAGTTCCACAAAGCTTGTTCCAATTATGTGCCTAATAGAAGTTTAGAAGCCCTGCTTCATAAAAGCTTGAAAACCATTGGGGCTGATGAACCGACTTATGAAGAAAAGGCTTACGCTAAACAAATATGGGACACTTTCACACAAGATGAACAAGACTTTTATATCGATTTGATGAAAGGATTCGGCTATATCGGGGATGGTAGTGAGTTCGAAGGAAAACATATCTCCGACTCTATATCTGATTACAAAGAATCCGAAGAAATTCTCTTTGGTTCTACTGATGTGGCGGACGTCAGTTGGGTTGTGCCTACCGCGCAATTAACAGCAGCAACAAGTACCCTGGCCACCCCACTGCATACATGGCAAATGACGGCACAAGGTCTATCTAGTTTTGCTCATAAAGGAATGTTACGTGCCGCCGCTGCGATGGCATTGACTGGTATTAACCTCCTTACCTCCAAAGAGGAGTTAAAGAAAATTCAAGACGAATTTTTCCAATTCCAAGCAAAACATCCATACAGAAGTCCAATTGGGAAAGATATCAGACCTACAACATTAAATGGAAAGAAAATATGAGGTGAATTTATGAAAGAAAAAAGAAAGTTATTTCAAAGATTTTTAGATCTTGTCGAACGTGTAGGAAATAAACTTCCTGATCCATTTGCGATATTCATTGGCTTAGCTGTTTTTATGATCATCATTTCATGGTGCTTTAGCCTTTTCAATGCATCTGTTGTTCATCCTGGAAACGGAGAAACACTTCCGATTAAAAGTTTAATCTCCGCTGAAGGATTGCAATTTATCCTAACCTCGATGTTAGATAACTTTACAGGATTCGCACCACTAGGATTAGTACTAGTGATGATGCTAGGGGTTGGATTAGCTGAAAAAGTTGGTATGCTAGATTATGCTGTTCGAAAAACTATTTTAAAATCACCACCCTACTTACTGACATATACTGTTGTTTTTGTAGGTATCATGGGTAATCTTGCTTCTGATGCAGCCATCGTTTTAGTTCCTCCTTTAGCAGCACTTGTCTTTTATAAAGTAGGCCGCCACCCACTTGCTGGTCTTGCCGCCGGATTTGCTGGTGCTGGTGCAGGATTTACAGCGAATTTATTTGTAGCAGGAACGGACGCATTGCTTGCCGGTATTTCAACTGAAGCGGCACGTTTTGTCGATGAAACAATGACCGTTACGCCTGTTGATAATTGGTTTTTCAATATCGTATCTGTCTTTGCGCTCACGTTTGTTGGAGGACTTGTCACAACACGCTTAATCGAGCCAAGACTGGGGAAATATACAGGGGATGCGATTGAAGAAGACACAACAGAAGATTTGCCACAAACTAAAAAAGCATTTATTTACTCTTTGATTGCGGGACTCATTTATGTATTGATAATTGTTGGGACAATTTTCATACCGAATAGTCCATTAACAAACGAAGAAGGCGGGCTTATTCCATCGCCATTTCTCGATGGCATCATTCCGATTATTTTATTCTTCTTCTTAATTATCGGGATCACATTTGGTATTGTCGTTGGAACCATAAAGTCCAGTAAAGACGTGAGTCATTATATGGCCGAATCAATTAAGGATATGTCGGGCTATATCGTACTTGTTTTTGCCATCGCACAGTTCACTGCCTACTTTAATTGGTCCAATCTCGGCACATGGCTCGCAGTCAACGGAGCAGAATTACTCGAAAGTATTAATTTTACTGGGTTGCCACTTATTATAGGGTACATTATCTTTACATCCATGTTGAACTTCCTGTTAACATCCGGTTCAGCTAAATGGGCAATTGAGGCCCCAATATTCGTACCGATGTTTATGCAACTCGGATACCATCCAGCCTTTACGCAAGTGGCTTACCGGGTTGCGGATTCTTCAACCAATATCATTACTCCCCTGTTTCCTTACATGGTTATCGTATTAGCATTTATGCAGCGTTACGATAAAAAGGCAAGTATTGGCACATATATTTCACTGATGTTGCCCTATTCCATTGCTTTCTTAATTACATGGATCATTTTAATTATTGCATTCTTTTACTTAGGAATTCCATTCGGTCCAGGAATTCATGCTCGTTTTTAATCTATACAATGAGCGGTCATCAATTTAGATGGAGGGATTTTTATGCAACTAGAAGAACAAGTTATTAACTGGCGCAGGAATTTCCACCGCTTTCCCGAACAAGGATTTTTAGAAATGAGAACGGCATCTATTGTAGCGAGCGTGCTAGATGAATTAGGCTTCGACTTACAAATGGGTAAAAGTGTTATGAAGGAAGAAGCATGTATGGGGAAACCAAATGCAGAAATAACGGACAACCATGTATTATGGGCAAAGCAACATGGTGCTATCGAGCGATTTCTTCCCTTCTTCCAGGAGGGTTACACAGGGATTGTCGCTTCACTTCATACAAATCGCCCAGGACCAACAGTTGCCTTTCGCTTTGATATGGATGCGTTGCCAATCGTAGAATCTAATTCATTAGATCATGCGCCGATGCACTTAGGATTTCGCTCAATTTCTGAAGGTACAATGCACGCTTGTGGGCATGATGCACATACCGCAATTGGACTAGGATTAGCGACGCTACTGTCCGAACATCAAGCGCAGCTTACTGGTGTGATTAAACTCATTTTCCAGCCGGCGGAAGAAGGAACAAGAGGCGCAAAAGCCATGGCAGCCGCTGGCGTGGTAGATGATGTTGATTACTTTATCGCCGCCCATATCGGCACAGGTGTACCGAAACACCATTTCGTTGCGGCGAATAACGGCTTTTTAGCTACGTCCAAGCTGGACATCACATTTTCTGGAAAATCTTCCCATGCGGGAAGCGAACCCGAAAAAGGAAAAAATGCTTTACTCGCCGCAGCAAGTGCAGCCTTAAATATGCATGCTGTGAGTCGGCATTCGAGTGGCGATTCCCGTGTGAATGTTGGCGAACTTCATGCAGGTTCCGGCAGAAATATTGTCGCAAATCATGCGACGATGAAAGTAGAAACACGCGGAGAAACGAGCGAAGTAAATAACTATATGAAAGAGCAGATCGAAAATATTGTCGCCGGAGCAGCTCGTATGTATGACGTTGAACAGACTATTGAGCTTGCAGGAGAGGCAATCAGCTGCAAATGCTCTGAGCAGCTGGCAAAAGAATTAGCTCACATCGCCAATCAGCATCCTTTCATTGAAAACGTTACGCTGTTAAGTGAAGACAATGCCGGATCCGAAGATGCAACTTATTTCTTAAATTCCGTACAGGAGCGAGGCGGGCAAGCAACTTACTGTATTTTTGGCACAGACCTTGCTGCAGGCCATCATCATGAAAAGTTTGATATTGATGAAGAACCCCTTCTTCCTGCTGTGGAGATATTATTCGAAACTGCATGTAAGTTCGGCATGGTGAAGGAGCAATCTTAAGGTGTTGTATTAGCGTTCAATGGAAGGTATGTCCAATCTGGATGCAGTTAATGTTGTCGAAAACAGATTTCAAAGTATGCATTTAAGGATTTATTTCCCGGGAAACGCAAGTAAAGAGTAGCATCTATCGTAGATGCTACTCTTTTTTTAGTTCAACAGAAATATTCATAATCGATTCAGCAAAAAACTTCCTTCAAAAACCTTCCGGACCGTTTTGAAGGGTTTTACAACTTATATCGCCTCTAGCTTCTAAACAAATGTCTTTTATGCCACTTCAAATATTTCTTATGATTCTCTTGCCGGGCAATCTTCACTTTTTTATGTAAATCGTACTTCTCATAATCCTCTTCAGACAATTGCGATGAAATATGGAGTCTCCCCTGTCCATCGAAAGCAATCAATCCATTTTCATAAAGAGCTGCATGATTTGCACAAAGTAATAATCCGTTGTACGGATCTACCCTTTCCACATCAGAACTGTCCTTCCACGGTTTTGATCGAACAGCCTTCAGCAATTCAGGTAAATCAATCCCGCACAGAACACATTGATAAGCCCATAACAGCATTAAGTCCTTACAGAAACTTTGTTGACTTTTACGGATTTTGGTTCTCATTCGTGACTCAGCAGTATGTAATAGCGGAAGCAACATATCTCTTTCAACCGGAACAACTGGACTCATGGCGAATTCTAATTGTTCATCTTCGACTTCAGTAATGTTGGCGTCTGCAATTATTCCCAGCAGCTTAACAGACAATTTTTCATTGCAAGGATACAGATAACCTTGATTGCCATGGCCATTTAGTTGAAATGGCGAATACCTAATCGGCAAAAGCGGACGGATTGCATCAAAATTCGACTGAATATGAATCGGTACGTTAAGCTCATGATATTCTAGCTCAACATAGTATCCTTTTTCATCTTGCTGTTCTACATGCTCGTCAATCGATGGTCTATCAGCAATTTTACAACTTTCTTTTGCAACACTGACCGCCAAAATACGCCCATTCACATAATGAAAGACCAAGTCCCCTTTTTTCACTTCAGTTAAACGTTGCCATGAATGAGAAGGCATACCACTACGATCTTTTTTAGCAGCCCAGATAAAACCCAATTCTTTTTCTTCGTTATAAGTGTGCCCTTGCATAACAAGAAAACTTTTCAAAATTAGAACACTCCCTATATAGTCGTTCGATGTGCCTTCTCTTTATCATAACGATTTCTCGGTTTAGTTGCACTTTATTGAGATTGGGTAAGGTGCTGGATGGATACGGTGCCAGTCACCCAAACAAACATAACAAACTTAACAAACATGAATATCGCGTTATTCATGTTTGTTCTTATTATTGAGACGATTGAATTTCAGTAGCTGTAACAGATTCTCATTCCCCTATGTATAATGCTAATAACAAAATACGAGGGGGAATTGCCATGAAAACATGTTTTACATGCAACAAAAGATTCCGCAGAGAACCGTTTCGCATTCATTCGGACAAAGGGTCCTTTTGTTCAATAGATTGCTTACCGGAAGGAATATTGGACGAACCTTACGCATTCACCTATGCCAATCTGATGGAACAATATATCAATTTGACAAGCCATTCAGGAGAATTTAAAGATATTACCGAACGCGATGAGCAATTAGATAAAATCGATCTTTTGGTAGCACAATGTGAGGAGTACGTATTCGGTGATGAAGGGGTCTTTTTTTACCAAGATGAACTTCGCAGACTCTATGATATAGTTGAAACGTTATACCAATCCGTCGCCAACCACTTTCTCGATGTGGAAAATTACATATATTTAGATGGACTTTACGTGTTGTGGGACCATATGCCGAAAGATATAGCACTCGGATTAGAGTCAATCTTAAAGAATATCTTGGATGAACAACAATGGAAACCGTTCATCAGTTATAACGAGTCGCTCGATGCGATGTCCGAAGATCTTAACATCATTATCTTTCCGGAAAATGACTATATGGATAAACTAGAATTGGAACATTTATATGAAACTGGTATTCACTATCTACAAAATGCATGGGACGGACTGGAAGAAGAAATTCACGAGTGCTTCTTTTATATTCAAATGGCCATTTGCCCGATCTGTACATGGCCGGAGCCCTTCGAGGACTTTGGGATTAATGAAGACTTCCAAGCTTATGTTTGTAGCGGCTTTTGTGCTACTAAAACGAGGCGTTAGTTTTTGAAGTATACCTGTACAACAAGTCTTTATGTTTATTTAACCAGTTGTGAATCCGAAAAAGGAAATAAAAAAACATCCTTCAAATTCCGAATCCGAATTTGAAGGATGTTTGTTAGATTTTCATATTATGTAGAAGCCGCCTTTGCCGTACGTCATTAGAAAGTTTTAAACCACCACTCCTCAAAGTGGGTGTTCGCAGAAACTTGCCTGTTTGTCCTCGTTGTTAGTGAAAAGAACGTGGCTTGCCATTTCAGTTTCAATTTAAAACTCCCTTTTACAGCATAAAGGTTAAAACTTAATAGTGGTACGAACAATGCAGCTTGTATTCATTATTTTACACCCCAAGCTCACTTTTATCAATGGAAATACCTTCCGACCAGGCAATACAACACCTCTGATTTTTGTGAGTTTCAATGGTTTCGTCAATCACCCTTTCGTTCCGCTAAGTGCGATTCCTTCAACAATTTGTCTTTGGAAAATTAAAAAGACAATGATCATCGGAATGACCGTTAACGAACTCATCGCCATAATCGTATTCCATTGAATTCCCCCAGCATCTGAAGTTCCATACATCGCAATTCCAACAGGTAAGGTTCTCATTGCAGCCGTATTAGTTACGATGACTGGCCATAAATAGGCGTTCCAATTCCCTAAAAATGTAATAATTGCGAGTGCAGATATGGCGGGCTTTACTTGTGGCATCGCAATTTTTAGCCAAATTTTAAATTCACCCATGCCATCTATTCTCGCTGCATCTAAAATGTCTTCCGGTACCGAAAGCATAAACTGTCTCATTAAAAAGATGCCAAACGCTTCCATCAATCCCGGGAAGATTAATCCCCAATACGTATCAACCCACTGGAAATCACTGCTAAATACATACCACGGAATAATTAACATTTCCGTTGGGATCATCATCGTACTTAAAATAATTAAGAAAATTAATTTTGCGCCCGTAAACCGGAATTTTGCTAATGTATACCCAATTAACGAGCAGAAAATTATATTACTAATCGTTACGACAATGGCGACGATAAAACTATTTAAATACCATCGGGTAAAATCAGTTTTCTCGAAAACGTACTGATACCCTGAAAAATCGAGCGACTTTGGCCAAAATGAAAAAGAGTAAAAATCCGCCGTACTTTTGACAGACGATAAAATCATCCAGACAAAAGGAAAGGATACCGCTACAATTCCTATAATCAAGAGAATATTGACAATCACTTTAGCAATGCTAAATTTTTTCGTTTTCACATGATTTCACCCCTCACAATTTATAATTTTTGTTAAATGTTCGGAATTGAATTAACGTAACAATTAAAATCAAAATAAAAAGGAATACCGTACTCGCTGCCGCATAGTGTAAATTATATTGTCGGAAACCTTCGTTATACATGTAAACGACAACACTCATCGTACTGTTTAAAGGACCGCCCAATCCGCCGCCGGAACTCCCCCCCGTTAAATTGGCAATCTGTGTGAAGGTTTGTAGCGTTTGGATCACCCCAATAATCGCTAAAAACACAATTGTTGGATTCAACATAGGGAAAGTAATATGCCAGAATGTCTGCCATTTAGTTGCCCCATCAATATCAGCTGCTTCATAATACTGTCTTGGGATGACTTGTAAGCCTGCGGTAAATAACAGCATACAAAAACCCATCATCTGCCAAATAATGACCACACTAATGGAAATTAGCGCAGTAGATGGACTTCCTAACCATTCTTGTGTGGGTAAATGCAACTTCACTAAGATTTCATTCAAGATTCCTGAGTTAGGATCGTATAATAATCGCCAAACCCAACTAATGGCCACGATTGACGTCATATACGGTAAAAAGAAAACAATTCGATAAAACCACTTCAACTTCCCGCCCATTCTTTCAATCGCTAGCGCTAACATTAACCCAAATAACATTTGTAACGGCACAACAATTATAACGTAAAGAATTGTATTTTTAACAGACTTCCAAAACACTTCATCCTGAATTAATTTATGATAGTTCGCAAGCGTAAACACGGATGAGCTGCTCGTTGTAAATGACATCAAAAAGGCTTGAAATGCGGGAATGATTCGGATTGCTAGGTAAAATAAAACGGGTATGAATAAAAACGAATAAGCAATCAATGCCTTTTTTGTTTGTAGACTGAACGTTCTTTTTGCTGTCGTTTCCTTACTTTTCAAGCCATCCCCCTCCTAAAACAGGAGCTGTCAGAAAGTCATTGTCTCTGCCAGCTCCATATAATTTCCTTCTTCGTACTTTTTAAAATTGCACGACCTTATTGTCTATCAAAGAATTCATCCCGTACTTCCTGAATTTTTGTTACGATTTCATCAAATGTCTCATCATAATCTGCATTTTCCAAACGAATTTTATCTACACCATCGATAATGATTTGTCGCTCTTTATCTTCATTTACAAAAAATGTCGCATGCGCATAGTCCAATCCTTCAATAAACGGTCCGTAAGTTGGGTTATTCACAAGCTCTTCATCCGCGATTAACGCTTTCGATGCAGGTAACTCCCCAACATTTTCTAACCAATCTTTTTGGACATCCTCTTGGATTAAATACGCAAGGAACCTTTCACTCGCCTCTAACTTTTTACCCTCTACCCCTTTTGCAATGGCATTCGTCCAATAAGATGCATAGTTTGACTGTAAACCGCCTTCTTCAAGTACAGGCAATGTCGTAACGCCCCAGTCAAAACTTGCATTTTGAATATCTCCAACTGCAAATGAACCATCCACAATCATCCCCGCAATGCCTGCAAGGAAAGCTTCCCGGTACGTATTACCTACGTCTGGATCCCCGACTTTATGCACCATTGTCATATCCAGCCAATATTTAAATGCGTCATATCCTTCTTGCTTTTCATTCCACAATACTTTTGACGCATCTTCACTGTAAGGCTCTACGCCATATTGACGTAACAACACTTGTTGGAATTCATGTAATCCTTGCCCTGCCGCATTCCAGCCAAACCCTTCTTTTTTGTAACGGCCATCATCCGTCATTTCAGTCATTGCTTTTGCATTTTCAATTAATTCATCCCAAGTTTTCGGTGGGCTTTCCGGATCCAATCCCGCTTCTTTGTACATATCTTTATTCCAAAATAAAGCCAATGAACGCACGGCGACAGGTAATGTATAATACTGGCCATCCAATTCATACGGTTGAATCATATCCACATAGTAATCTGAAATCTCCTCTTTACTCATAAACTCTTCGCGGATGGGTTGAATATAATCCATATCCACATATTTTGAAATCCATCCATTATAAATATTCAAAATATCCGGACCATCTCCAGCTTCAACTGCCGCAAAAATTTTATTTTGATATTGATCATATGGAAAATCTTGCGCAACGACTTTAATATCCGGATTATCTTTTTCAAAATTAGCTATGATTTTATCAATTTGCTCAACTTTGGTTGGGAATGTGTACTGCCAATACGTAATCTCGGTTACATCTGAATCGCCTTTACTCTCTTTAGGCTCCTTACTTGAACAAGCTACTAATAAAATCGATCCAATGAACAAAGTGAATAGCATCGCGAATACTTTTTTCATTTTGTCATCCTTTCTTTTATTAAATTTTGTATCCGTGTAAATCCAAATGATTTGAAGCGTCATGTACAGCATTGAGCCAATCTTTCGGCACCGGATGTCGTCTCGGAGTATCGCGCTTCATTTTCCACAATTCCCCTTCATTGATTGTATTCCTTCATTCCTAATTTCATGCGGAATAAAAAAGGTACTAAGTTCCGAAACAACTCGAAATTGTGTATTAACCAAATAACTAAACATGAAAAAGCAGACATCCCACCATCACGGATGTCTGCTTCTTCTGCTTATATTATTCTATAATCAGATACTCAATCAACACATAACTGCGAAACTAACAAGCAAACTTTCAATCATCAAATTACAATCTAACTGATATCGACAGCTTTACTTATGCATGTCTCGCAAGAAAAAGATACTGCTTGGATATTGCCAAAAATCTTTAACGTCATTATGCAAGCCAGCTAATAATTCGGAGTGATACAAATAAGCAACTGGCGCTTCTTCAGCTAATAAATTTTGTGCTTGTTCATAGAGTTCTAGCCTCTTTTGTTCATCGCCTTCTTCTCTCGCTGCTTGAAGAACTTCATCTATTGCATCATTTTTTAAAAACGATCGGTTCCCAGAATAACCTGCATTCGAGGAGTGGAACATCGGATATAAGCCATAATCCGCATCTAACGTAACTGTTCCCCATGCACCGATAAACATTTCTGTATTTCCCTCTCCAGCCGCCTCCAAAAAGGCGCCGGTTTCCACAATTTCGACATCTACTTCAATGCCAATATTTTTCAACTCTGCCTGTAAAAACACTGCTAGATCAGCATAGGCACTTGTTTCATACGTTAGCAACGTCGTTTTAAAACCATCTTCATAACCCGCTTCTTTCATTAATGCCTTTGCTTTCTCCACGTCATAGCCGAGTGTATCAATCGAATCTGAATACCCATAAACTGTCGGCGCTAGTGGTCCGATAGCAGGTAAAGCCCTACCCTCCAATAAGCCATCAATTAAATTTTCTCTATTAATCGCCATCGAAATCGCTTGACGTACTTCTTTCTTATTAAATGGCTCAACTTCTGTATTAAAACCTAAATAAGTTAGATTAGAACTTTTAGATTGTTGAACATGGGCTGAATCTGTTTCGTCAATCAGTGCGACATCTACAGGACTTACTGGATAAATTAAATCCGCTCCTCCTGTTTCTAACTCTGCGATTCTTGTAAATGCTTCAGGGACTGTTTTAAATGTGATGGACGCTGATTTTGCTTTTTCTGTATCCCAATATTTTTCATTTTTAACAACTTTAATTGCATCACCATGCTCACGTGATTCAAATTTAAAAGGTCCTGTCCCGACCGGTGCCTCATTTACCGTTGCAAATGGTTCTCCACCATTTTTAATGGCTTCGTTATCTGCATCAATCGATTTTTTACTAATCATGCTACCTCCCGGATGCGCCAAATGCGCAGGGAGAGATGCAAATGGAAACTCTGTCTTGATATGAACCGTATAGGTATCAATCACTTCTACTTCTTCAATCATGTCGTATAAAAAGCTAAGAGGTGAAGCAATTTCTGGATCTCTTACCCGGTCCAAATTCGCCTTTACAACTTCAGCATCAAG
This sequence comes from Sporosarcina ureilytica, assembly GCF_001753205.1. GTDB lineage: Bacteria > Bacillota > Bacilli > Bacillales_A > Planococcaceae > Sporosarcina > Sporosarcina ureilytica. Next base: position 1,621,969 of record NZ_CP017560.1, on the reverse strand, counting down.
TATAGACCCATCATGAAATTCTACACCTTCACGGATTTTTGCTTCCCAAACCGTATCACTAATTTGTTCTAAGCTTTCCGCAAGTCCAGGTGTCATCGTTAAATCTTTATCCAAATAAACAAGTTTGTCATACATCGTACTCATTACATATAAAGATATACCGTCATTTGCGCCGTGCGGATCCAATGAATTTGGATCAGAGCCAAGCATAATGGTTAAATCACTTGCCTCCGATGTGTTGTCGTCACTTTGCTCATCTGCCGAATTGTTGTCATTCTCATCAGATGAATTACTGCAAGCGACCATCATAATTGCAAGAATACTAACTAAAAAACCAAATAAAATTCTCTTTCTCATTCTATTTCCTCCTAAAGTAAATTAAACCTATTGAATAAGTAGGTTTTAAATTCAAAAAAATTCCTACTACCAAGTATTGTAACTGAAATTTTAATAATTTGCTACATGCGATTAATATAAAGCATGGTTTATTTAGGACAATTCGAAAAAGGTACCTGGTTCCAATACAATTCGTAATTGTGTTAGAACAGGGCACCAAGAATGTACAAATTTGTATAACTATCAAATGACCAAATAACGATAAATTAAGCTTACAATTCCATCGCCTACAAGTACTATGCCCAAACATAAAAGGTGTACCCAATTATTTTGGTACACCTTTTTGCTCTTTAATTTGGTAGGAAAAATCTTGGGTGGGATACCTAACCTTCTCCCTTTGTTTCTTCATTCATAAAAATTACTTTATATGTCCCAATTCATTTTTCTGTACCTTATTCAAATCATCCACCCATAACTCATCTTCTGTAGCTGCAACGACAACAGCCGCCGAAGCGTCTCCCAAAATGTTAACGGTCGTTCTAAACATATCAAGTATACGATCAATACCAGCAATTAAAGCAATGCCTTCTAATGGCATATTGACCGAACTTAATACCATTGCAAGCATGATTACACCTGCACCCGGTACCCCAGCGCACCAATCGATGCCAACACGGCTGTCAAAACAATAGTTAGTAATTGTAAAAACGATAATTCCATTCCGTAAAATTGGGCTATGAATACAACAGCCACACCTTGATAGATTGCTGTTCCGTCCATATTAATTGTTGCGCCAAGTGGGAGCACGAAGCTACTAATTTTCCTTGACACCCCTAAGTTTTCTTCGGTATTTTTCAATGTAACCGGTAATGTACCTGCACTACTACAAGTACTAAAAGCAACTACGCTAGCCGGTTTGAAGGCTTTGCCGAGATTATGTATAAAATAACTGAAATCGTTATGCGGTTTGCACCCATTGGTATTTTAGGGCTAGTAGCGCCAGTGGTGAGTGAATATGGAGTGGCTGTATTAATGCCACTTTTAAAGGTAATTTTAGCCGTCGCAATTGCGTGCATTATCCATGTACTATTTATTTATTCCATAGCAGTTAAAAAGTTCGCCAAGTTGAACCCATTAAAATTTTTTAAAGGAATGGCAAAAATCATAGACAGGCCTTGCTTGTTTCCCAACTAGTGTAATCGCTAAACCAATAAAAATAGCAAAGAAGATATTCTGTAAAATATTACCTGATGCAAGTGCTGTGAAAGGGTTCTCGGGGATTATATTCAGCAAAGTAGCAATAACCCCTTCCGTTTCATTTACCTGCGTCGATGCTTCAGGTAAACTAACATTTACACCCTTACCAGGTGAAACTAGATACGCAAATACTAACCCAATAATAACGGCAATTCCGCTTGTCACTAAATAATAAGTCATTGTCTTTATTCCGATTCGACCTAATTGTTTCGGATCCCCTGTACTTACAACACCCACAACTAATGAAGCCAAGATAAGAGGTGCTATTATAAATTTAATTAAACGTAAAAACAAATCGCCTAGTGGCTTTATTACATCGATGGAAGGCCGGAAAATAACGCCCAAAGGAATAGCAATTGCAAAAGCAATAAAAATCTGTGCCAATAAATTCCCTTTAATTCTCATTTATGTCTCTCCTTTCCAACAATATGTAGACGTTTACAATCCTGGGTTAAATATATTAATAAATGCTCCCTCTCACCCCCTATCCCACTAAATCGGGCATTCAATCAAGACGAGCCAGGAAAAGTATTTAACTGATATTACTAATTTACCTTACCGTAATGGGCAAACAGCTTATTTATCTTGTACCAAAGATGTAGTAACCAGGGAAATCGTCGCTGATGAACTATCGACTAGCTTGAAAATGGGATTGGTGTATCTCACATTAGATAAATTAGAAGAGGCATTGGACGGAAATATTCAGCCAGAGGCAATGATCCATTCCGATCAAGGTGTCCAGTACACACATCCAGAATATCAAGAACGCGTTAAGAAAAAAGGCTTATTTCAGTCGATGTCACGCCGAGGAAACTGTTTGGATAACACGCTCCAATGGAGTCTTTCTTTGGGCATTTTAAAGATGAAGAAGCATGTAATTTACGTGAATTAAAGGAAATGATAGACGAATACATAGAGCATTATAATACAACGCGCAAACAATGGGATTTTAAAAAAATGACTCCGGCACAATACCGAAGTCACCTAATTGCAGCCTAGATTGTAAAAGTCCTTTTTATTAAACTGTCCGTAAATAATGGTTCAGTTCATGTTCGGCGGTATAATGCTTTTTCCCTAAGACAATAATAGATGTTTTAACAGATGCATATGGCATAAACGTTGTATCAAGAAGGCTGTAAACTGTTTTAAATGTGTGAACTTTCCTACCCCCCCCTACATCAGCATGGTGAGGAGAATTTAAAACACTGTCATCAATCACCATAGCAATTATTCCACGCGACTTTATAATTTCAATATTTCTTTCAAAAACAATATACTTCTTCTTGAACTTTTATTACCTAAAGAATATTGATTTAATATTTCTAATGTAGATATCTCCAATCCAAGTGGTGGATTTGTAATAATATCGAAATAATTATTTGGTAGCTGAGTAGATGTCTATTTCGCAAGACCTTATGACTCTTATGAAAGAAGTTCTAACAAATGACATTTTGGCCTTCTTAGACACTACATCCCCAAAGGAAAAGCAATTTCAAGTTATCCTAGAGAGACCATAAAACATATTTGTCAGATGCTCAACAATCTGCCGAGAATGATTATAAACTATCAACAGCAAGCTGTTTTTTTGAATAAAAAATAGCAAAATCGGCTTAATATCCTCATACCAAAGTCAAGGTCAAAACCAACTTTCAAGGGTGGGGGAAAAACGTGCACTTTAATAAATACACTGAATTTTATCTAAGTGACTAACTAAATATTGTAATTTGGGTCTCTTTTATATAGTAAATAAACACAAATAGAAACTGATTTATTGGGCTGTATATCCCCCGTCAATTACCAACTCGCTACCAGTTACGTATTTTGATTCATCTGAGGCTAAATATAAAGCCCCGTAAGCTACATCTTCCGGTTTTCCTATTTCCGGCCATGGTATTTTGTTTTTCATAGGGTGACCTTCTTTCGTAGCAATACTATTGGACATTGGTGTTTCTATCACACCTGGATGGATAGAGTTAACTCTTATGAAACTCTTACTTAAATCAATTGCTGCTGCTTTACTCATTAACTTCACTGCGCCTTTTGTAGCATGATAAGCAAAAGCCCCCTCACTTCCAACCAATCCAAAAATAGATGAAATGTTGATAATCGATCCACCACCAGACTTCTTCATTATTGGAGTAACACTTTTCATGCCAAGAAAAGTACCTTGCGTATTAATAGTATGCATGAAGTTAAAGTCCTCCAAGGTAATTACTTCTAACCCTTGTCTATTAATTATTCCAGCATTATTTATAAGAATATCTACTTCACCAAATTTTTTATCGATTGCTTTCATTACTTGTTGCCATTCTTCCTCCGAAGAAACATCATGTTTCATAGCTAATGCTTCGTACCCCAAATCATTCATTTTATTTTCAGTAGCATATAGAGTTTCACTATTTATATCCGTTATAATGACGTTTGCCCCATGTTCCGCAAATAAGAGTGCCTCAGCTTTTCCTAAACCACTCCCTGCACCGGTAATTAAGGCCACTTTATTTTCTAGTCGCTTCAATAAGTTTCCTCCTATCGTAAAACACTTATGAATAAGTAAGTATTGCTTAAATGCGTTTTTATGTCGTCTTCTAACGAGACGTCCATTTTGGTTCTCTCTTTTCTTTAAATTTTCTTCAATCGTTCTGTTCGTGTTCTTAATTGAGAACTTTTCACTCGCTATGACACTAAGAACACCCTCTACATCAAATTTCCCTGTCGCCTGGGCTCTTTCAATGCCTTTCGAATTTAAATAAACACATTGATACTCAATACCTGGTTCTCTCTTAAATCCTTCTGCAATTAACTCGGCATCAGCCATTTGAGGGACCCATTTATGACTAATAAATGAAGTTACCTCGATGACTGGTAAATTACATTCAGATAACATATCGATTAATTTAATCTTATCTTCCGTAGAAACCGGTGTCTTTTCAATTTGAATTCCTTCTCGTGGTCCTACCTCACGTATTACTTTTTTTAGGAAATGCCATCTTCTATCCCTCCCTAACTTCTCTTGAAACCGTTACCATTCTCACTCAAATAAATCCTTTCATTTTACTATATATTTATATTTGTTCTGGATTTTTTATATTAACAACAATGTTCCCAGGATTTCGAGCTGTTAAAAACTCTACGATCTCCGTTTTACTCATATTGCGTTCGATATGAGGGATGAAGGGCGGAACATGTACAAAGTCATCTATTTTTAGTTCTGTAAAGTCTGAATAACTTTCACCATGCAATATACGAGTTGTACCGCTTATAATAAAACCACCTGTTTCAGCTTCTCCATGATGATGTGCCCCTGAGTCCATTCCAACTTCACCGGTAACACATTCATCCATATTTTATTTGATTGAATACCAATTCTTCGCGGCATATTCTTTGTTTGATTAGTTGATTCATCTAACTCTGTAGCCCTTACAACTTTCGCTTGATTATTACCTGCTTCTTCAATCGGGTTACTATCTTCATATTTTATTTGAAAGGAAGAAGCCATAAACGTAACAAATACTAGATTCTCAGACTGATTATTGTTTTCAAAACTAAATATAAAAAAGGGAGGGATATAAATAAAGTCTCCCTTGTCAGGTTCTACGCTTTCCTGCATATTTCCATGAACGACTTTAGCCTTTCCTTCTAACACATAATGAACAGTTTCTGAACCCTTATATGTTGTGAAAGTGATTTGGTATTAGGCTTCACTTTAATCATTCCCATCCAAATCTCCTCTTCATCTACAGCCGTATTCCATGTTATAAATTGATTTTCTTGAGATTCTTTTAGCGTTAACTCGTTCATTTTGTTAGACCGATACGAATATCATCCTTTTTTTCATTTAACATAAGTTCACCTCATGTATCAGCATTGTTCTAGGAACATTCAGTCAATTTCAGCGATCTCTATCCATCTTGTTATTACACTACTTTGTTTTTTTCTGCCTATTTCACTTATGATAACTTCAACCTCATCTCCAGCGTTCAATAGTATAGGAGGTTCACGTTTAAAGCCAACACCTTAAGGCTTCCCCGTGAGAATTACATCCCCAGCAGTAATTCACAACTGTTAAGTGGTACTTTATTAGAGCCGTTGGCTAATGCTCTTTTCAGCTCTGCCTCTCCATCGGCTCCAGCATTAATAATAGATAACATATCAGGAAACGTATCATTTAAATCTATTATGGTATCTTCTTCAACGATCCCCACGCTTATATGGTCCTTTTTTAAATAAGATACTAATTTCATTGAATATCAGCTTTCCTTATGTTTAAAGATCAAACTTTCTGCTAGCAAACTATCTTTTTTTAGTAAAGCTTCACAAATCTCATCATGTTCTGAGATGGATTGTTGAATGTGTTCATCATTGCTTTTATATACAGAAGGATAGTGGTTAGAATTGCTCCAAAGATCTTCGATTGTGTTTATTAATAATTTATTATTACATTTGTTATAAATCCCAATGTGGAAATCAATATTTAGTTTCTCGAACGTTTCATATTCCTGTTGTTGAAAAGCTTCTTTACTTTCATTTATAATCTTTTGAATGTGTTTCACTGCTGTTAAATCGCCTTGCCAAGTGGCTAATGGCTAATCTTTCTCCCAATTCATAATCACTCTCATAAATTTCTTTTTTTAATATTGCATAGTTCATTTTTTTCGTTTGATAATGCATATCATTTTGCACCGCCTATACCTATCTTATTCCCATACTATATATAGGGAAATTCATCAGGCTATTGACCAATAACTTCCTGAAGTTTATTTGTAATATTCTATTTTACTCTTTTAACGTTATTTTATCTTATGGGTTTTCACTAAAAATGTTGTAATTTCTTCCAAAAAGGATTCCGAATGCTCCATTGTTTTCCTACCTTCTGGTGAGTGAAATGCTTTTTCTATACATCCCTTACTATCAAACCAAAATTCCACGATGCCATCAATTGGGATATCTTCATAGTTCGCTTTTTTTCCTCTTAGTTCTCGGTCAATTATTACATTTTGAATGTATCCCTTAATCCCAGGCATTGTCTTCACTAATTCTCCATGAACATTCTCCCATTGGTGTTGAAATTCTTCGACATCTATATCAAAACGACGTTTTAGTAATGTCATTCTTTTAACATACTTTTCATCATCTTCAGGAGGTGGGACGACGATATTTTGTCTTGCTACGATGATTGGTACGTTTTGTAGAAATTTACTTTCATCTTCTTTTAGTACATGTAATGCATCCGCATTAAAACAATTTTCCATTGCCTTGACATCATCAAACCACAGTTCCGAAAACCCATCTACAACTTGGGAAGATCGCGGGTAACTAATTCCACGTTGCTCCCTATCAACAATATGATTTTGATGATACTTACGTAGACAATCAAAATCTCTCACTAATGGCCCATGAATATTTAGCCAATAATCGTTAAATTCCTCTTCAGTCATACTATTGCTTTTTTCTAAAATCCCCATTCTTGTAATCATTTTAATTCCCTCCAAGATTCAATTATTTTGTTCAGCAACATCCATCGCGATATTAAACCATCCACCACTATTCTTTTGCCCAATTTGAAATAATAAAGCAATAATCTCCTTAGCAGAAAAATGTTCTTTCACTTTTGAAAATAATTGATCTGTTAAAATTCCATGATAGGCCATTACTTCATCAACTAATTGAAGAGCTGCTTCTTCTTTTAGTGTCAAATCAATTGACTGTTCCTTTCGAAGTGCAACATTTCTTTTGTTTGCATCCAATTTATTTAATTCAATACTTTTACAAAATTTACAATCATTGTTTGCGGCTACCCGCAATCGTGTCAACTCCAAAATATTTGGTTTAAGCACATTCCCCAACGCTTTTTCCATTTGTAAATAGGCGGATAAAATCTCTGGTGTTTCCGATACAATTTTTTGAAGGGGTGTAGGGGCATCATGATCCACATATGGTAATCTAGTCATTTACAAACTCCTTCCACTTAAAAACTTAATTGCAAGGTGTTTCATACTAGTCTGGACAAGCCAATATATTGAATTATTTTTTCATTCATACAACTAATAATAATGTTGCATGCAATAACAAAAGTTTATACTGGTTCTTTACCTGGGTACCATCTTTCATTAACAGATCCATAATTATTAGGCAAAATTTCATTCCATGCCCTTCTATATTGAGCAGGGGGTTCTAATGAAATACCAAGCTTTGCGGCAGCTCGAAGTGGCCAATAAGGATCGCGCAGAAATTCTCTTGCCAAGAAAACTAAATCAGCTCTATTATTTTTTACAATCTCTTCCGCTTGTAAGGCATCCGTAATCAATCCAACAGCACCGGTAGGCACATCTGCATACTTTTTAATCTTTTCAGCTAATGGAACTTGGTAACCAGGAAAAACGTCAATTTTTGCTGGAACTACTGCTCCTGAGCTACAATCAATCAAATCTACACCCAACGTTTTCATTTGTTCTGAGAAATATACAAAGTCATCCATTGTATTTCCTTCAGGATGGTATTCATCTGCAGAGATTCGAACGAATAGCCCTTGATCCCAAACGGAACGTACTTCTTTAATAATTTCCTTTAAAAACCGGAATCGATTTTCTCGACTTCCCCCGTATTCATCTGTTCTCTTGTTAGACAAAGGCGATAAAAATTGATTAATTAAATATCCATGCGCACCATGTAGTTCTATTACATCAAACCCCGCTTCCTTTGACCTAATGGTAGCTTGCTTAAATTCCTCAATCGTATCTTTTATCATCTCTACTGTCATTTCAATTGGCATTTTCATATCATCTTGAAACGGAAGTGGTGAGGGACCAATGATACTTCCATCAACAAGAGCTTTTCTTCCTGCATGTGCAAGTTGAACCGCAATTTTAGAATCACTATCATGCACGGCATCTACAATTGTCCGTAAACCTGGCACAAATTTATCATCCCATATACCTATATCATGCATTTTAATTCTTCCATTCGGGTTTACAGCCGTTGACTCGATCATAACCAAACCAACTCCCCCCATCGCTCTACTCGCATAATGCACTTGATGCCAATTAGAAGTGTATCCATCTGCACCAAAACTAGCATTCATACACATTGGCGACATCACCACTCTGTTTTTCAGTACAGTGCCCCGTATTTCATATGGTGTAAACAATAAACTCAATGTAATAATCCCCTTTCCAATGATTGTACGGTATTTTTGCTACTTAAAAAACACTTGGGAACCACAATACTAGACCTGGGAAAACCGTTATTATAACCAAGACTAATAAAATAATAGCTACAAAAGGTACAATTCCTCGGTATATTACACCTAATGAAATTGAATCTCCTACCACTCCTTTAATATAAAACAATGCATGACCAAAAGGTGGTGTTAAAAAAGAAGATTGTAGCATCACTGATATTACTATTACAATCCAAACCATATTGAAGTCATAGCTTTCTAATAATGGTAGAAAGATTGGGAAAGTAATCATCACAATGGCTACCCAATCCAAAAACATTCCTAATACGAAAATAAAAATCATCATGACAATGTAAACACCCCATTTTCCAAAACCAAAGGAGTTTACGATATTTTGAAATAACTTATCTCCGTTTAATGCCATGAAAATGGAAGCAAATGCAGTTGCTCCTACCATTATTATTAAAACCATTGCAGTCGTTTTAGCAGTTTCATAAACAGAGTCACTTAACATTTTAAAACTGAACTTCCGATACGCAATTGTCATCAGTAAAGCTACGAATGCCCCGACTCCAGCTGCTTCAGTTGGAGTCGCTACCCCTGTATAAATCGTTCCGAGTACGGCAACGATTAATATTAATGGAGGAATAAGGTTTACCAAACTACCAGTAATTCTTTTTTTCAATGGCATAGCGGCTAATTCTTCTTCTGTCATAGCCGGTCCCATTTCGGGATTCTTCCAACAAAGAACAAGCACATACACACAATAACTGAAGGCTAATATCAATCCTGGCACCAAGGCTGCCTTGAATAAGTCTCCAACAGAAACTTGTGCTTGGGCTCCCATTACAACTAACATAATACTTGGGGGAATTAATATACCTAAAGTTCCTCCTGCCGCAATAACTCCGGTTGATAACCTTTCATCATATCCATACTTCAACAAGACAGGAAGTCCCAATACCCCCATCGTTACTATTGATGCACCAACGACACCTGTGGTAGCCGCTAAAATTGTCGAAACTACAATGACGGCAAATGCTAAACCTCCTTGTAACCTCCCTAATAAATAACGCAAAGACTCGAATAATCCTTCGGCGATTCTGGAAGAGGCTAATAAGTTTGCCATCAAAGTGAACATTGCAATGGCAACTAACGTGAAGTTACCCATAACTGAGTTAATATTGTTAGTAAAAATTTTAATTGCTTGAGGACCCCAGCCTAATAAACCAAAAATAGTTGCTAATCCCCCCAATACAAAGGCTATTGGATGTCCTGTAGCTAGACCTATAACTAAACTAATAAATAACATTACAACCATTATCTCTTCCATTAAGTATTTTCACCTTCTTTCATCAAGATCATTATTCGTTTCAGTACTTCCGACCCCCCTTGTAAAGCAAGTAATAAAAATGCTATTGGTATAACAGTTTTCGTCAAATACAAAGGAGCCCCGAATAATGTTGAAGATTTCTCTTGAATGGACCACGAAAATATTGCTTGATCATAACTGACAAAAAGTACAGTAATCACGAATGGAAAAAATAACATTAGATAAGTCGCTATGTCTAATATAGCTTTCATTTTAGGTGAGAAACGCTCATATAATATATCAACCGAAACTAAACTTTTATGGAGGAGTGCATAACCAGCAACAATCATAAAGTGGAACCCATAAATCATAGTAATTACTTCGTATCCCCAAATTGTTGGTGAATTAAGTAATCTTCGACTAACCACTTCAAATACAATAACGAGTGTTAGTGCAAGGACGGACCACGCACCAATGCGCCCTACCCATAAGTTGATTGCATCAATGCCATTCGTAATCTTTTTCATAGCCTTCACCTTCCCTTCTCTTTGTAAAAAGTTAGACTAGATAAAAGGTTCTTTAATCTAGTCTAACTTTTTTTCCTATCACCTTTTAAACAGGTCTGAATTCACACCAAAGCCCCAGGGTTTTTGCATTTCACGGTATTCTGCATAATCACTCATAAACTCACTTTGACTATCTAATACTTTAGCAAAATCTTTATTTTCTACAGCAAGTTCATCCAACACATCTCCAATTATGCCCTGTACTTTTTCTAGATCTTCCTCTGGATAAAAATTAACTTCAATCCCTGCTTTAGCCATCTCTGCAGATGCTTCTGCATCCATATATAATTCCTTAAACGTTGTTTCAAACATTGTTGTTTTTGAAGCTACCTCAATAACGTTTTTTAAATGGTCAGGTAATGTCTCCCATGCATCTTTGTTAATCATAACTCCTGTTACAGATGCAGTTTGATGCCAACCAGGCGCTGCTACATAGTCAGTTACTTCGTGGAAATTCATCGCTCTATCCCCAGCAGGTCCTGCGAATTCCAATCCATCGATTACTCCTCTTTGTACCGCTTCATATAACTCGTGTGCTGGCACATTCATAGGATTTCCGCCTAATTTTTGTAAAACTCTTTCTTGTACTGTACCAACAAAACGAATATTTTTACCTTTTAAATCTTCCAAGCTTCTGATTGGTTCATTTGTACGAATTCCAGATTCATTTGAAGGGGCATTATATGGGAAATAAACTAGATTATATTGCCCATATATCTCGTTGTATACATCACGACCGCCGCCTTGCTCTATCCACATAATATAATCGAAAGCTGTTAATCCCGTTTGAGTTCCTAACAAACTAAATGCAGTGTTCCTTCCTGACCAAGTCCCCGGCCAATCTCCACCTATTTCAATCGTTCCTTCACTCACTGTATCAAGAAGTTGTCCAGCATCAGATAATACACCTACAGGATGAAGTTCCAATTCCATCTGACCATTTGATAACGCTTCAACCAACTCTTTGAATCTTTTATCTCTCTCATATTGGATTGAACCCTCAGCATAAATAGTAGAGTACTTCCATGTAAACTTTTTATTAGAGGTTTCTGAGGCACTACCTTCGGAACTCGCACTTTGGGTTTCCGCTTCCTTTTCCAAACAAGCAGTTAGAGTTAACAAAACTATTAATGCCGAACTCAGTAAAGTAATCAACCTTTTATTCATCAATTCCCAGCTCCTCACTTTTGATTAATGCATTAATCATGACAGACTTCTCACACAATTTTTGTCTCCATTAGTTATGTACGTCTTAGCATAAGAAGTACAATAACCCCCTCTGAAACTACCTCTTCTTTTTGATTATATACATAAATTTTTCTAGTCAGTACGCCCCTATCTGGTTTAGAAGTATCTTTTTTTTCGTGTACAACGAACTTACCGAAAATAGTATCCCCTGCAATAACTCCTCTTTGAAACTTCCAATTAATCTCTAGTAAACCTAACGTAGAACCGTTTACATTCCCCATCATGGATTGTAAACCTGTTATTACAGATACAGATAATAATCCATGCGCCACTCTTGTTTTATATGGTGTCTTACTTGCAAACACTTCATCAATGTGCAATGGATTAAAGTCCCCTGACAAACCTGCGAACTGTACAATATCAGTTTCAGTAATAGTTCTTCTAGGTGTAAAAATTTCATCGCCAATTTCAAAATCATCAAAGAACAACACGATTAATAGCACCTCCTTCCTGCTTTAGCAAAATCACTTCTCAAAGATTTTATTTAAAGGAGAGTAATTAAACTAATTCTACAAGATAATGTTTTCACCATATAAAAGTAGGATATATGGAGTATTATACGTAACGTTAGTCAATTCAAAACATTTTGTCAATGACTATTTAAATTTAATTTTACCAATTGTATGAATACCACTTAAAACAACCTTTTAGAAAAGGGTAGAGCTTATTTTATCTACTATTAGGTAAGTGCCCTGCCTTATTTTTCGTCTTAATAATCTACTTAATATTTTTGGATATGACCTCATTCAAGAACAAGAACTATGAACTTCATAATTCCTAACTCGTAGCACCCATTCCACCATCCACCCGGTATGATGATCCTGTAATATATTCACTGTCATCTGAAGCTAAAAACAATACCAAGTCTGCAATGTTTTTTGAATTTGCATAGTACCCAAGAGGTATTTTCCTTGAAATTTTCTTTTCTACTTGACTCTCATATTCTTTATTAATGCTTTGATGCACAGTTTTCATCATATTTCCATAAACCGGGGCCGGGTGTATCGAGTTAACCCTTATATTATTTTCTGCCACCTCTAAAGAGGCTGTTTTAGTTAACCCAACAACTCCATGCTTTGAAGCCGAATATGGTGCCATATTAGGACTGCCTCTCAATCCATCAACTGAAGATGTATTAATAATACTTCCACGTTTTTGTTTTTTCATTACTGGAATAACATATTTCATGCCTAGAAAGACCGCTGTAGTATTGACCGAAAGCACTTTATTAAAATTCTCTAATGACTGTTGATGAATAGGTCCCATTTCACCAATGATTCCTGCATTATTAAATAAAATATCAACTGATCCAAATTTTTCTAACGTTTGATTAACATAATTTTCAACGTCTTCTTCGTCAGATACATTTGCTTCTACAACGAGAACATTTTCATATTCCAATTTCATTTTTACTTCTTCTAACGTAGAGCCATCTATATCGACTAGTGACACCTTTGCTCCTTCATTCAAAAAAACTTCTGCCACTTTTCTTCCTATACTACCTGCAGCGCCCGTAATGATTGCCACTTTTCCTTCAAGTTTCCCCATGCCCTCTCTCCCTTATATACTTCCGTAGTTTTTATAAGTATTATTCGGTTAAAGTTCCAATTATTTCTTTTTGAATTTCGTCTGTCCCCCCCAATTCGCATTAGTCGGGAATCACGCCATTCCCGTGAAATATATCGAAATTTACGATCTCTACTTATTTCTATATAAATATTTAGGTATACTCACCATAGGTTGTTTAGTTTAACGTCCTGACCAAACCGGATCCCTTTTTCCCTTATATGCGTTCATGCCTTCGCTGTAGTCTTCAGTTCTGCTTAGTAAGACTACTTGATCTCGCAAATAGCTTAATGAACTTTCATATTCCATAGCTTGAATCATATACATTGCTTCTCTTCCATGATTAAGAGCTATAGGATTTTTTGTTGCCAATTTCTCAGCTATATTATTGATTTCTTCTTCAAAGTTTTCAGCTGAAAAGACATCGTTAACCAAGCCTATCTCTTTAGCTTTTTCCGCTTTTATACGATCACCGGTATACATTAACTCAAAAGTTTTTTGGTAACCGATGGTATTCGCCAAGGGAGCGCTAATCATCATTCCCCATAAACCTACGTTTATTTCTGGCACTCCAAATTGAGCGGATTCTTTAGCATAGACTAGATCGCATGAAACAGCCAAACCCAATCCTCCTGCTAAAGCATAACCATTAACCGCAGCAATAACAGGTTTTTTTAATCTTCGTAAAGCTAGTAAGCAATCTCTATATTTAGTAACATGTCTTTTAAATTCGACTACACTATCACTACTATTATCATCCATGCCTCCAAGATCCGCACCAGAACAAAAAGACTTTTCACCTGCTCCTGTTAATATAATAACCCTCACTTCTGAATCTTTCGATAACTCATCACAAACTTGTACGAACTCGTGCATCATTTCTCCCGAAAGTGCATTATGAACCTTGGGCCGATTTAATCTTAAGGTTGCTACTCCATTATGTTTTTCCAGAACAATCATGTTATTTTCAGCCATAAGAACACTCCTTTGTTTAATACTTTTGATACGTATATATCAATAACGTTGGAAACACTTTGGCCCCCAAACTTACATACATCCCAACATGCTCTACGTCACTGTTTTACATGGATCAAGTTATCTTGAATAAAATTTGTTGTCGTATTTCCATTTTTAAATTCTGGATGAGATATATTTTTTCAACATAGGAATATTAGATTTTATTCCTTCAATCTCATAATCATCTAGCGCAGAGATTAATTCTCAATTACTTTATCACGACTTTTTCCTTTTTCAATTAATTTTCCAATCATAGGATCATAAAAAAGGGTTACTTCTGATCCTTCTTCTACCAATTCATGACGAATATTTTCATCAGATGGGATTGCTAACTTTGTGATAGTCCCTGGAGAGGGATAAAAGTATATGGGTACAAGCGGATGCTTTTAACATAATTGGATAGCCAATTTATTCGCGGTCGCTTCAGCCTGCTCTAAATTTAATAAATGCGTGCCATCCCCCGGAACAATTGGAACTCCTGCGGCCTCCATTGCCCTTCTCGCCCCTATTTTTCCTCCCATTTTTGTAATCACATCCGTGGATGGTCCTATAAAAAAGATTCCATTACTTATACACGTTTCGGAAAACCGGGGTTTTCGGATAGTAATCCGTATCCTGGATGAATTTCTTCAGCTTCCGCTTCTTTTGCTATTTCAATTATTTTATCGACATTCAAGTAGCTTTCATTTACACGCGGGCCACCAACCAATAGTTTTCATCAGCCATTTTGACATATTAAGCCGCTGTATCAGCATCTGAGTAAATTGCAACAGTTTTTATCCCCATAGATTGACAAGTTCAAATAATTCTAGATGCAATCTCACCACGGTTAGCAATTAGGATTTTATTAAACAAAAACCTCATCATTTCTACTTCAAAATTTTGAATAGAGTATTATTCCAGTTTCAAAAGGACATCCCCATCATTTACAAAATCCCCCTCATTTACGATAACCTCTGCAACTTCTCCGTCGTTTTTAGCTGTAATGGGTATTTCCATTTTCATTGATTCCAAAATAATAACCTCTTGTCCAGAACTAACTTTATCCCCCTTGTTTACAACAATTTTCCATACATTTCCCGCCATATTTGTTAACACGTCTATTATAATCACCTCATTAAGCTAGTAAATTACGATTGAACCTTTTCTTCTTCATTCATATATAATTCTTTCAACTTAAACTTTTGTAACTTCCCAGTAGCCGTCAATGGGAGTTCATCATGTTGAATAAATTTAAAATACTTTGGAACTTTGAATCTAGCTAAATAATTTGAAGCGTATTCAAAGATTTCCTGTTCATCCAATGACTCTCCTGGCTCAAGTACAATCCAGGCCATTCCTACTTCACCCATTATTGTGTCAGGCACACCAATAACGTAAGCTTGATTAATTTTATTGTGACTAGTTAACACATCTTCAATTTCTTTAGGCGCTACATTCTCCGCGCCAATTCGATAAATTTCTTTAATTCTGCCTGTTAAGGAGATATAGCCATTTTCATCGATTATGGCAAGGTCCCCTGTTTTTAACCACCCGTTACTATCTATTGAGTTTGCTGTTTCTTCGGGCTTTTTATAATACCCTCTAGTGACCAATGGACCTCTGCAAACCAATTCGCCTTCTGTTCCGTGAACTTCATCCTGACCTGTATCTATATTCCTTACTTTGAACTGTATATTTTTTCCATCCAACTCATCTAATCCGATATGACCGCCTGGAATAATGCGCCCTACATACTTCGCGACACGTGAAATTTCATCGTTTGGATCGGTTTGTAAAATTCCAGCTGCGCACTCTGTCATGCCATAACCAGTAATTAGTTCTTTCAAGCCTAATTCTGTCTTTAGGTCATGCCATATCTTTTGGGACACTTCCGAACCAGCACAATACATCGCTTGCAAACTAGACAGATCACGCGGATTTTTACGCTGTTCTTCGAGTAGTCTTAAGCCGATTGTTGGTACACAGAGAATATCACTCGCCTCATGGACTTCCATTAACTCCAATGATTGCGATTCATTAAAATCAACTTGAAGAATGATTGCTCCACCAACCATACTTGCGGCAATAATGCCCTCAATGTAAGCAAAGCAATGATATAATGGAATGGGAACAAAGATTTTTCTTCCTTCTTGATAACCCCGATTAATACAACTGCCTAGTGCACTGCGCCATACCATATCATGTGTTACGAGGACGCCTTTTGGTAAAGAGGTGGTTCCAGATGTATACATAATATCGGTCACATCGCTTACTTTGGGCTTCTTCAGATAACTTAGCGTTTCTTCTGCTTGGCTTATTTCTGTCGAAAATAATAAATCATAAAAAGCTGTCGTACCCGGGTATTTTTTCCCTTCCGGCGAAAAAACAATGATTTCTTTTAAATTCGGAAACGCCTTTGAACTTTTCCCCTCAAATACTTCCGGACACAATTCCTTCAATATTGAGACAAAATTTATATTATTCCACACATCTAGCGTAATAATATAAGAAGAATCGGATTGGCTTATTAAGTAGTTTAGTTCCTCTTTTTTCAAACGGTAATTTAGTGGAACTGCAATACCTCCTGCTGCCGATACTCCATATTTCGAAACGACAAATTCTGGATGATTCGGGAGAATTAATGCAACATGTTCATTACGTTTTAATTCCAGTTTGATTAACCCTGCGGCAAATTGTTTACTTTTGTCGCTTATATCTGCATATGTCCACGTTTTTTGCAGACCAATTATATAATCATTATCTTTATATTGTTCAGCCATCCGAAAGAAAAATTCATGTACGGGTTTCGGTGTCCATTCTTTGCTTTTTTCCTCAAATATATTTCTTCTATTTTCAAGAGAACTTGTCATTAACTTAACCCCCTTTATCATGACTTTTTATTAAATCCTATCCCCTTCTAACGACTGTTTTCTTTTCTGCAATGTCTTCCAAAACATCTCTATTTTGCGAATAAAGGTCAAATCTCTGTATAAGATCTTGTCGCAATCGGTCACCTGGTACAACATCATCTATATAAAGTTGCGATGCGGAACTCCATACATTAATATCTTCGTCATATTTTTCACGCTGTTCTACGATGAATTTTTGACGTTCAGCAGGATCTTCAATGGATTGGATTTTATTGAAATACATCGCATTGACGGCTGCTTCGGGACCCATTACCGCGGGTTGTGCTTGCGGAAGCGCAATACAAGCGTCCGGTTGCATTGATGCACCAGACATAACCACATATCCAGCACCATACGCTTTTCTAACAATTACCGAAATTCGAGGGACAGTGGCATTGGCTACTGTGGATAACATTCTTGCACCCCTTCTAATAATTGCTTGTTTTTCTACCTTGCTGCCAACCATAAAGCCAGGTAAATCTACCAAAAAGAGCAATGGAATGTTGTAAGCATCACATAAGGAAATAAAGTGCGCAGCCTTTTCTGCTGATTCAGGGAAAAGAACGCCACCTTTTGTTTTTGCCTGATTCGCTACAATTCCAACGGCTCTTCCCCCAATCCGAGAAAATCCCGTAATGAGCTCTTGAGCATAAAGTTTTTTGAATTCGAAAAAAGAGTCGGCATCTATAATTCGGTCTATTACCGCATACATATCCATAGGTACACGTTGATTTGCCGGCACAAGTTCTTCAATTCTTTTTCCTGGCAATGGTTCAACGGATTCTTTTAAAGACACCTTCTCCTTCCAATTTTGCGGCATATAATCCAAGAAATGTTTGGCAGCATTCAAGGCCTCTTCCTCATTCTGCACAAGCATATCGCCCAGTCCGCTTATCTGGTTGTGCATTTTTGCTCCGCCCATTTCCTCCATTGTTACTTTTTCTCCTGTTGCCATTTCTGCCATCCGAGGCGAACCAAGATAAACACTTGCATTTTTATCGACCATGACAACAAAATCGCATAACGCCGGGAGGTATGCGCTTCCTGCCGGTGAAGCACCAAATACAAGTGCAATTTGTGGAACTACGCCTGATATTCGTGCTGTATTATAAAAAATTTTTCCCGCATGACGACGATCAATAAAAGTATCGAACTGTTCATTCAATCTGGCACCGGCAGAATCAATCATATATATTAAAGGGATTTTTCTTTTTTCCGCAAGTTCCTGCATACGCATTATTTTTTCTATCGTTTTTACTCCCCAAGTACCAGCTTTAACTGTCATATCGTTTGCAATAATCGCAACCGACCGGCCATTCACTTTAGCAATAAGTGTGACTACAGCATCGCCAGGCAAAAATTGTTCATCTTTAGTACGTGCAAAAACCCCGTCTTCAATTTCAATACTGTCTTCGTCCACTAAGAATTTAATTTTATCACGAACAAACATTTTGCCCTGTGCTTTTAATTTCTCATAATATGGTCTATTCGACGATGTTTTTATTTCTTCCAACTTTTCATTTACTCTACTATCCAATCCATTTACAACTACCATAAACATTCATGCCTCCCATTTGTAATCATTCGTTTTTTTCAATGCATGGTCATTCAATATTGCAATATATATAATTGTCAATAATGTTTATCCATTATTTATCTAAGTAAGGGCTTACATTTTCTCTGTTACGTTTTTTACACTTGCGGAGTCTTTCTGTATGTGTCTAAACTTCCTCCATGTGCCAACTTTCCAGGGAGAGTGCGGCCGAGAATTCGTTCCGCCTCCAGGGTTACATCCATTAACTTCTTAAGATCAACACCAGTTTCGATTCCAAGTTCGTGACACATATGAACCAAGTCTTCTGTGGCGATGTTTCCAGCCGCTCCTTTGAAACCACCAAATGGACAACCTCCCAATCCGCCTACCGAAGCATCAAAATGGGTGACGCCCATCTTCAACCCTGCATAAGCATTAGCTAATCCCATCCCCCGTGTATCATGTAAATGTAGAATAATATCCTTATCTGGCCATTTATCTTGCACCCGACCTACGAGGTATTCGATTGTAACTGGATTTGCCCATCCCATCGTATCCCCAAGAAGGATACGCTCCAAATTGATATCATAAGATTCTGCAATTTCTAATGTTCTAGCAATCAAGCTTAATGCATGTTGTGGATCGATATTCCCCTCGTAGTTACAACCAAAGGCAGCCATTACAGGTGCTGTGATAATTGGAATATTGTATTTTTGCAGAACAGCAATCCGATTATGCATTTCAGCGAATGTTTCATCAATCGTCCGATTCGTGTTCTTTATAGAAAATGTTTCACTTGCAATTACACTAATAACGCCTTCCAAATCAAACTTTCCTGTCGCTTGTGCTCTTTCTATTCCTTTCGAATTCAAATAAACGCACTGATATTCTATCCCTGGTTTTCTTTTGAATCCTTCTGCAATTAACTCAGCGTCTGCCATTTGCGGCACCCATTTAGGACTTACAAATGAAGTAACCTCGATTACAGGCAAATTGCACTCCGAAAGCATATCAACTAATTTTATTTTATCCACAGTAGCTACATGTGTCTTTTCAACTTGCATGCCTTCACGAGGTCCAACCTCACGAATTATTACTTTATTGGGAAATGCCAATTTTATCCCTCCGTTTCAAAATAATTATCAACAAGGTTACTGCATTTATAACTATTAAATAAACGGTTTAAATATTAATCTTCTAAATTAACAACTATATTTCTAGGATTGCGAGCTGTTAAAAATTCCACTGCTTCAGTGTCGTTCAGATTCCGTTCAATATGCGGTACAAATGGGGGTACATGCACAAAATCACCTGACACAAATTCCGCATACTCTTGATAATTCTGGCCATATAAAATTCGTGTTGTTCCGCTAATAATAAATCCACCTGTTTCAGCTTCACCATGATGATGTGCCCCTGAATCGCTGGCAGGTTCACCAGTCACGCGCCCTATCCAAATTTTAGTTGATTGAATGCCGGTTTTTCGTGGCATGTTTTTTGTTTGGTCAGTTGAACCATCTAATTCAGATGCTCTTACAACTAAAACTTCTTCTTTATTGAATTCTGCCGGCACCTGAACATGTTCATCTCTTTCTAGATATACAATTTGGTGGGTCGAAGCCATAAAAGTAACTAAATCAAGCTTTTCCGTTTCAATTGGATTCTCAAATGTATAAGCAAGATAGGGAGGAATATAAATGAAATCTCCCTCCCCAAGTTCGACAGTACTAGCATAATTTTCTCCATAATGAACTTTAACTTTTCCCCGTAATAAATAATGTACAGTTTCAGATTCTTTATGATGTAGCGCCTTTGATTTAGTATTGGCATCTACTTCAATACGCCCCATCCATATCTCTTCTCCATCAATTCCTGTTTTCCACGTAATGCCCGAACTTTGCATTTCTTTAATTATTAATTCATTTCCTTTTGTTAGATCGATGCGCGCATGCGTCATTTTTTCAATAGACATATTTTCACCCCATACTAGATTTTAATAAGCCGCCACCTAAATCTTTTGAGTATAAAAATTATTATTCAACTCATCTTTAACTGTTTCCTCAATAATCTTGTTTTTTATTCCGCCAATTTCACTAATATAAACTTCCACTTCATCTCCTGCCTTTAATAAAATAGGCGGATTACGTTTCGAACCGATACCTGACGGTGTTCCAGTTAAAATAATATCCCCAGGTTTTATCGTCATCGCTTTTGAAATTTCCGCAATGATTTTATTGATTGAAAAAATCATAAGACTTGTATTGCTGGATTGAACGATTTCTCCATTGACCTTACAATAAATATCCAAGTTTTGGACATCCTCTATTTCATCTTTTGTGACAAGCCAAGGTCCCATCGGACATGACTTGTCCATGCTTTTCCCCATAAACCACTGACCACCATGCTGCTGTTGCACATCCCTTGCAGATAGGTCATTAGCAGACATATATCCAAAAACATAATCAGGTGCTTCTTCTTCAGAAATACGTTTTCCTTCACGACCGATAACAACGGCAAGTTCTGCCTCGTAGTCAAACATTTGTGTAAAACTTTCCGCCAAAGGAACCTCCTCATAAGGTCCGGCTACAGTTCCTGTCGCTTTTGTAAAAATCGTAGGACTAGCCGGTAAATCGATATCTTTTCGTGTACGTTCATTAAAGTGTTCCAAATAGTTCCATCCAACACAGAAGATATTTCGCCCCAAGTTTGGGATTGGTGACAACAGAGACTCACGTTTTAATGGTCTTTGTACTGGATTAGACTTTAAGATTTCATTGAGTTTCTTGAGCCCATGATCACCAGCCTTTATGATTGATAAAATATCCGGATAATAGTCCCCAACATCCACTATCATTTCTCCTTGAATTACACCAACACGGCTTTGATTTCCCCTAAGATAAGTGATTAACTTCATCTAGAAACACTCCTATTCTTTAATTCTCATATCAACTATTCCAAATTATTGAACTGTAAAGCCATCTTCAATCGGTACAATTGCCCCACTCATAAAATGTGCTTCATCTGATGCTAAATTCAAAGCCAAAACGGATACTTGTTCTGTTGTCCCGAAAGTATGCGTTGGCACTAAAACTTTAGGAATATTCGATAAAAAGTCTTTAACGAGAGGCGTTTCGATTGTACCAGGACAAATTGCGTTAATTTTAATGCCATAGCGTGCATATTCAGAAGTCAGGTGCTTTGTATATCCAATTACTCCATGTTTAGAAGTTGTATAAGCAGCGCCTCCTTTACCTGCAACCAGCCCTGCGATAGAAGCAATATTTACGATTGAACCTGTGCCGCGTTCAATCATGCCTGGTAATACAGCATTTGAAAATTCAAATATACTTGTTAGATTAATATATAAGAAGAAATTCCATTGGTCTATTGCTGTATCTAATGATTTAGCATATTGATCAAATACACCTGCATTATTTATTAGCACATCAACTGGACCAAATATCTCATCAGTTAATTCTACGCAGTTTTTAATATCTTCAGTTTTCATTACGTTTACAGATACAGCAATCGCTTCTCCGCCAAACCCTTTAATTTTTTCGGCAATAGCTTGCGTACCTTCTAATTCGGCGATGACTACTTTTGCGCCTTCCTCTGCAAAGCGAATCGCTTCCCCTATCCCCATACCTGATGCCGCACCTGTAATGATTGCTACTTTATTGTTTAATCTCATTTTCGGTCTCTACTATTATTTATATTTTTAAAGACTCCCCTAAATGTTTTGATATTACAGATAATTCACATCTTACACTCTATTTGGTATAATTAAAAATACTAATAAGTTATTCATTTATAACTACAAGTTATATAGTATGAGGTGAATTATGGACTTAATTAAATTAGAATATTTTTATACCACAGCAAAATTTGAGAATATGTCATTGGCCGCTAAAGAACTTTTAATCTCACAACCAGCATTAAGCAAGGCGATTAAAAATTTAGAGGCAGAACTAGAAATGGATCTGTTTTTCCGAAATGGCAGGCGCATTACATTAAATGAAAATGGCAAGTTTTTGTTTAAACGTGCAGAGCATATATTTTCAGCAATACGTGATTTAGAGCGTGGATTAGATGAAATAAGGGGAAATGAAAATGGAAAACTATCAATCGTTACGACGCTTCCATATATATTTACAAAAATTATAGATTTATTTTTTAATGAATACCCACATGTGAAATATCAACAAGTTTCGCTATCAAAAGAAAACTTAAAACAATTTATTGAAAATGGAAAATATGATTTATGTATTACCACGAAGAAAATAGAACATCCGAATATTGAATGGTTGCCATTATTTGAAGAAGAAATTTTTTTAAGCGTTCCCGAATCGTACAAAGAAGAAAAAAAAGGTACAATTCGCTTAAAGGAATTAGATAACCTACCACTTGTTGGTTTAACAAATCAATACAGCTTTCGACAAATGATAGATCAATATTGTAAATCAATAGGATATTCACCTGATTACCAAATAGAAGTAGAGGAAGCAACAATGGTTATGCAACTTGTCAAAAATGGACGTGGAGCGGCATTCACACCTGAAACAGCTGTTCTTCCCTCTGCAAATAAAATAAAGCACTTAAAAATTATTGACGGAAAGTTTACCCGAACGATTGGTTTATTACGCCATCGGTATTCATACCCAACAAAAATCTCAAAGGCTTTTGTAAAACATTGTCATCGCTATTTTCAAGATTTTAAGAAGGAAATTTAATATAAAATCTAATAAATAACCAAACAGCAATTCGTAAGAAATAGTGATAGTTTTGCGCATTTTCTAAAATAGAATTAAGACAGCAAGCAATGGTGCCGCAACTAAATAAACATTTCAACATAGGCACCTTCTGCTTTGATTTCGGAAAAATCCATGGCACATTTTAGATTAGGAGAAACTACATTGAAATCTCTGTTTAATAGATTTGGATAAACACAGCCACTAAGGATTGTTCTTGTTTCCCCTAGTGATTCTTGCTTTTCTAATCTTAGACTTTAAATTAAATGCATTAGGTTGGACACGCGCTTATGGTTGATAATATGTCGTCCTTCTTTAAGTTCTCCTGCAATATGTCTACATCCATAAGTTCTTTTACTCTTATAATACGTTCGTTTTATTGCCTCAATATCTCGTAAGTCACGTTCTGAAGGCTCTCGTTGGCGACGCTTAAGGTAAACGTAATACCCACTTTTAGAGACACCAAGTGCCCGACAAAGTCTTTCAACTGGGTAGTCCTTTCTTAGGGAAATTATGGCATCATATGATTTTTGTTTTTGTTCTCCCTGAGAATGGTCTGGAACTTCTTTGGAATCTCAATCTTCTCAAGTTGTTGATAATATTTCTTTTCAATGCAACGCAGGCGCTCTAATTCGCCCCCGCCATCTGAAAGCGAGTGTGACTTTTTCGATTGAAGACCAGCTTCACCATGCTGCTCAAAAGTCTTGACCCAATTAATTACTAAACTTACACTGATGCCGATTTCTTCCGCGACCACTCTTTTGCTCCGGTGGAATTCTATCACTTGTTTAACTGCATACATTTTTGTTTCAAATGGGGAACGACGCTTCTGTAACTTTTTCCGGATATACATACTAGTCTCTCCTTTTAGCCAGAATGATAGAGTCTTTGTATAACCTATACCCTATTTCATCTGTTTTAAGGGGATCGACTACTGTACAAAAAACAATTCAGACAATACACCGCAATTGCATATCATGATGAATAAAAAATATTTAAACCAACGTTTATAAGTGTTTCTCTTTAATACTTATACAGAATATTCGTCATAATTGAACCGCGTACGGGTACTATATTATAATGGTGCAAAAGATTTCAGTGTTGTAGATAATTCTATTGCACCTTTTGTCTCGGACGGGATTACCACGGCTCCTTCCGTCTTCATTGGCGCGAACATTGCTGACCAATTGTTTAGATCGGAAGGTATGAATTAAATCGTTTTGGATATCTATGCAAAATTTGAACGCAGTCGTAAATTTGAACAGGGATGATGTGTTGCTTTAGAAAAAGAACAAGCATGAGTAGATCAATTGAAACAAGTACCTTTTGGTGAGCATTTTTGCCAAACACCTTACAGATTCAAGAAACAAAATGAAAGAGCCAAAATACGCAAGTATTTATACACAACCTGCGTATTTTGGCTTTTTTACATCCAGCGGAATTTTAAATTTCCAAATACATATATCACAAAAAATTTTTGTACATGAATCGAATTTCGTAAGGCTTCTAAAAGTGGATACATGCCATCTCCTGCCTCAACTGGATATTGGTAAGTAATCACCAGTACATGTTCATCAATCTTATAAGCAAAAAACTGCATTTCCCCCTTCAAATCATTTTCTTCTATCGGTGTGCTTTCCAATTCCCCTTTTTCTTCATACGCTTCCGCTATAAAACTTTCTTGTAAGTTCGATATAGCATTTTCAAGATTGGTGTGAATTTCTAATGTGATGTTATACTCATCATTTTGAGTTGAATAAATAACTTGGTTTTGCTTCACTTCGGGATTATCGAATGTCTCATTTAATTGATAAGAAATGTCATAAGGTTGTATTACATAATTAATAACTTTAACTTCTACGTCCATACCTTCAACTTTATTAATGACTGTTTCGGTAGAACCCGTATTAAGAGCCATAATGGATTCATTATCATTTGGATTCGATTGTTCTTTATTCCCAGAAATTCCCCCTTCTTCTTTATCTATATTAACACCTTCATTGGTATCTTCTGGATTTTCATTTGTCATATCACAACCAAACAAATCCATCCCCCAAATTAACGTTTAACCTGCTAAATATATTTTATTCAAAATCTTTCCATCCTCATTTTCGTCGCCGTTTGCTTCATACTCCCCCGTTTTATTATAGTATTCAGGTAAACGCACTTTGACACTTTGCATTTGCGGCTCGAACAATTATGGAAATTCGACTTACGAATAATATAAAATCATAACAAAGTTATACAAACCTCATTACGAATGACCTTAAAAGCTGACCTATGGAATTGTAGTTGTTTGTCTAAACTTTAATTTCAAGGTAATATTCTAAGAAATATGGTACAGTTTAGAAAGATTTATCAACTCTGATTTTGACAGATAGGCGGTAAGTATATGAAAAAAAGAATTGTCGACTTTCTCTTTTTTATTGCAGGGTCTTTTATTTTTGCGTTAGCTGTGAATCTTTTTGTATTCCGAATGACCTTGGAGAAGGTGGCGTAACTGGACTGACGATTATTGCTTATTATCTTTATGGATGGTCGCCCGGACTAGTAAACTTAGTGCTTAACGGCGTACTACTTATTGTTGGGTATAAATATTTAAGTAGGAACACAACGATTTACACTATTATCGCTGTTTTATTCAACTCACTCTTTTTACATATCACATCAGACTGGCGCATTACATCGAATGAAATCATTGTAAACACAATTTTTGGTGGTGTTTTTGCAGGCGTTGGCATTGGGCTCATTATTCGCGTTGGAGGGACGACAGCCGGGACAACAATACTTGCTAGTATGACGAACAAATTCTTTGGTTGGAGTATCAGCTATGGCTTGTTATTTTTCGATTTATCGTCGTTTTATCTTCCCATTTTATTATCGGCGCTGAAAGAGTGATGCTGACGATTATGATGCTTTACATCGGCACAAAAGTGATGGAATTCATTATCGAAGGTTTTAGTATGAAAAAAGCTGTTACAATTATTTCCAAAAATCCAGATCAAATCGCACAGCAAGTGAAATGGTAGATCACACTTTGGTGGGAATTCGTCTGCAGGCGACTTCCAAGCTGTGTCAAGTTCATCCCGATAAATGCAAATAATCCAGTCGCAACGAGCGCTCCTGCAATGCCAATTAACCCAAAACTACTGAAAAACTGTAAAATTTCTTGGCCAGATGCAAAGCCGGCACCAACGATAACGCCAATAAATGCCCCACCAATTTGAAAACTTCTCTTCATACTATTTCCCCTTCACAACATCGAGTTGATTATTTTTTCTGAATATTATAGGTGTAAAGAGGTGAAATTTTCACCCCTTACACTTATTCTGCTTTAAAATGCATTGTCTCTACTGTAAATTGATCAATTGCTTCTAGATCTGGCTCGTATCCAATGCCGTATCCAGTCGGTACCGTGATATAGCCGTCTTCTACGATAACTTCCGGAGAAATGATATCTTGTTCCCAGTAACGCGACGAACCAGCTGTGTCACCCGGTAATATGAAATTCGGAAGTGTTGTCAGTGCTACGTTATGCGCGCGTCCAATCCCCGATTCAAGCATCCCCCCACACCAAACCGGAATTCCGTGTTCCATGCAGTAATCATGAATTTTTTTCGATTCCGTCAAGCCACCGACACGCCCGATTTTAATATTAATGATTTTAGTACTACCAAGTTCGACTGCTTTTCGCGTATCCTCTAATGAATGAATACTTTCATCTAAACAGATTGGTGTCTCCAATTGTTTTTGCAACGTCGCGTGGTCAATAATATCATCGGAAGCAAGCGGCTGTTCAATCATTGTTAAATTAAATTCATCCAGCTGCTTCAGCAGGTCGACATCTTCTAGTGTATAGGCTGAATTTGCGTCCGCCATCATTGGAACGTCCGGGAAATTCCTTCGAAGCTCGCGCATCACTTCAACATCAAAGCCAGGCTTAATTTTCACCTTGATCCGTTTATAGCCTTCTTCAATAAAACCGCGAACCGTTTCGACTAAACGATCCATATCTTCATCAATCCCGATACTAATGCCTACTTCAATTTTCTCTTGTTTTCCACCCAATGCTTCGGCTAACGTCAATTTGTTTCGCTTTGCGTAAAGGTCCCAAATCGCCCCTTCAATCGTTGACTTCGCCATATTATTTCTACGGATTGCAGAAAATAGCTCATTGACTTCATCGGGATGTCCGATTTCTTTCCCGAGTACTAATGGAAGTAAAAAATCTTTGATCATATGTAAATTTGTTTCAAGCGTTTCTTCGCTATACCACGGCGAATGAAATGCGACCGACTCCCCCCACCCGGTATTGCCAAGCTCATCCTTTGCTTCGAGTAATAAAAAATCTTTATCCTGGAACGTACCAAAGCTTGTTGTAAATGGATCTTTCAAAGACATCTTCATTTTGCGCATTGTAACTTCTTTAATAATCATTCAAATTCTCCTTTTATACTAAGTTGAATAAAATAAATACTTCTAACAATTGATTTCCGTTCCGAGCGGACGCTTTCCACGGGCACGGCTTCAGCCTCCTCGTCGCAAAAACCGCGCTCCTGTGGGGTCTTCAGCTCGCGCTGTTCCCGTAGGAGTCGCCGCTCTCCACTCCAATCAACTAAGAGAGTATGTAAAACAATAAATTCAACCTATATAGTTAATAGTTAGTGGAATTGTATTTCTTTTAACAAATTGGTAATAATGGACGCCATCGTCTGACTTTTTCAATCCAACGACTGCATAGCCAGCACTAAATAACGTTTGAAACGCAGCTCTAATTTTCAATCGCCAATCGAGGGCTAGTTCGGGCTCATTCGTTTTGATTGATTGAATATGCGCCGGTACCGGAATTTCAATACCGTTGCCTTCTGCATGAATTTCCTCGAGGTTACCTTCAATCACTGGATTTCCTTGTGCTGACTGGCCTATTGTCACTGGCCTAGCATACGCAATATTGTCGGGTATCCAGTTCTCCTGAACTCGTTCACTCGAGATCCACCACTCGACTTTAAGCCGATCCGAAGGCAGTCCCTTGTTTAGCCCATCTGTCATTTCCCCATACCAATTTTCCAGATAGGTTTGACTAATGCCAGATAGTTTTTGCAAATTTAAATAAGCATTACGACTTTCCAATGGATCGAATGTCCACGTAATCAGGTCATATCCCATTTCTTTTGCAAGTTTACGTTGTTCATCCTTCAGCAGCTTACCAATTCCCTTTACTTGATAATTTGGGTGAATGCCCAGCATATGCGAACATAAATAAGTCTTTCCATCGGCAAACCCTGGGAAGCTATAGGAAAACCCAATAATTTCATCATTGATAAAGGCCCCTAACACTAACCCGCCATTTTTCGAAGCTGTATACGTTTGATGGATTGGGATTGCGGGCGATCCCCAAACCTCCTCCTCCATGGATTGGATAAGTCGGATATCTTCAATCGTTTCTAATTTGCGTATCGTTAAATTCTTCGTCATCATGTCACTCCTCTAATTGTTCAAATGTCTGGCTGACTGTTCGAGCGAGTATTTCGATTCCAGTGTGTATACTTTCGTGATTGAATGTCATTTTCGGATGATGAAGTCCCGGAGATAAATCACAACCTAAGCCGAGCATTGTTGCCTTAACAGTTGGTCTTTTCAATGTGTAAAAATGAAAATCCTCTCCGCCGGGTGTAACGATTGGCGGGACTAAAAATTGTTCGCCCACCGTGTCTGTTATGGCTTGCGACATGATTTCGACAGCAGTTTCATCCACTTCAGCAGCCGCAATTTCAGCACTTATTTCATAGGTTATTTTGACATCGCATAAATTTGCAACGGACGAAATGGCTTTGTCCACTTGGCTCATTAATTTATCCATGACCTGATTTGTTTGGGCTCGAATATCTAAACTGAAAACGGCATTTCCAGGAATAATATTCGCAGACTCCCCACCCGCTTTGAACATAGTCATTTTTGCAGAGTGCGGTACCATCGGATCGACATGGATCGATTGAATGGCTTGGACGAGTTGGGCCATGACTTCTATCGCATTCTGTCCAAGATGCGGCCGCGCGCCATGTGTATCTGTTCCAATGATTGAACCCGCTAGCATCTTTGCAGAACCGTGTAAAATCGCAGGTGCTGAGTACCCATGACCGATTTCTTGAATCGGGCGAAGATGTACACCATACAAGAAATCAACATCATCAACAATTCCCTTATCCACGAATGCCAATGCGCCCGTTCCTTTTTCCTCAGCTGGTTGAAAAATAGCTTTTACACGTCCCGTTTTAGGAATGCCAAGCTTCTTCAAAACGAGTAACGCCCCAATGACCATGGACATATGCGCATCGTGTCCACATGAATGATTCGCTTGATAAACGCCATTCACTTCTTGCCACAACGCATCAATATCTGTACGTATCCCGACGCAAGCATCACCCGTTCCCATCGTCACAACGAGCCCAGTTGAATCTTCAAATGTTGACACTTGAAACCCTTCATTTTCTAGTAATTGTTGTATGTATTTAGTCGTCTCTACCTCTTGCCAACTAATTTCTGGATGCGTATGCAAATGGCGAAATACTTCATCCACAATCGGCTTTATCTCCTTAATTACTGCTTCCATGATTAATCTGCCCCCTCCACAAATAAAAAATCACTTGCAATCGTTCGATACTGATGCTGTCTTTCTTCAAAACGATCCTTGTCATGCACCGACAATCCAGCAACAATCGCATTCATAAATGAAAATAATGAAGCCGTCGCATCCAAAGTTGATTTATTTGGCGAATAAATTGGAAATAACAAATCACTAGTTTTTCCGATTGGCGCCAGCTTAGAATCAGTTATGCCAATAATAAAAGCCCCTTGTTCATGAGCCAATTGTGTAATTTGTATGGTTTGCTTTAAATAACGGTGAAATGAAATTACGATGACAACGGAATGACGATTCATTTGACGAAGCGTTTGAATGACATCTTCCGTTTCAGGTCTTATTAATTGGACGTCATCCCTGACTAATCCAATCGCATAGGAAAGCCAATTAGCCGCGATATGCGACGAACGAAGGCCGAGCACATAAATTGTTTCCGCTTTGGATAGTTGTCGAATCGCCGCTTCATAATCAGTTTCATTAATTTGTTTCATCGTCTCCGTAATTTTTTCTACATCTTGCGCCATCACTTGCTCAAAAAAATGGGGTTCCTGTTCGAGTTCAATCTTGTCTTGCTGATAAGTTATTAAGCTGCTTTCATGAAATAGTAATTGTTCTCGAATTGCCTTTTGCAATTGGGCATATCCTGAAAATCCCAAGCTATGGCAAAAGCGGATCACCGTCGTTTCACTAACACCAATTGCCTCCCCAACCACTTGGGCCGAGGACATTGCAACAATTTTTGGATGATCAATGACATATAACGCAACTTTTTTCTGACTAACCGACAGTTGGTTGTAATGTTCATGAATTAATTCTTTAAATTTCAATCGCTTTCGCTCCCAATGAAGTCTTAACATCTACTTTCACTAACAATGAAGTTTATACTTCATTATGTAATGTTACCTAATTTATCACATATTTTGATAGAATTCAACATATATTCTTTCAATTCTATATTGCGAATTAAGTACAAATAAACCCCCTTCGAACTTTTTCTGTAAAAGTTTGTAGGAGGTTTATATTTTAGTGAAAGGTACCTATCACTATATCGTGATTAAGTTAATTCCGTACTATAATATAGACTAAGTAAATAACGTAAGCAGCGGCAAGTACCAATCCTTCACGCTTTCCAACTTTGAAGTTGGTCCTTGAGAACATCAATAATACGACAATCAATACAATCATAAACACGACATCAGTAAATACTTTATCGTTCACTGGTAATGGAGAAATTGCAGCCGAGGCGCCTAGGACAAATAAAATGTTAAAAATATTACTCCCTACAATATTCCCTAGCGCAATTTCACTTTCTTTTTTCAATGCCGCTGAAATAGACGTGACAAGCTCAGGAAGAGACGTTCCGATTGCAATGATCGTGAGTCCCACCAATGTTTCACTCATGCCAAGGGAGTAGGCAATTTCTGTACCATTATTGACTACCAAATCCCCTCCAAATATAATTGCTGCCAGACCTAATACGGTAATGAATAGGTTTTTACCCCAACTGATATTCTTAGGTGTTGGTTCGCTCGCTGCATTCTTTCGACTTTTTAGGCCGATTTCAATAACGTAATACATAAAAATTGAAAGGAACAACAGGAAGATGAATCCATCACTGCGTGTAATCATGTTGCTATTGAATCCCTGCAATGCAATGTCACTCATAAGAATAAGCAATGCCACACTGGCAAGTAAGGTAAATGGGATTTCTTTTCTGATCGTCTCACTTTCAACCTTCAACGGATATAGAAAAGCTGCCACTCCTATAACAAGAGTGATATTGAAAATATTACTACCCACTACGTTTCCCACTGCAACATCTGCATTGCCTTCCAATGCCGCAATAATACTGACAGTCGCTTCCGGAGCACTCGTTCCGAAAGCTACAATTGTTAAACCAATTAAAATCGGCGGGACTTGGAGGAGTCTCGCGATATTGGAAGAACCGTCAACAAAAAAGTCAGCGCCTTTGATTAACAATGCAAACCCTAGAATTAATAAAATATATGCCATTCGTTTGTTCTCCTTCTATCCCATTCACATGTTTCCTATTATTGTTTCTATTTACCATAAATACATACCCTGTTTTTATGAGTGAAAGTTACCTGTGCGAAAAACTATTCAGACAACACACTACAATTGCATACACCTATGAATGAAGTTGATTGCAACAACGTTTATAGACATTCCTCTCTAATACTTATACAAAACATTGAATTGTCATAATTACCGCGCACAGGTACCTTATTGGTGTGTATTGAATGTGAATTAATGTTAAAATTAAGATATGTTATTGAGATAAAAATAATCAAATGACTACTTTTCAGCGTTATAACATGGAATAAGGTGGAGAAAAAATGGAGAATCAAATAAAATTGGCATTTGAAAAATCAAAATCGGGCGATAAAGAGGAGCGTTATGAAGCCTATCTAAGCATTTTAAATGCAACTGATAAACAAGTTGATTGGGCTTATGAGGTATGGGATCAACTAATAGAAGACTTAACTCATAAAGATAACCATCAACGCTCTCGTGCAGCACAATATTTAGCCAATCTAGCTAAAAGCGACCCAGAGATGAGAATGATGAAAGATTTCCCTAAATTGTGGGAGGTAACAAAAGATGAAAAGTTTGTTACGGCTAGACATAGTCTCCAATCTATATGGAAAGTCGGAATTGCAGGTACAGCCCAAAGAGAAATGGTTATGGAGGCTATGGTTGAACGCTTTAAAAAATGTGTAGATGAAAAGAATTTCACTTTAATACGTAATGACATCATTCAAAACATGAAAAATTTATATGACAACTTCAATGATGAGTTTATAAAACAAACGGCTCTGGATTTAATTGAAACGGTTGACGATAAAAAATACAAGAAAAAATATATGGATATATGGAAGTAGTTTAACTATTTCATCACGTATATACAAAGAATTCAATGTGTACTCTTTCAATTCTGCATTACGAATTAGATACTTTTAATTGCAAATGCAAATATCCCCCCTCGAACTTTTTCACCGAAAGTTCGAGGGGGGCTTATTTGATTGAATAGTAGTGAAAGGACCTGTGCGAAAAACTATTCAGACAACACACTATAATTTCATACACCTATGAATGAAGTTGGAATATAGTTTTACATAAGTCTCATGAATAAATAGACCAATCAAAGATAAATTTGATTGGCCTACCCGTTCTGTATATACAATTAAACTTTACTCTCTAAAAACATTAATACACAGCGCTTTATGTGAATTTTTCGTAATAATTCTTAACGCCCGACAGTCCAACCACCGTCAACCTTAATTTCTGCGCCCTGCATATAATCCGATTCATCCGAAGCTAAGAAAACGGCTACTGCTGCAATCTCCTCTGGTTTACCTGCTCGACCGGCTGGAATATCGTTCAGTCTCTCATCTTGAATCCCTTCAGTCATAGGCGTCTCAATAAACCCTGGTGCGATTAAATTAGCTTTAACTCCTTTACTACCGAAATCATAAGCC
This sequence comes from Sporosarcina ureilytica, assembly GCF_001753205.1. GTDB lineage: Bacteria > Bacillota > Bacilli > Bacillales_A > Planococcaceae > Sporosarcina > Sporosarcina ureilytica. Next base: position 1,588,177 of record NZ_CP017560.1, on the reverse strand, counting down.
AATTGTTTCGTAAATCCACTTATTGCATGTTTGCTCGTTACATATGTATTACCACCTGCACCAGCAACAAATGTGGATTGGGATCCGATGTTAATAATACATCCTTTACCTTTCTCTAAAAAGATAGGCATAACGGCTTTCGTTGTAAGGTATGGACCTTTAACATTGATAGCCATTAATTTATCAAATTCTTCCTCGTCCGTTTCAAGGACGTTTCTATAGGCATCATGAATACCAGCGCCGTTATACAAAACATCGATTGTGCCGTATTCTTCTATCGCTTGATTCACACCTTTTTCGACTGATGCGGAATTTGCTATGTCCATTGCTACAAACATTGCTTCACCATTATTTTGTTTAATCTCACTAACAATTCGTTGACCTTTTTCTTCATTTTGACCAACAACGACCACTTTAGCGCCTTCTGTTGAAAACATTTTAGCTGTCGCTTCTCCAAGACCTGATGTACCACCAACAATCAATGCAACTTTATTATCTAATTTTCCCATGCTAATATGCTCCTTTATTATTTCGATATTGTTTATTGTAGAGCTCCATCAAAAAAAGATAAACTTTATTGCTTGATGGGTGGGAAAAAAGCTGGTAGCTAAATCTTGCGATGCATGGTTTTAACACACTTAGATTAATTCAAGATTACCAATTTGATTCAGACATTGTTCTTCTTCCACAGGAAAACTCAATCAAACTATAGTAGACCACTGATTATGTTTCGTTGAAATCTAATGAAATCGGAGACAATCAAAAAACGCCATAAAACCTGTTGTTGCAAGGTTTATGACGTTCAATGAGACGGCAAGAGTTCAGAAAAAGGTACCAGGTTACATAACATTTCGAAATTATGTTAGAATCTTGCATTCGGTTTTCAGTATCAAGAATCAATTGAATTTGCTATCTCTAACAAGGTTTCAGGAGTAACTTGATCTGATACTCGTTTATCGATACTCAGCATGTATTGCCAATCGTCTTGCTCGAAAACAAGCACATAAAATCCTGAAGTCGTTATATAGGTGGCTGCAATTCCATTTTTTAAATCAAAGGTTTTTATCACGTATTTCTCTCTGATAGGGATCTTGTTCTTTATTGGTCGAATATCAATTGTATAATGATTTTTAGAGATTTGATCATTTATAAACGTCACTTCGAATGAATCATTCATGTCGCCATCCAAATCATTAAACCTACCAAAATGGTGCGTAAAGCTTATCGGTGGTACTCTAAGCGGAAGTTTAGGTCTTTGTTTGAAATGTTGTTCAAAATCTTCCAATGCCTCTTCCACAGTTTTGTAACCAATTTCAGGATATAGTTCTTCATAAGGTCTGGGCTTCTCATTCGCAGTTGCATAAATGGTCAAGAAAAATAACAAACCAAATGGAATCAATAAAAGTGAAATAGTTCTGGTCATTTTCTAACACCCCAATGGTTTTTACTCTAGTTTTCCCAGCTTCTTTAAAATTATCAAATTAACACTTCTACCGTCTCCAATTTATTTTTTCTTTTGTTACACTCGATAGACCATACATTCCTACAATTAGTTTTTTTGTTATGTTAACTTTCACCACTTCAACTATCCGCAATTTTTGAAGTCTTGGCCTTTCAAATCGTACAAAAAATAACCATAAACGCCGCCATTACAGCAACGTTTACGGTTATCTTTTTATTTCTTATTTTGCGCTAACAGTTCTTCAGTGGATTGAGGATTTGTTTTACTAGATTAGAGGAAAATCCTGCATGCCTTCCCTTGATCACTTAATTAAGCTTCTATTTTCAAGAATGTCCTGTATGTCTTCCACGATTCATTTTCCAAGTAGCATAGTTTAGTGCAACTGCATAGGTTGTCCATCCAGTGTATGGAATCATTAAGGAGCCTGCAAGCTTGCTTCCACGGTAGAAATAATACGTATTCAATGTTACCGCCGTCCATAGCAGCGATGCATCCACAAGTGCAGTTCCTCTTAAATTCCACCGGAAAAATAGAAAGGACCAAAGAAAGTTTAAGCCAAGTTGTGTTGTATAAGTTGCATTGCCACCAGTCTGTAGATTACTTGTTTTTGGCTGTTTATCGAATTGATGTTTTGCTACGCCCATTAAAGTATACAGACTCGTCCATGCCACGGGAAACACCCAACTAGGTGGGGCAAAACTTGGTGTCTGTAAATTTTGATACTTAGCTTTTGCAGACTTTGTTGCCAAAGTACCGGCAATCGTACCGCCAATAAGTGGTATTGCAATGGATGTTACCAATTTCCATTTGTTATTATGGACCATTAACAGCTTCATTCCTTTCCTATTTTTCCAGAGTATTACCTAATTCCTTTAGTTCTATGTGAAATACTCTAAATTTGCTCCCTGGAAGAACTTTTCTATATACGCTTAATGAATAGAAAAGGCAATAGGGGTCTATAGTGAACCCTATTGTCAGATTCGATAAAGAACGCTTATACTTGCTTAAGCACGCCATCCGTCATATTGAAAACCTTGTCACAGTAGCCTACTAGACGTGTATCATGCGTAACAACAATCGTCGTCGTATTTTTGTTCTTCGTTTCACTTTTCAATAATTCCATTACCTCATAGGCGCGATCTGAGTCGAGAGAAGCTGTGGGTTCATCCGCTAAAATGATGGACGGGTTGCTATATAATGCTTTGGCGATTGCCACACGTTGACGTTCACCGCCAGATAAATCAGCGGGATATTTCGTTCGTAAATCGCCAATGCCCAAGTCTTCATACAGTTCTTCCAGTTGAGATTTCGTCATATTCCCTCTTTTGACTTGATCCAAAAGTTTCAACTGATTAGCTACCGTTAAAAATGGCACGAGATTTGAAGCTTGTAATACAAATCCAATTTCTTTTAGCCGTATCTTTGAACGCTGTTTCTCATTCATATCTGTTAAATTTTTATTATTAATGATGACAGTACCCGAAGTAGGTGTAAGAAGCCCACCAACAATCGTTAAAAACGTACTCTTTCCAGAACCAGATGGACCGATAATTGCAATAAGCTCTCCCTTATCTGCTGAAAAATTCGTTTCCTTCAAGGCTTCTACTTGTTTATGGCCACTGCCGAATGTTTTTTTCACTTGTTTTAGTTCTAATACTGCCATCTTTTATCCTCCTATCGCTTTCAATGGATCAATACGTACAATTGTAAGAACGGAGAACACGGCTCCCATGATTGCCACGACAATCAAAACCAATCCGTAAATACACATTGTGACAATGTCAAACGCTACAGGAACTGCACTAGGTAAAAATGCACCCGTAATTAACGTTAAAACAAAACCGACAAGTACACCTACCGCCGCTAAGAGAAACGTTTGCGCAATGACCGAGCGTGACAAGTAACCACTTGATATCCCTTGCGCTTTCATCACACCGAACATACTAATTTTTTGCACGGTCAATACATACAAGAAAATCGCTACAATGACTGCGGAAATCGCAAACAAGAAGTAAATCATAAAATTTAATGTTAAGCTTTGTTCGGTGTATCCCGGTAAATTCTGGATAAACGTCTCCACTTCCATTAATTCTAATGAATCACTTGGCATGATCTTTGTTAAATTATCGTCACGCACAACGATTGCGTTAATACTATCTGCATATGTTTCAGCCATTTCCCCAAATTTCACTCTGTGGAAAGTAGACAAATCTCCGTATAAAACTGGCGATGCGTTGAACCTGGCATGATCTGTAAAACCAACAATCTTTAGCGTTTGTTCTGATGAAGAGAGCTTCAATTCATCACCAATCTTAAACCCTTCATCTTGTAACACATCACTCGCGATTACCTCATTTTCCTTTTCGAACACTTTCCCTTCCGTCACCTCTGGCATGATAAACTCATCTGGTTTAATACCAAAGAGTGATACATTCGTTTTGAACTTCCCATTTCCAGCCACGGCGTTTAATTGTCCGATGACTGCCAATTCTTTAGCATCAAGATCATTTGCATCTTCAATCGTTAACGATGATTGGTACAGGCTCTTATCAGATTCCTCGGTTAAAATAATTGCATCGGCTTGCCATTTATCAACCGATTCCCGGTTCAAATTTTGCAAGCCAGTTGCAAGTCCTGATAGAAAGAATACTAAATAAGAAACGAGCATTAATACACCAACGATTAACGTAAAGCGCAGTTTATTTTTCAAAATTTCATTCCAAGCTAAAAACATCTTTCCACTTCCTTCCTCATAATTGTAGAGCTGTTTGATGAAGACTTTCTGCTGTAGTTGACACTTGCTTCGTATCATTTCCGATGGCCTGGATGATCTTAGTAAGTTCAGTAACATCAGATTCTACGCGTTTTATATTAACATCTGAATATGTAATTCTATTAATAACAGAGTTACCACTCCACGTCAAACCTTTGTATAACTTAGATATAAAAACATTGTACAACGCAACAGACTGTTATACCATAAAATTGATTCATGTTTTTATAGACTAGATTTAGAAAATTAAACTTCAGATACGAGGAGGAAATCTTATGCATGATTGTAATGCTTGTAACCCAACTGAACTATTGTACAAAATACGTATTTCTGGTGATTACAATACATCTCACCTTCCCCAACTTATCGCTTATCTTACAAGTAATGAGTTATTGGTTAATACAAGAAAAAATATCATCGTTGTAAAAGAAACTGCAGTTGCAGGTCTATATGATTATTTCAGTGATTTTATGGAATTAAAATCGATTGAGTTTAAAGTAGGGACGAGCGAATGGACACCCATTCATGAAGTGTTTGAATGGTTAGAGGTAAAATGGATTGACAAAGTCATTCTCGACAATAGTGTTACTTTCCATATCCAGTCTATTGTTGATCGCAACAAAGAAGTGTTTGCTTATGAAATGTTAGCTCGCTTCCAAGATGAGGATGGGAATTCTGTTCCTCCTAATGTAGTATTTACAGCAGCTAAAAAACGAAATCGTACTTATGCATTAGATCGAGTGTGTAGAATGACTGCCGTTAGACATGCTGTTGCTATTCAAAAGAAAGTATTTATCAATTTTATACCGACTTCTATTTACTCCCCTGAACATTGTTTGAAAACGACCATTCAACTTGCCAATCAGTTGAAAATACCTTTTTCTCAATTATTCTTTGAAGTCGTTGAAACTGAAAATGTGACTGATATAGAACATTTGAAAAAAATACTTGATTATTACCGAAAGAGAGGTTTGCACTATGCGTTGGATGATGTTGGAGAAGGATTTAGCACAATTGAAATGCTTGAACAATTAAAACCGAATTATATGAAGCTAGATATGAAGTTTGTACAAGGAGTCTCCGATGATTTATGTAAACAAACAGCAGCCAAAAAGTTTTTAACGGCAGCGTTACAAGTAGGCGCAATTCCTCTTGCTGAAGGCATTGAACGAAATGAAGACTTTTACTGGTTGAAAGAAATCGGCTATGAACTATTCCAAGGTTATTTATTCGGAAAGCCGGGTCCAATAGCAACGGATATTACTTTAGAAAAGAATAACAAGCTTGTATAACATTAAATACCCAACGCTATACATTGTATAACATGCTTATAATCCTTATACTAATAACTACATGCATAATTTGTAGAAAGGATGTAAAAAAACAATATGACTTCGCCAAATCTAAATGGAACCTATTTTATTCAACAAGTTTCAGACATGACAGGATTGTCGAAACAAGTCATTCGCAAATGGGAAGAACGTTATCATGTTGTACAACCTAAACGTTTAGATAACGGCTATCGTATATATAGAGATGCAGATATTAACACATTGCTAAGTGTCAAAAGTCTATCCGAACAAGGACATTCCATTAGTCGTGCTGTCCAACTTACGAAAGAAAGGGCTGCTCTGTTCGATACAGTTCCAGCTTCTACACAATCTATTCAGGAACCGCCAGTTCTAAACGACTATGTTTTTCAACTTTTAGAAAAGGGAACGCATTGTAATGAGTTAGAGTTACATTTGATATTGCAAGACGCTTATCATGCTTTCGGTCTATCCGACTTTTTGACATCCGTTGTTATTCCTTTTTTGAACAAAGTAGGAAGTAAATGGAGTAAACATGAATGGGATGCGTATCAAGAATCCGTCTCTAGCCTTGTCGTACGAGATTTTTTAGTACAAATTCGGCGTAATTTCAGATACAAAGAGGATGCTCCTTTAATTGTAGGCGCCTGCCTTCCTTATGAGCAACATGAAATCCCTTTACATATCCTCTTATTGCAATTTATGATGAAAGGCTGGAAAACTATTCTCATCGGCGCTTCTCCAGCACCAGGTTCAATTGAATCCCTTATAAAAAAATTAAAACCAGAAAAAGTCGTATTATCCGCAACAACAACAATTCCATTTGACACGGATCCAAACTTGTTAAAAAGCCTAGATCAATTTGCCGTTGAACATCCGCAAATTGATTTTTATCTAGGGGGAACAGGTGCGCTTGACTATACAAAAAACAAAACATTTTGCGCCATAAATGTTACGAATTCATTTGAAGAAACCTTAATTAAATAGAATAACAGTAGCATTTTGAATTAGGTTTCTTCTTACCGTTAGTTAAAAACGACAAGTAGAAATGTGAATTGATTTCAGAGAACCTACTCACATAAACTTAGTGAACAGTTCTCTTTTAAAATTAGTGTCGGGTGCCTGTGCAAGGTTGAATTTCGAAAATTCAATATTACGAATGGAAATTCAAATGACATCAAATAAATCACCGGTAATTGCAGAATTTTTTTAGACTTATGCAATTGTAGTGTATTGGTATTGTTCGAATAGTTTCTTGCATCGGTACACGACTTTCAAAACTGAAATTTCTCACTGAGTAAACGGGCTATTTAACTATCCTAGACTCATACCCTTGGAAGCTAAGTTGATAAAACCGCACACTACTCTAGTATTCCGCATCAGCGTACTGGCAGATGAAGCATCATGGCTCCTAAATTGCATTTTGTCCAGTTCGATATCTTTCGTAGGCAAAAAAAGCCGAGGACTATTCCCCGACTTTCTTAATTACAGCAATATATTTACGATTTCAATCTTAAAGGGCTGTGCGACCGCATCAATATCTCGTTTTATATTTATGCTCTCGATTGGAGATGGATTGGGTAATTCTTTATCGATAACTATCGCAAATTCTATCGCTGATTGCAGTAAGTCTCTCGCCACGCTTTCTCGTTCCCGTGAATCAGATACCGCCACTGCAGGGATACCCGCTCTCTCAAGATCAGGATAGCGTATATATACTCGGCCCTTCCCCTCGTTCATCGAATCCATTTCATAATAAAAAACTGCCGCATACTTAATTTCTTTCTTCATGGATAAAAAACTCCTTCGCATAGGGATTCTCCCTCGCCGAATGAAGCCAACCTAAAAAATTTGGCAATCATCCGGCTAGAGAGTTTTATCCGCAAGCGATATGTGCTGCTTCATATGTATGTCCTCCTTTTTGATTGCGATAATAATTCATGTTTACTTAAAACCCATTTGGAGGTTTTTATGATTTGTATATAAGTATCCTCAGTATTAGAGAAGTAATCAGTCAATAAAATTCATGAATCTTTTTACGAAGCGTTCTAGTATAATATTTCAATGCCACCCTCACAGTTCTGGACTTGCACCCCTATGCTTGGCAACTCAAAAAAAGACCCCACATATACATGCAAGGTCTTTTACTATCTATGATTAAGCTTTTTGAACATTTGCAGCTTGTAGGCCGCGTTGTCCTTCTTCAATTTCAAACGTTACGCTTTGACCTTCGTCTAAAGATTTGAAACCATCGCTTTGAATTGCTGAGAAATGAACGAATACGTCTTCTCCTGCTTCACGCTCGATGAATCCAAAACCTTTTTCTGCATTAAACCACTTAACTGTACCTTGTTCCATAATTGTTGCCTCCTAGTGCGAATATCGCACAATGTGTTACTATCTCTGCTCAAATACCTTAGACGAAAAACAAATACTCTTCTCAATCTGAGAAAGAACAAAAATAACTCTTTACAAGAATAACAGGTCGCTAATGAAATAGCAAGCAAATGTTTTTGAAAGTATATGTGTACAAAACATCATGACCAAATTCAACATTCATGTCTATTCATATGTCATAAAAGTTTGGCACACGAGTAATCCGTACTTTCTTAAAAGCAACAAACTTTTGGAAAACCTTATACAGTGGTTTCACATGAAGTTTTGCATTTAATATTACAATTTACGATTTTATCTTCTGTATCAAAATGATGTTCTATGTAATAAAACACAAATATCCGGAGGGTAATCCTCCTTCACTTTTTGTAAAAAAAGAGAACTGCTCACATAAACTTAGTGAACAGTTCTCTTATTAAATTAATTACTTCTTCATTGGAATATGAACGCCGCGCTCTTCAGCAACATCCATCGCTCTCTGATAGCCTGCATCGGCGTGTCTAATAACGCCCATTCCCGGGTCAGACACAAGGACACGTTTGATCTTTTCAGCTGCTTCTTCCGTTCCATCAGCAACTAATACTTGACCAGCATGAATTGAATATCCCATTCCAACCCCACCACCGTGGTGTAAACTTACCCAACTCGCTCCACCAGCAGTGTTTACTAGTGCATTTAAGATCGGCCAGTCTGCTACTGCATCACTGCCATCTTTCATTGATTCCGTCTCACGGTTTGGTGAAGCAACTGAGCCACTGTCCAAATGATCACGTCCGAATACAATAGGTGCACTTAGTTCACCACTTGCAACCATTTCATTTACTTTTAGGGCAAACTTATGACGCTCACCGTAACCTAACCAACAAATTCTTGCTGGTAAACCTTGCCATGCAACCATTTTCTGAGCCATGTCAATCCAGTTTACTAACGCTTCATTATCAGCAAACATTTCTTTTGCTAATTGGTCTGTTTTATAAATATCTTCAGGCTCTCCTGATAATGCAGCCCAACGGAAAGGACCGTTTCCTTCACAGAACAGTGGACGTAGATATGCCGGAACGAATCCTGGGAAGTCAAACGCATTTTCTACACCTTGTACTTTTGCATAATGTCTAATGTTATTTCCATAGTCAAACGTTTCTGATCCAGCTTCTTGTAGAGCTAACATTGCTCTTACATGATTCGCAATTGTTTCAAGTGAAAGTTCCTCATATTTATCTGGATCTTCTTCTCTTAGTTTTAGAGCTTCTTCATACGTCATGCCGCTTGGAACATAACCGTTTCTTGGGTCATGTGCACTCGTTTGGTCTGTAACGATATCTGGTACAATACCCCGGTCATGAATTTCTTGGAAAACATCTGCACAGTTTCCAACTAAACCGATTGAAGCTGGCTCGCCTTTTGCAGTCAATTCTTTGACTTTATCTAATGCTTCGTCAAGATCTTCAAAAATATAGTCACAGTATTTTTCTTTGATTTTTCTTTCGATTCTCTTACGATCAACTTCAACCACTAAAATAACTGCTTTTGCCATTTTACCTGCTAGTGGCTGAGCTCCACTCATTCCACCCATACCACCAGTTAAAATAAATTTACCTGTTAAGTCAGGTGTTCCGTAAAGTTTCTTTCCTGCTTCAACAAAACTTAAGTAAGTACCTTGGAGAATTCCTTGTGCTCCGATGTAAATCCAGCTTCCTGCTGTCATTTGTCCATACATCATGAGTCCTTCTTTATCTAACTCATTAAAATGCTCCCAGTTCGCATATGCAGGAACTAAATTCGAGTTAGCGATTAATACACGTGGTGAGTTCTCATGTGTTCTGAATTTCCCAACAGGCTTACCTGATTGGATTAATAATGTTTCATCATTCTCTAATTCTTTTAATTCTTCAATGATTTTATGGTAACTTTCCCAGTCTCTAGCTGCTTTACCGATTCCACCGTATACAACAAGATCATCTGGATTTTCAGCTACTTCTGGATCGAGGTTATTCATAAGCATACGCAATGCGGCTTCCTGGACCCAACCTTTACAATTTAACTTATTCCCACGAGGGGCACGGATTTCTTGAACTTTTAGACTCATTTCATAACTCTCCTTTTTAATTGACTATTATTAAACTACTTTAGATAGCGACATAGTGACTATGAACGCCGCAGTTTTTTTGAATTATGAAGAAATTTCACAAGCTTTATTTCAATAAATGATGAGCAATAACCATTTTCTGCACTTGTGATGTTCCTTCAAAGATTTCTAGAATTCGCTGATCTCTGTACAGTCTTTCAACTGTATACTCTTTCATATAGCCATAACCGCCATGGATTTGAACGGCTTTATTTACAATTCTATTAGATGCTTCAGAGGTAAATAATTTTGCAATTGATGCTTCTTTTGACAATCTATATCCTTCTTTATCTTTTAAACTAGCTGTAAAATATGTGTACAATCGGCCGACAGCAAGATCCGTCTCCATCTCTGCCATCATCCATTGAAGTCCTTGGAACTTGTTAATTGTCTGACCGAATGCTTCTCGTTCCTTCGAATAGTTTACCGCTTCATCGATTGCAGCTTGGGATAAACCAATGGCCATTGCAGCAATTCCGATTCTTCCGCGGTCAACTACTTGCATCGCAATTTTGAAGCCTTCTCCTTCTTCTCCAACAAGGTTTTCTGCCGGAATGACACAGTTTTCAAAAATGACTTCGTCTGTTGTTGCACCGCGAATTCCCATTTTGTCATCGCCAGCTCCAAATGATAAACCAGGCGTATCTTTTTCAACGATGAATGCACTGATTCCTTTACTGCCTTTTGCTGTATCTGTTTTTGCATAAACAACTAGTGTATCTGCATAAGAACCATTTGTGATAAAGATTTTCGAACCATTCAGCACATATGTATCTCCATCACGTTTTGCAGTTGTTTTCATGGAAGAAACGTCCGTGCCTCCAATCGGTTCTGTCAAACAAAAGGCAAATAACTTTTCACCTTGGCAACCTGGAACTAAATACTTTTCTCGCTGTTCTTTATTTGACGCAAGATAAAGTCCATCTATCCCTAAATAATGGGCAGTCAAGATTGAACCCGTTGCAGCACAGCCATATGTAATTTCTTCAACAGCAATTGCCTCAGAAATAGCATCAGCGCCAACGCCACCGTCTTCCTCTGGATACGCAATTCCTAACAGACCAAGTTCCCCCATCTTTGAAATATGTTCTTTAGGAAAACGATTGTCACGGTCAATTTCTTCTGCTTTAGGAGCAATGACATCTCTTGTGAAATTTCTGACCATATCTCGAATACTTTTTTGTTCCTCTGTAAAATCAAAATTCATAGTTGATCACTCACTTTGCTTTAAATTTCTGTTTAATCATGTCGTTATGTTCACCTAAAGCTGGGCTTGGTGACTTAACTTGTATAGGTGTTTTTGATAATTTAACAGGGTTACCTGGAATACGTGTCTTACCTGCAATTGGATGCTCAATCTCAAGCAACATTTCTCTTTCTTTTACATGATCACTTTCACTGATTTCAGCAATATTTAAAATTGTTGAGCTAGGTACTCCAGCCTCATTAATAAGATTTACTGCTTCTTCAGCAGTATATTGTGACAGCCACTCTTCAATAATTACTTTTAATTCGCTTTCATTTTTCCCACGCTCAATATCTGTCACAAAACGTGCGTCCTCTAACAACTCTTCTTTATCCATCACCTTACAAAGTCTAGCGAATAAAGACTCGTTCGCCGTTGCTATGACTACATGTCCCTCTTTACTTTCATATACATCAAACGGCGCACTAATCGGATGGCGATTTCCAACTCGCTCAGGAGTAACGCCTTCTGATGTGTAACGCATGACATTATGTTCAAGCAATGCGAAAATTGAGTCGACCATCGCAACATCGATTTCTTGACCAATGCCTGTTCGTTCCCTATGGAAAAGAGCAACCATCACGCCATATGCTGCATAAAGCGCTGCACTCATATCTCCAAGTGATGCACCAGATCTAGTAGGCGGATTGTCTGGATAGCCAGTGATACTAGCAATTCCCCCCATAGCTTGTGCAACGATATCATAGGCAGGTCGCTTACTATAAGGTCCATACTGACCAAAACCTGAAATCGAACAATAGACTAAACCTTCATTAACTTCTTTCAAAGTTTCATAATCTAATCCTAACCCTTTCATAACACCAGGGCGGAAATTTTCTACAATAACATCTGCTTCTTTAATTAACGCCATTAAACTTTCACGATCGGAAGCTTCTTTCAAGTTCAACTCAACACTTTTTTTACCGCGGTTCAAAAACATGAAATAACCGCTTTCACCATTTTGGAACGGACCAAAATGTCGAGTATCATCTCCTGTTTCCGGCCTTTCAATTTTAATAACTTCTGCTCCCATATCTGCTAACAACATCGTACAGTAGGGACCAGCTAAAACTCTTGAAAAGTCCAAAACTTTTATTCCTTCTAAAGGTTGCTTCATTGTAACCCCTCCCCTTGCCCGAAGATTCTAATATCACAGAACTTTCGTACCCTTACTTAATACTTTATCAGAAAGTGTATTTTTTGATAGTTGAAAATTATACGATAAAGTGTACTTTTCCACTGTAACATTGTGCACTATAAGAAAAGGTACGCAACTGGAGTAGTAATCATCAATGTTAAAACAACTCTTATAAACCAAATAACGACTAATTTCGGTACACTGAAAGGTATATCTGTCGCCAACATACTTGGAATGGAAGCTGAGAAAAATAAAATTGACGATACAGATAAGACAGCTACAATATATTTCGTCATTAACGGAGCTCCGACAACTAATAAAGATGGCAAGAAGATTTCTGTAATGGAAATCGCACTTGCTTTAGCGACTAGTAAAGGCTCGGGTATTTTTAATAGGTACGTAATCGGATAGAAAATATAGCCTAATAAATCAAAGATCGGCGTATAGGTTGCCAATACTAAGCCAAGAAGACCTACCGAAAGAATTGTCGGCAAAATACTCATGACCATTTGAATACCTTCTTTTAAACTGACAAGAATATAGCGGTATAATGGTTCACTATCATCCGCGACTTTAAGTGCTTCATTCCACGCTGTTTTTAAACGATCCTTTTCGATGACTAATTCCGGATCTCCTTCTCCATTAACATACGTATCCGGTGTACTACTGATTGGCCATAAACGGGTTGTAATAGCCGTCACCGTAAATGTGATGACTAAAGATGTCCAGAAATAAAAGTTCCAAATCGACATGATATCAAGCGTGTTCGCAATGACAACCATAAACGTCGCCGATACAGTTGAAAATCCAGTCGCAACAATTATCGCTTCTCTTTTCGTATATTTCCCCTCATTATAAATACGGTTCGTAACCAAAAGACCAATCGAATAACTTCCGACAAACGAGGCGACCGCATCGATTGCTGACCTTCCAGGTGTTCTGAAAATCGGGCGCATGACCGGTTGCATTAATATTCCGATAAATTCGAGTAATCCATACCCGACAAGTAAGGCTAAAAAAAGAGCGCCTACAGGAACGAGTATACTAACAGGAGTAACTAAAGCATTCAGTATAAACGGACCCATATCTTCTTGAAACATCCAGGCTGGACCTACACCTAAAATAAGCATGAGTCCAAGTATCAGTCCAACAACTTTTAGGAAAGACATAATCGTAGATGTGATCGTTTTGTTCCAAGTCCGAGTAACAAATGGGTAAGTTGCTCCCACAACTAAAATAATTGCAATGTAGAAATGTATGACAAACGGAGGTATTCCACCTCGTAAAAATGTTACGATATGATCGAGCATGATAGACGATTTACCGTCGATTGTTATCGGAATAAAAAACATAAAAGCGCCAACAGCACTATAAAAAACTAATTTAAATATATTTGAAAATTTTATATAACTATGTGCCATCGTTGTTTCTGTAATATTTTCAGCTTTCATCACCGTTTCCCCCTTATGTTAACGCTTACATACAATAGACTATTCCCCTTCTATTTCAGTTCATAGATTAGTAGACAAGTATCACTGTTAAAAATACCCCTTATATTTTACTAGTAGTTAAGATACTATTTCGGTAGGCACTTGGTGTCATCCCGGTATTTCTCTTAAAAACTCTACTAAAATACTGGGAAGAGCTGTATCCAACTGATTCAGCAATTTCAGAGACAGCCAAATTTAAATCTTGTAGTTTCTCTTTTGCTTTTTCCACCCTTAAGTTTGTTAAATACTCAATAAACGAAGTTCCTGTCGTTTGCTTAAAGATCGCACTCAAATAATTTGGACTTAAATCGACCTTATCAGCAATCAAATCCAGGCCGATATCTTCATGAAAATAATCTTCAATAAATTGCAATCCTTGTTGTACAGATTTCAGCACTTCTTCATTATGACCTTCATTCACATAGTGGATATACTCATTAATAATATCTGTCATCCACGCATCAATCTCGGCTATTGATTCGATGTCATGAAGTTCTTTGGCATGTTTTATTTGTAATGGCATCATCTGTTTTGGATTTGCACCATTTTGGATTGCTGTTTTTGTCAGTGAGAATAATAAATCTAACACTTGCAGACGAAAGTCTTCAGGCTGAAAATTACGTTTGGTAGCGACAGATTGATAAATTTCTTCCCAAATTGTATGTACAGCGGTAATATCGCCAAGTAGAAATTTATTAGTCATTTCTTGAATTTGAATTTTGTATTCGTGATATTTTGGCGTATCGAAATAATCCAGCTCTTCTTTATGGATGATAGCGTTTTCTTCTTGAAATAGTCGATGGCTTTGCGCTTGTTCACTTTCTTGATAAGAAAGATGAAGGTTACGTGCATCTTCGTAATAATTTCCAATTCCAATTGTAACCGTGTAGTCTGTTTCATTATTAATTTGTGTACGGATTTTTTCTGCATATTCAATTGCAAGCTGCTTATACTTCTTTTCCTCTAATTGGACTGGTAAAGATAATAGTATGGCAAATTTCTGTTGATTCACGAGAACTGTTAATGATTCATAGTTCAGCTCACAACCTTGCATCGCATGAAGCACTTCTTCTCGTAATGATTTTTTCCATAGTTCCCCTTTGTTCTCCACTAATTTGGTAAAGTGGTCAATTCGTAATAATAGAACAGTATTTGGGATCAGTGATAGATTTGCCAACTGGCTGCGTTCCCATATTTCTTTCGCATTTTTTATATTTCCATGTAAAAGATCATAGGCTAAACTTGCTCTAATTGAATTAATTTTATATGTTTCTTTTTTCTGCCTTCTGCGTTTTGCTCTTTTTATGTCTGCAAAGGCATCTGTCAGGATTCTCAGTAAATCAGGGATATGTACAGGGAGTGTAAGACAATCGTACGCTCCTAAAAACATTAACTTTTTCACTTGTTCTATAGAAAAGGCTTTGTTTATAAAGATAACTTTTGACATATCTAGCTGTTTTAATTGGTTCAGGAAGTAAGAATACTGTTCCTCTTTGATATCGGAAATATTCAGAATGACCAAGTCGTATTTTGAGAAGTCCATTACATCAGTAAGTGTCTCAAGAATCTCAATTTGAAAATTTTCGTAATCTGACAGTTCATCATAAAGGATTCGGTGATTGTAAATTCCTAATGAAATCATGGTGTCTCACCTCTTACCTAGTTTTATTTTATCTAAGGCCTTTTTCGCCTGTTCATACCCCGCATCAGCATGTCGAATAATACTCATTCCCGGGTCAACCACTAATATCTTTCTTAGTCGTTCTGATGCTTCATCACTTCCATCAGCAATGACGGTCATCCCAGAATGTACTGAGTTACCAATCCCGACTCCCCCACCATTTTGGATACTGACCATCGATGCTCCGGCGCTTGCATTTAACATCGCATTTAAAATCGGCCAATCTGCAACAACATCACTACCATCAAGCATATTTTCAGTTTCCCTGAACGGGGCTGCCATTGTACTTCCTTCAGAATGATCTCTTGTTATAGCAATTGGCGCAGAAAGTTCTCCGGATTTCACCATTTCATTAATCAAAGCACCGATTTGCTCTCGCTCTTCATAATCTAACCAACAAGTTCTAGCGGGTAATCCATTAAAAAATATTTTTTCTTGAACAAATTGAATCCATCTAGCAACACGTTTATCATGGTTAAAAGTTTCCAAAACAATTTCATCAATTTTATAAATATCTTCCGGGTTTCCTGATAATGCAATCCAACGACACGGCCCCCTACCTTCACAATATAATGGCCGTAAATAGTCACTAGCAAAACCAGGTAATTGAAACGCTTGCTCATAACCAGCCTGATACGCTTGGTTTCTTAAATTATTTCCATATTCAAATACGATTGCACCGCGTTCCTTAAAATTGACCATTGCTTCTACATGCAAAATTAGTGATTCTTTAATGAGTTCATAATAATGGGCTGTATTTTTCTTACGTAACGTCTCCGCTTGCACCAATGACAAACCATTAGGAATATATCCCATGTGTAAATCATGAGCGGAAGTCTGGTCTGTTACAATATCTGGAATAAAATTCGCTTTAAGCGCTTCTCTATATACTTCAGAGACGTTTCCAATTAAGGCAATTGCTAACGGCTTTTTGGCATTTGCTGCTTCTTTCGCTAATACAATAGCCTCTTCAAGCGTATTCACTTTAATATCGCAATAATTATTTTTTAACCGCTGATCGATTTTCTCTTCCGAAATTTCAACAACAATACAAACGCCACCATGCATCGTAACAGATAAGGGTTGGGCAGCACTCATGCCGCCTAACCCTGAAGTTAATACGATTTTCCCTTGTAATGTATGATTGAAATGCTTCCTGGCAATTTCACCCATCGTCTCAAACGTTCCTTGCAAAACG
Source organism: Sporosarcina ureilytica (assembly GCF_001753205.1). Lineage (GTDB taxonomy): Bacteria > Bacillota > Bacilli > Bacillales_A > Planococcaceae > Sporosarcina > Sporosarcina ureilytica. The sequence continues at coordinate 1,571,360 of NZ_CP017560.1, read as the reverse complement.
CCTTGAACGCCTATATATGCCCAAGAAGCCGCCGTAGATTGACCATACATCATTAATCCTTTATCAATTAATTCACTGAAATAGTTATCTGTCGACCAATGTGGTACAAGGACAGATGAAGCATTCACAATTCTCGGCGAACTTTCGTATGTTTTAAATTTCCCAACCGGCTTCCCAGACTGGATTAGTAAAGTTTCATCCGTGGCTAGATTTTGCAACTCATCAATGATTGCCTGCACCGCTTCGTAATTTCGCGCAGCTTTTCCCCGGCCGCCGTAAACAATTAAATCTTTACTACTTTCCGCGACACGAGGATCTATACTATTAAGAAAAAGCCGTAATAATCCTTCTATTTCCCAATTCTGACAGCTAATTTCCGGCCCTGTTGGTGAAATTAACACATTTGACATACTAAAACTCCTTCGCCTAAAACTTTCATCTAACTGCTTGTGAAGCTTACTAAGTCTTTGAAACTATAACGTACATAGGAAGTGTCATCACAAATGAAAACGCTTTTTGTGTTCAGAAAGTTAGAGGCGATTCTTAGTAAACAGCCGCTGACTTTATGATATGTCCATCCGATACAACTACGTTTCCTTTTTTAACAACCGTATGTGTATGATTCATGCCATATTGATACGAAAGCATTAAATGGTTTTTAACATCAAACAATGTGAAATCCGCATCTTTACCAACCTCGATACTTCCGATACGATCTGCCGCATCAATTGCATGGGCTGCGTTAATTGTTGTTGCTGTAATGACCTCTTCCGGTGTCATTCCCATTTCTAAACAACCTAAGTTCATAATAAACTGTAATGAAAGGGTTGGAGAGGACCCTGGATTCGCATCAGTAGATAGAGCGATCGCCATTCCTGCGTCAATCATTTTACGAGCTTCCGCATAATCAGCCATTAAGAAGAAAGCTGTTCCTGGCAGTAATACGCCAATCACGTCATTTTCCGCCATTGCTTTAATCCCTTCATCAGAAGCTCTTAATAAATGCTCTGCTGAAACAGCCTTAACTTCTGCTGCCATTTCTGCTCCGCTGTATGATTCAATTTCATCAGCATGGATCTTTGGCTTTAAGCCGTATTTCTTACCAGCTTCTAAAATTCGTTTTGACTGTTCTGGCGTAAATACACCTCTTTCGCAAAACACATCATTAAATACAGCTAGGTTTTTTTCCGCAACTACCGGTAACATCTCGTTAATAACGATATCAATAAATGCTTCCGGATTATCTTTATACTCCAACGGGACTGCATGTGCACCCATAAATGTTGAGATCAAATCGATTTGATGATCTTCATTTAATTTCTTAGCAACTTCTAACTGTTTTAATTCATCTTCCAGTGTTAGACCGTAACCGCTTTTTGCTTCAATCGTAGTAATTCCACCCAGCAACATTTTATCTAACCGTGCTTTTGATTGTTCATAAAGTTCATCAAAACTCGCCTGTTGTGTTGCACGTGTCGTTGCATGAATTCCGCCACCTGCATTCATGATTTCCATATATGTTTTACCTTCTAAACGCATTGCGTATTCATTTTCACGCGTTCCTGCATAAACGATATGTGTATGAGGATCTACAAGTCCAGGCGTCACAACTTTACCCGTTGCATCGATTACCTCTGCTAGATTTACTAGGTCCTGATGCTCGTTACGAATTTCTTCATCTGTTCCAACTGCTACAATTTTACCGTCTTTCGACAAGACACAACCGTTTTCAATAATTCCAATTTCACTCATCGCTGTTTTTTTAGCTGGTTTCTCAGAATGCCCCCTAACTGTAATAAGTTCTGATGCATTTTTTATATATAATACATTTGACATGTTCATTCCTCCTTGAAATAGTTAAATCTTAATCTCTTTTAAATAATTGTATAAGTTTTCAATATCTTTATGGAAAGCTCGATCTTCTGTAATGCTTGGAACGATATGATTTATCGTCTTCCATTTTTCCCTAGTTTTTTCGGCCGCTTTTTCCACGCCTCTATATTCAAGTGCTTGCATCGCACAAATAGCCTCAATAGCTAAAACTCTCTGACTATTTTTGATAATATCAGCTGCATGCCTTGACCCGATCGTCCCCATACTAACATGGTCCTCTTGATTTGCAGATGATGGGATAGAATCGACACTTGCTGGATGGGCCAACGTTTTATTTTCAGATACTAATGAAGCCGCAACATATTGCATAATCATTGCACCTGATTGTAGACCTGGCTCTGGACTTAAAAATGCTGGTAAACCCTCATTAAGCTGCGAATTTACGAGTCTTTCAGTCCGTCGCTCTGAAATATTCGCAAGCTCCGCGACACCTATTTTTAAAAAGTCCATCGCAAATGCAATGGGTTGTCCATGAAAATTACCGCCAGATATTACCGTATTGCCATTATCAAAAATAAGCGGGTTATCTGTCGCAGCATTTATTTCAATTTCTAATTTTTCTTTCACGTAATCCAATACTTGCCAAGTTGCCCCATGTACTTGAGGGATACACCTTAACGAATACGCATCTTGTACTCGTTTCTCCCCTTGACGTGTTGTTAAATTACTGCCCTCTAACCAATTAAGCATCCTTTTAGCAACTGCTGTCTGTTGTGGATATCCACGAACTTCATGAGTTTCTGGTAAAAATGCGTCAGTAATCCCTTCTAGTGATTCAATTGTCATTGCACTAATCCATTCACTGTCTAAGGCCAGTTGTTCAGATGCAATATAGTTGACAACTCCCATTGCCGTCATTGACTGGGTACCATTGATAAGTGCTAATCCCTCTTTAGCTTGTAGTGTAATCGGTTGTAGATTATGTTTTTGCAATACTTCTAACGAATCAGTAACTTCACCGGATTCTGTAAAAACTTGCCCTTCCCCGATTAACACTAGCGCTAAATGTGCAAGTGGCGCTAAATCCCCTGAAGCCCCTAATGATCCTTGCTGTGGAATAACAGGAATAACATTACAATTAATAAGTTGTTTCAATAACTCGACTACTTCAATACGGACTCCTGAATAACCTTTCACAATAGCATTTAAGCGTAAAACCATCATCGCCTTCGAAACAATACGGGGAAAGGGTTCACCTACACCGCAAGCATGGGAACGTATTAAATTCAATTGTAGGTCTGCAACATTTTCTTCCTCAATTTTAACATCACTAAATTGTCCAAACCCCGTGTTAATTCCGTAAACCGTTTCTGCACTCTTTACTATTTTATCTACTGCCGCCCTACTTGCCTTTACTTTTTCCATGCTCTCTTCGGATACTTTTACTCTCTGATTTCCATATAATATTTCTTTTAATTGGTTTATCGTTAGCGTATCCCCAGTAAGTTCGATCATATCTTCCCCCCCATTTCTAATCGGTTCTGCAAGTGAGTTTGCTTTCACACCAAGCTGAATCATACCGTGTTCTCCACTCCTATATCATAAAAGGTTTTTTCTTTTTCATTTAAATGTGTTAAAGTTTCTCCAATCACATAACTAATGAGTCTACTCGTTTTATCTGCTATATCGAGCGTAGGATTAACTTCAGAAATATCCATACTTAAAAAATTATTTTGCTGTACAATATGTTTTGTAATCGCTCTTACAAGTTGCGGCTCAATTCCAAATGGAGCCGGAGCACTTACACCCGGGGCATACGCTTGATTGATTACATCTGTACAAATCGTATAAATAATATAATCTTGTTCTTGTGAGAATTCACTTATTTTAGCAAAAGTATTTTCAAGCGGCTGAATATCCTGTTCCAATATATATTGTACATTTAATTCATCTGCCGTTAAAAACAGTTGTTCTGTATTCCCTAATTCCTGTATTCCGATGCATAAATATTCCGCTTTTTCATCATCTTCCAAAATTTGACGAAACATCGTTCCAGATGATGACTGCTCATCCAGTCGTAAGTCAAAATGTGCATCTAAATTTATCATGCCGATTTTCTTATCTTTACCTAGTGCCTTTCTTGCCCCTAAGTAATGACCATAAAATGTTTCATGACCCCCACCTAAAATAATTGGCGTGTAGTTATTTTCCAATAATTTGGCTACATGATGTCCTAATTGTGCTTGTGCTTCTTCCAAATCATTGTTAATGCAACGTACATTACCTACATCTATAAGACTTTTATTTTCGTTGTGATAAGGAATGCTTGCAAGTAGTTTCCGAATTTCATTTGGTGCCTTAGAAGCACCTAATCTACCTTGGTTTCTTTTAACACCTTCATCACATTCAAAACCAACAAAACTAATAGTTCGTTGTTCTTTTCTCTTTAATTCATTTATATCTATATTTCGAACGATTTGATGAATGCGCTTACCTTTTCCATTTTTATCAACTCGTCCTGTCCAATTATAATACATAAAAATTCACCCCTGCTGACAGTATCATCAACTCTATTGTATTCCATCATATTTATTTACACAAATACGAATTTTCTATATATGTATAGTTTCAGTCAATAGATAATTAATAACTCTCACAGAATTCGTCATTTTATCTCAACAATCATTTCAATTTCTAACGGTATATTGAATGGTAATGAATTAGCCGATAAAGCTGTACGGGCATGTTTACCTGCTTCCCCAAAAACATCTATCAAAACTTGGGAGGCCCCATTTATAACAGAAGGTTGCGCTATGAAACTATCTGTTGAATTTACAAAACTTAACAATTTGATAATCTGTTTAATCCTATTTAAATCACCGATTTCCTGTTCAATCACTGCCAAACAATTGAGCATCGTCAGTCTTGCGGCATCATAACCCTGTTCAACGGTTAAATCTCTCCCCAACTTTCCTTCATAAGCCAATTTCCCGTCAATTCTGCAATCTTGTCCGGAAGTATATAGTACGTTCCCCATTAAACGGCAAGGGACATAAAGACCAGCCGGTTTAGGGGGTGTTGGTAAAACAATCTCTAATTCACGTAATCTTTTGTATATACTCATTTCACTGAACCTCCAAAATTAAATATTAATTACCTATAGGTTACAACTATATAAAGCTTATTTTTTAACAACCTATGCTATAATAAACAAAATACGCCTATATAGATTTCATAAAAAATGTTACAAGACTTTCCGTGCAACTTAATAAAGCAAACTTCTAATGTTATTTATTTAACTAAACTTATTAATAGTTAAGGTTGGTGATTCCATATGGATGAAAGACAGTTACTCTATTTTACCGCACTCATTGATAAAGGATCTTTTACAAAAGCTTCAAAAGAACTACACATTTCCCAACCATCATTAAGTTCGGCTATAAAAAAATTAGAAGAAAGCATGGGCCTTACTTTAATTGAAAGAACTACACGAAAAATCTCTTTAACCAAAGAGGGCGAAATTTTATATAAAGAAGCTAAAAATTTACTGAATCAATTTACACATGTAAGAGAAGAAATGTCCCGTCTAAAAAATCTCGGTCCTCTAGAATTGCAAATTGGCTTAATCGAATCTGTAAAATCATGGTTACCGAAAGTCATCTCATCTTATATCAAATCAAATCCGGATATCCATATTCAACTAGTTGAAGTGCTTGGACTAAAACAGGTCGAGTTAGCGCTAAAAAACTATAAAATGCATCTCGCGATTACTAATCAATATTTCGACAATAAAGAAATCGTTACGATACCAATTTACAAAGAGAACTTGGTTGCTGTGTTTCCCAAAGAACATTCCTTGCAAAACAAACAAAACATCACACTGAATGATTTAATGCATGAAAAGTTCATTATTGGTAAAGAAGGGTTTCAAACCCGTCAAGATATCGTAAGTGCATTTCGAAACGCAGGAATTAGTCCCAATATTCACTTTGAATTTGAACGATTTGAAACCGCCTTTTCACTAGTTGAGGAAGGCCTCGGTATCACAATTGTTCCAGAAAATTATATTACTGCTTCCAATCATGCATCACTGACAATTAAAACAATTGCTGACAGTAACTTAGCAAGAACAGTTTATCTTGCATATATGAAAAATCGTTATTTACCTCCCGTTGTGGAAGAATTTATTACGAGAACGAAAGCGTATTTTAAAACTAAAAAATGAACTCTTATTTTACATGTTAAGAGTTCATTTTTTATGGCAACTAAATTGTTACACCTTTACTTTTACATCATTTTGCACAAACTCCGGAACCTCCCCGTCCATTGCACGAATCACATTTAAAGCTGTCCGTGAGCGGAGTTCATATTCCGATTCAATTGATACATAAGATGAATGTGGTGTTACATACACTTCATCTAAATGAAGTAGCTCCAAATCCTTATTTGGCGGTTCCTCTACTAAAACATCCAGTCCCGCTCCGGCAATATGTCCTTCTTTAATGACAAGAGTTAAATCATCCTCATTTATTATTGCGCCTCGGCACGTGTTAATGATGATTGAGCCTTTTTGTAATTGCTTTAGGCGCTCATAATTAATAAGTCCTTCTGTTTCTTTCGTTAATGGCACATGTAAACTTAAAATATTTGACCTCTCTAGCAATTCTTCCAATGTGACAGATTCGACCCCGAGTTTTGTAAACACTTCTTCTGGAACATATTTATCATGAGCGATCACATTCACACCAAATACTTTAAACTTTTTCGCTACTTCTTTAGCAATCCGACCAAACCCTAAAAGTCCTACTGTTCTGCCTTGTAGACGATGAATTGGTAATGTATCTAACGGATCCCACTGCCCATTTTTCACTTGTTCATTATAAGCACGAAGTCTACGAGAAACAATTAACGCTAAGGCAATTGTATGATCTGATACTTCGCCAATACAGTAATCTGCCATATTCGTTACATAAATCCCTTTTTGCGCGGATGCATTTAAATCAATATGGTTAAATCCAACACCGGAAGAGGCGATAATTTTGCATTTTGTTAATCGGGAGATGTATGCTGCACCAAAATTAAATCCAACTTGTGCAACAATTCCGTCCGCATCTTTTCCGAATGATTCAAAGTCGTTTTTAAAAGATTCACTTCTTGTCACTTTAAACTCAATATCATGCTCTGTATATATTTCTTTTTCCAATTCATGTGTAAACCACTCATCATCCAAAATCCAAACCCTTTTCTTTCCCATGAAAAATCATTCCTCCCATTAACGTTATCTAACAGTTTTAACTGATTCTAATTGTTTCAATGTGGACAGTAACAATTCATTTTGTTCTTTCGTACCTATTGAAATTCGGACATATTCATCATATCCCCAACCGGTACATGGTCGAATAATAATCCCCTTTTTCAACAACGCATTAAATAACTCTTGTGCGTCACTTTTAATATGGATGAATAAGAAATTCGTTGATGACGGATAGACGGTAAAGCCGAGCTCCTCCATCTTTTCAGATAAGGCTAGTTTTTCCGCTTCATTCATTTCAAAATGATCTTCAGTAAATTCCGTATCATCCAATGTTGCAACAGCCGCAGCAATCGCTGGTCGATTCACTGCAAACGGTTCTCGAAGACGTAACATAGGCGCTAACATTTCCTCTGATGCAACTGCATAACCAACTCGGAGACCTGCCAAGCTATAAAACTTTGAAAATGTTCTAATCGTAATCACTGGATAGCCCTTCTTGAAAAAATCAATGCCAGTTAAATAATTTTCTTTACGAACATATTCGATATACGCCTCATCCAGAATGACAGTGACATGTTCAGGAACACTGGCAATAAATTGTTCCAATGCATTTGATTCAACAATCGTACCTGTTGGATTGTTTGGATTACAAATAAAAATAAGTTTTGTCTTATCTGTAATATTTTCTTTTAAGCTATCAAGATCAAAGGTCAATTCCTTTGTTAAAGGTACTTCAACAGGTTTCCCCCCCATTAAAAGCGTTGTAGAGCGATAGGCTGGGAATGTTGGCGTACAATAAAGCACTTCATCTCCTTCATTTACAAACGCACTAATTACAAATGAAATAACATTATCTGCACCATTTCCAGTAATAATCTGTTCTGGAAGAACCCCATAAATCGTTGCTAGCTTTTCTCTCAATTCAGCCGCCGTAGGGTCTGGATATAAATGCGATTCCGCCATTGCCTGCTGCATGGCGTCGACTGCTTTTGATGATGGGCCGAGTGGGTTTTCATTAGAGGCAAGTCGCAGTACCGCATCTAGATTGAATTCTTTCTTCACTGCTTCAATTGACTTGCCTGGTACATATGGAGCGATTTGTTTGACATATTTTCTCCATCTCATTTAATGACTGCTCCCTTCTATCGTGTTTTATTTGCATTCTTATAGGATTGACATGCTATTCATTCAATTTAGAGCAATATTAGGTATAAACAGAGACAACTGCGGAATTAAAATAAGTATAATCACGACAACAACCATTGCGATAATAAATGGAACTAATGCGCGGCTTATCCGTTCAATTGACACTTTACTAATATGCGAAGCAACAAACAGATTTACCCCAAGTGGCGGAGTAACATATCCAATCGCCAAGTTACAAATCATAATGACACCGAAATGAATTGGTTCCATACCAACAGCAGTTGCAACAGGCAGTAAAATAGGTGTCAATATGACCACCGCAGAAATTGTATCGATAAACATTCCAACTACAAATAAGAAAGCACTAATAATGAGCATCGTAATGATCATATTTTCAGATATGCCTGTAATGAACTCGGCAATCGTTCTTGGAATTCGTTCAATACTAAGTAAATAGGCAAAGGAAATCGAAAAACTAATAATAATATTCACTGGAATCGTGATGAGTGTAGCCTCTAAAAATGCATCATAAATTTTACTTAAATTCATTTCTTTATAAACAAAAACACCAATGATAAGCGCATAAATACATGCTACTGCAGCGGATTCAGTAGGGGAAAAGAACCCACTATATATTCCACCAAGAATAATGACAGGAATCAACAATGCAAATTTCGCATAGTTAAATGCTTTTACCACTTCCATAAAAGTTGGAAATTTTCCTTCTGTCGGGAAATCTCGCTTTTTTGCAATGCCATAGGAGACAATCATTAATACAGCTCCAACCAAGATACCTGGAATGATCCCTGCTAAAAAGAGTCCGCCAATCGATACGCCACCAACGATTCCAAACATGATAAAAGGAATACTTGGCGGGATAATAACACCGATAGATCCAGCCGTTGCTGTAACAGCAGCCGCAAAACCTTTATCATACCCTTTATTTGCCATTGCTGGAATCATGAACGATCCAATGGCCGCAACCGTTGCGGGTCCGGAACCTGAAATAGCCGCAAAAAACATACTAGCTAGAATCGTTCCATGCGC